>NZ_DATKFP010000432.1:0-5723 GCF_035511395.1 Sphingobium sp.
CGCGCTGCGGACGGAAGCTGACCTGCTCGAACTGCGACTGGGCCGCATCACCGCGCAACTCGAAACGGCGCGCCAGACGATGCAGGACCAGGCCGAACTGCTCGACAGCTATGGCGCAGCCGCCAGCAGCAATATGGAAGCCTCAGCCGAACTCATCGCCGGTCGCGCGCAGACCACAGCGAATCGCGCGGAAGCCGCTGAACAGGCGGGCGCGGCGCTGATCGCCCGTATGGATGCGCTGATCGGCTCCATCCCCGAACTGGAAGAGCGCACAGGCCGGATGGCAGCGCAGATCATGGACAATGGTCATGCGCTGGCCGAGCGGATCGACACACTCGAAGCCCGCCTCCATGCCCTGACCGAAGTGTCGGACGAAGCGCGCACGCGTACCCTCGCCGCGACGAAGAGCCTGACCAGCCAGCTTGGCCAGTTGCAGGAAGCCACGCGATCGGCGTCGGAGGAAGTCACCGGCCTTGCTGAAATCGCCGCCGGACGGATCGAGACGACTTCGCTCGGCGCGCGTCAGATGATGGAACGCAGCCGGCAAGATCTCGAAAACCAATCCTCCGCGCTCGCTGCCTTGATCGAGGTGGCAGAGGCCGGATTGTCCAGCACCAGCGACAGTGTCCGTCTCGCCCTGAGCCGCGATCTCGACAGCGCGCAGGCAGACATGGATGCCCGTCTCGAAAAGCTGATGATCATCGTCCGCGAAACCATGGCGACCACTGATGAAGGCCTGTCGCGCCGCGCGGATACGCTCCAGGCACTGGTCGCCGCTGCTCAGGCGGGGATCGGCAGCACCAGCGATGAGATGACCGTGCGTCTCGCTAACGACATGGAGGCGATCGAGGCCGATCTGCGCCAGCGTCTTGATGCAGCGCTGAACCGCGCGGAGGAAGCACTGGCACTGACCGATGGCCGACTTGCCAACCAGTCCGAAGCGCTGGAGGCGTTGATTGCTCGGTCGCGCGCTCATCTGGACACGATCGGCAGCGACACCGTCGCTGGCCTGTCCGACACGATCAACGATGTCGAAGGCCGCCTGCATCAGCTCAACGACCTCATGGAGGGGCAACGCGCTCTGATGTCGGGCTTGCATAGCGGCCTGCACGAAACCGTCACTTCCACCGAAAGCCGTTTCGCGGCGATGGAAGACAGTGCACTGGCTCGCAGCGAGCGGTTGCACAAGGCGCTGACGAACCTTACTGCCGAAACGCAGCGTATCGACCATGCACTGGCGGCTGGTGGCATGACCGCTGAAAGGCTGATCGGCAGCGCCGAGACACTGCTTGTCGCGCTGGATTCCAGTGTGCGCGAACTGGACGAAACCTATCCCGCTGCACTTCAGCGTTTCGACGGGCGTCTGGAACAGAGCCGAGTCCTGCTGGGCAGCGCCAAGCCGGAAATGGAGCATCTGGAAGCGATCTCGCAAGCACTTGTCGGGCGCGCCGAGGAAGCCGAATCGATGCTACGCGGTCAGGGTAGCCGCCTGACCGAATGGCTGGAAAGCACGCAAGGCGGGCTGGAAGCCAATCGTGAACTGGTCGATCGCCTGCGGGCTGCACTCGACGCAGCGCATCATGACGCTGCGCGGATCACCGAAGGCGCCGGTCCTTTGCTTGTGACTGCACTGCTGCGGGTCAAGGACACTGCCGACCAAGCCGCCGAGCGCGCGCGCCAGGCATTGGGTCGCGCCATACCGGATGCGGCACAGCAACTGGCAGAGGCAAGCGAGCATGCCATGCGGGCTGCTGTCGGCGACAAGGTGACGGCGCAGATCGAGCAGATCACGCACATCGCGGAGGAAGCGGTCAAGGTTGCCCATCAGGCCTCGGAACGCCTGACACGTCAGCTTCTGACCATCGCCGACACCAGTGCGAGCGTCGAACAGCGGATCGAGGAAGGGCAGCGCGCTGCGGAAGATCGTGACCGCGACCATTTCGCGCGCCGATCCGCCCTGCTGATCGAATCGCTGAACAGCACCGCGATCGACGTCGCCAAGATCCTGTCCAACGACGTGACAGATTCAGCCTGGTCTGCCTATCTGAAGGGCGACCGGGGCGTATTCACCCGTCGCGCGGTCAAGTTGCTCGATGCAGGTGAGTCCCGTGAAATCGCGCTTCATTATGATAATGACGCGGAGTTCCGCGATCATGTGAACCGCTACATTCATGATTTCGAGGCGATGCTGCGCGTCATCCTGTCGGCGCGCGACGGCAACGCGCTCGGCGTTGCAATCCTTTCGTCTGACATGGGCAAGCTTTACGTAGCCCTCGCTCAGGCCATCGAGCGGCTGCGCCAATAGCGCAGCCCGTCAGTCTATGTTCTTGCGGAAATAGACAACGCGCTCGGTCTCAGCGAAGCCGAGCGCGGCATGGAAAGCATGGCTGGCTTCGTTGGTAATGTCGGCATCGGAAGCCATTTCGGTGCAGCCATGATCCCGCCCCCATTCCCTGACGGCATCGGCCAGCGCCCGTGCAATGCCGTTACGGCGCGCATGAGGTTCGATAAAGATGCCTTCGAGAAATACGACAGGACTTGAATCGCATCCGTTAACATAATCATGTCGGATCGCAGCCTCCGCGAAGCCGATCGCGTCGCCCTCGTCGTCGAAGGCCAGAAAAGTGACTTCATCGCCACCGTTCTTCAACTGCACGAGAATATCGTCACGATGTTCCGACAGCGACACCTCGGGCCATAATTCGGCGCGCATATAGGCCCACCGCTCAACGTGCGACGCACCCGCCATGACAATGCGGGGCGTCGATAGCTTCATGGCTTGATACGATAACCCGGCAGCATGTCGAGCGTGACCCAGCCCTGCACATAATTGGCATAATAAAGGCCGAAAATCAGAACCGACAATAGGGTCGCGCGGAGGACCACCCGGCCCGGCCGGAAATTGCTGGGCGCACTGTCCGCCTGGCCCTTCAGCAACATCTCACCCGTCTCATCGGGCGTCCGGATGCCGAAGGGCAGCATGATGAAGGCGCTGACCACCCACATCAGGAAATAGATGGCGAAGATCGCGTACCAGTTCATGACATGAGATTAGGCGCGGATCAGCAGCACGTCCACTATAGGTTTCTTGCCGGTCCAGCGGCTCGCGGTGCGACGCACAGCGAGCCGCACTCGCTCGCGCAGTGCTTCCTCCTCCTGCGATCCCTTGGGCACGACTGCCGCCGCTTCCTCGGCCGCTTCAGCCAGGAATGCCGCCTTGTCTTCTTCCACGGGAACGCCCTGTGTCCGCAGCGCCGGTTGGCCGATCAACTTGCCCTTTCGATCAAGCGCCACCGCGACGCTGATCTGGCCGTGCAGGCCTAGCTTGCGCCGTTCGTTCATAGTCGAACCGTCGGCGGGCAGGATAACATCGCCGTCCAGAACCAGTCGCCCGGTGTCCTCCTGACCGATAATCTCCGGCACGCCGGGAGCAAGGCGCAGCATATCGCCATTGGACTGTACCGGCGCATGACGGATACCGGTGGCAAGACCAAGCCGCGCCTGTTCCGCCATATGACGGCGCTCACCATGTACCGGGAGCAAGATTTCGGGCCGGATCCAGCGGTACATGGCCTCCAATTCCGGACGCCCCGGATGGCCCGACACATGGACCTCCGCCTGCCGATCCGTTACCATCAGCACGCCGGCGGTCGCCAGTGCATTCTGGATACGGCCGATCGCGATCTCGTTGCCGGGGATCTGCTTGGAGGAGAAGACGACCGTGTCCCCCTCCGCCAGCTTGATGGGATGGCTGTCGAAAGCGATGCGAGACAGTGCGGCCCGCGCCTCGCCCTGGCCGCCGGTTGCGATGATCATAACGTCGCGGCGGGGCAATGCCATCGCATCGTCCCAATCGATCATCGGCGGAAAATCCTTGAGATAGCCCGCGGCCTTGGCCGTCGTGATGATCCGGTCCAGCGAACGGCCGGCCACGCAGAGCTTGCGCCCGGTCGCCACCGCGACTTCCCCCAATGTCTGCACGCGCGCCGCATTGGAAGCAAAGGTAGTGACCAACACCCGGCCCTTGGCGCCCGCGACGGTCTGCATCAGCCCCTCGCGCACGTCGCCTTCGGATCCACTCGCCTGCGAATTGAACACGTTGGTGCTGTCACACACCAGCGCCAGCACGCCCTCGTCTCCAATCTCGGTCAGTTCTTCCGGCGTCGAGGGCTGACCGAGCAGCGGCCGCTCATCCAGCTTCCAGTCGCCAGTATGGAAGATGCGTCCATGGGGCGTATCGATCAGGACGGCGTTACCCTCTGGGATCGAGTGGGCCAGCGGCACATAGCGGAAACCGAAGGGGCCGAGGTTGAAGCTCCCCTCATTCTCGATGACGTTGAGCTTGACCTCCTTGGTCAGCCCTTCCTCTTCCAGCTTCAACCGAATCAGGCCCGCCGTGAACGGCGTGGCGTAGAGCGGCACGCCAAGGTCCGCGGCAAGATAGGGAATCGCGCCAATATGGTCTTCATGCCCGTGGGTTAGCACGATCCCGAGCAGGTCGTCGCGGCGATCCTCGATAAAGCTCAGGTCCGGCAGGATCAGTTCCACGCCGGGATAGGCCGGATCGGCGAAGGTGAGGCCGAGATCGACCATCACCCATTTGCCCCGGCAACCGTAGAGATTAACGTTCATGCCGATCTCGCCCGACCCGCCCAGGGCCAGGAAGAGCAGCTCGTCTTTGGGTGTCATTCTGTTTTCAAACTCCGTTCGTACAACAGCGCCAGTCCCTGAATGGTGAGATCCGGCGCGATCGCATCGAAAATATCGCTATTGTCATTGAAGAGGACAGCCAGTCCTCCCGTCGAAATCACCTTGGCGGGACGGCCTATCTCAGCGCGAATGCGCGCGACCAGCCCCTCCATCATCGCCACATAGCCCCAGAAGACGCCGATCTGCATCGCGTCGACCGTGGTCCGCCCGATCACCGACCGACTTTCCGGTGGCTCGATCGCAATCTTGGGCAGCTTCGCCGCCGCGGAGACCAATGCGTCCAGTGACAGGTTGATGCCCGGCGCGATGATCCCGCCCTTGTAGGCGCCGCTGTAGTCGACCACGTCGAAGGTTGTTGCTGTCCCAAAATCGATGACGATCAGGTCGTCCTGAAAGAGATGGTGGGCGGCGATCGCGTTTACAACCCGATCCGCCCCGACCGAGGCGGGTTCGGCCACGTCCAGTTCGATGCCCCAGTCGACCGGCGTCTGTCCGGCCACCAGTGCCGTCGTCTTGAAATATTTGTCTGCCAGGACCTGAAGATTATGGAGGGCACGCGGCACGACGGTCGCGATGATCACGGCTTCGACGTCCGCCATGGCATAGCCTTCCAACTGCAACAACTGATGCAGCCACACGGCATATTCATCGGCGGTCCGCCGCGGATCCGTCGCTATGCGCCACCGCGTACGGATCTCTTCACCCTCTACCAGGGCGAAAACGACATTGGTGTTGCCCGCGTCGATCGCGAGAAGCATGGCCCGTCCTTCAGGTCAAAATGATATCGCCGGCGTGAATGGCACGGCTCTGCCCATTCGCCAAGCGCAGGATCAACATGCCCTGTCGGTCCAGTGTGTCAAACGCCCCTTCGACGACCTCTCCATCGGGCTGGACTACGCGCATCGGCGTGCCGTTCGGATGGGCATTGAGCAGCCAGTGAGTGCGGACGGGGTCCAGCCCCTGCGCGCGCCAGATCGCCAGCCAATGGGCGAAAAGCTGCGCCAGTCGTTCGA
>NZ_DATKFP010000433.1:0-3793 GCF_035511395.1 Sphingobium sp.
CCATGTCGAACTGCCGCGCGACGCCGAAACCATGCAGCACCGTTCGGGCCGCACCGGCCGCGCCGGCAAGAAGGGCACCGCCGTGCTGATCGTGCCCTATCCGCGCCGTCGCCGCGTCGAATCGATGCTGCGCGGGGCCAAGATTCCGGTCGAATGGGGCACCCCGCCGAGCCGTGAAGCGATCCTGGAGCAGGATAATGCCCGCCTGCGCGCGTCGCTGATGGACAAGGCGGAACTGGACGAGGCCGACTGGGCGCTGGGCGCCGAACTGCTGGCCGAGAAAAGCGCCAAGGAAATCGCGGCGATGCTGGTCAAAAGCGCCCGCGCCGCCCTGCCCGCACCCGAGGAACTGCTGGACCGCAGCGAAGCGCCGGTGCGCAACGACGGGCCGCGTCCGGGCTTTGAGGACACCCAGTGGTTCCGCATGGACATCGGTCGTCGCCAGAATGCCGACCCGCGCTGGATCCTGCCGCTGATCTGCCGCCGCGGCCATGTGTCGCGCCAGGATATCGGCGCGATCCGCATCACCACCAACGAGACGATGTTCGAAATTCCCAAGACGATCGCCAGCCGCTTCCTGTCGGCGGTGAAGCGCACCGGCGAGGCCAATGACGAGGGCGCCGACGTGGCTTTCGAAATGATCGACGGCGCGCCGCGCGATCAGGCGCGCGAGCACAAGCGTACCGGCGCTCGTCCGAACGATCGCGGTCCTCGCCCCGGCGGCCCCGGCGGCTACGCGCCGCGTCCCTTCAAGGGCGGACCGAAGCGCCCCGGCGGACCGCGCAAGCCGCGCGGTTGATCATCGAATGAGGTTGGCGGGTGGAGCGAAACTCCACCCGCCATTTTTATGTCAGCCCATATTTATCAGCCCACGCCGCAAAGCGTCAGCATCCGCGCCGCCAGTTCGCGCTCGCCCATGACGACATGGGGCACCCCCAATCTCTCCAGATGCGCCACCTCCGCGTCGCTATGGGCACGCGCGATAACCTGGAGGTTCGCATTCAGATGCTGCGCATGTTCGTGGATCGCGCCCCCTTCATAGCCTTCGGGTACGGCGATCAGCAGATGTCGCGCCTCGCAGATGCCTGCGGCGAGCAGATGCTTGTCTTCCAGAGCATTGCCCTTGACGACGGACAGGCCGGCATCCTCGGCCTCCTCCACCCGTTCCGGATCACCTTCCACGATGACGAAATGGACGTGCCGTTCGGCCAGACGGCGGGCGATCAGTTTGCCGACCCGGCCATAGCCGACCAGGATGACATGGCCGATGCGCGGACGCTCTGGCCGCGCCGGCTCCTCGCCCTCGTCATCATCCTGCTTATGCTCCCGCACGATCATCGAGAAGAGGATCGGGTTGAGGAAGATGGATGCCATAGCGCCCGCCAGGATCAAATCGCGCGCATCTTCCGGCAGGACGCCAAGACCCGTGCCCAGCGATGCGAGGATGAAGGAAAATTCGCCGATCTGCGCCAGGCTGGCGGCGATGGTCAGCGCAGTGACGTTGGGATGGCCGAAGGCCCGGACGATGCCCCAGGCAGCGATCGACTTGCCGATGACGATGATGAGGATGGTAGCCAGCAACGGCAGCGGCTGTTCGACCACGATGGACGGGTTGAAGAGCATCCCGACCGACACGAAGAAGAGCACGGCGAAAGCGTCGCGCAGCGGCAGCGTCTCTTCCGTCGCGCGGCGGCTGAGCGGAGTTTCGCCCAGGATCATGCCGGCGAAGAAGGCACCGAGCGCGAAGGAGACATCGAACGCGAGCGCCGCGCCGAAAGCGACGCCCAATGCGATGGCGAGGACGGCGAGCCGGAACAGCTCACGCGATCCGGTGTGGACGACCCAGTGCAGCGCCCAGGGTATGACCCTGCGGCCCACGATCAGCATCACCGCGACGAAACCGGCGACCTTGAGCAAGGTGCCGAGCAGCGGCCCGACAAGCGCGGACGCCCCTGCCCCGTCCGCGCTGTTCATGACGCTCGCCAGCGCAGGCAGCAGGACGAGCGCAAGGACCATCACGAGATCCTCGACGATCAACCAGCCGACAGCGATCCGACCTCGGCGCGTTTCGACCAGGTCAGCGCCTTGCAGGGCGCGCAGCAGCACGACGGTACTGGCAACCGAGAGCGCAAGGCCGAAAACGATACCGCCCATCACGCCCCAGCCCATGACATGGGCCAGCCCCATGCCGAGCAGGGTCGCGACTGCGATCTGCACCAGCGCGCCGGGGACGGCGATATTCTTGACCGATAACAAATCTTTCAGCGAGAAATGCAGGCCGACCCCGAACATCAGCAGGATGACGCCGATTTCCGCCAGTTCATTGGCGAGGCCCGCGTCGGCGACGAAGCCGGGGGTGAAGGGGCCGACCATGATGCCGGCGATCAGATAGCCGACCAGCGGCGAGAGCTTGAGGCGATGGGCGATGGCGCCCATGATGAAGGCTACGACAAGGCCGGCAACGATCGTGCCGATAAGGGGCGTGTGGTGGGGCATGAATGCCTTTCGGTCCTGTCGCCGGACGCGGGATGCAGGCGTCACGGCGATAAAATATCAGATACCGTCCAACTCAACCACTTCCGTTCGTTTCGGGCCTGTCGGCAGACAGGTGCGGAAGACCCGCTTTCCGACATGCCCGAAGCGGACGGCGGTTGGTGACAGCTTATTCGACGATGGTCATCATCATCGCGGAGAGAATGACAGCAGCCGTACCCAGGCCCGTCATGACGACGGGCATGAACCACCAAGGCGGACGACGGCGGCGGCCGCGTCGCAGGGTTTTGCGGGGCATGAGAAACTCCTCTTTCCGACGAAAGCCCGCGGACGGCGGGCAGGTTTCGATTCGTCAGAAAGGAGAAGGAGGCGCCCTGGCGCGATGCGCTCTGGCCAGATTCAAACGCGCAAGACGATCCAGGCCGACCAGAGCGGGCGTTACCGGCCACATCCGCCACAGACCGATAACCAGCCCAACGGCGAGGCACGGCAACGCGACCGGCGGCAGGCCGTCCCCATCCGGGCGGACAGGCTGGACGGCATGGGTCATGGCGCGGGCGCGCGCCTTCAGCACCACTTCGGTGGTGGCGGGATTGAAGGCGGAACCCTTGGCCCGGCTGAGCGGCGGCCCGAGCGGGGCAAGAGCAGACAGGAGCGTGACGGCGATCAGGGTCCAGACCGCGGCAAGAATCGCGGCGCGGCTGATGCCGGCCCTTTTCTTCCGCTTTTTCGGTCCCATATGCTGCATGCGGCGCGTCATTCCCTTGGCTGCAACCAAGATAGGGAAAGAAAGCACCGAAAACCAGTCCGCATCCTGACCCCGATCAGTTGACAGGGCCGAGTCATTCCACTAACGGGCCACATTCCCGCGCGGGTCGACAGGATTTGTCCTCGATGATCTGCGTAAAGCAGATTTGAACGAGAAGAGACAAGCCATGTTCGCTATCGTGCGCACGGGCGGCAAGCAGTATCGCGTCGCCGCCGGAGACAAGATCGTCGTTGAAAAGCTGGCTGGCGAAGCCGGCGACAAGGTTACGCTGGACGACGTCCTGCTGGCCGGTGAAGGCGGCGACCTGAAGGACGCAGCCAAGCTGACCGTCGCAGCCGAAATCATCGCGCAGGCGAAGGGCGAGAAGGTCATCGTCTTCAAGAAGCGTCGTCGTCACAACTATCGCCGCAAGAACGGCCATCGCCAGAATCATACGATCCTCAAGATCGTGTCGATCGCCTGAGCGCAGCTGAGATAAGGAGTTTAGGTCATGGCACATAAAAAAGCTGGCGGTTCATCGCGCAACGGTCG
>NZ_DATKFP010000434.1:0-3553 GCF_035511395.1 Sphingobium sp.
AAGGAGCCGGCGCGGGCCTCGGCGCTGTTGTCCGGGCTGGTCGACGTGATCGACGCCTCGTCGGCCAGCATTGCCGAAGCCTTTGCGCGCACCAACGGCCGCATCCGCACCGTCTCCGCCACGTCTTACATGCTGAAGGACCGGAGCTGGACGCAGGCCCTGTCGAGTACGCCGGTTGCACAGACGCCGGGCGGTCAGCTTATCGACCTCGGCGCCGTGGTCGAAGCCCGCACCGAGGCGGGCAGTCCCGCGATCTTCCGCCGCGACGGCCGCTATGCCGACATGGTCACGGCAGAACTGGCCGGAGCCTATGAAGCGCCGATCTACGGCATGATCGAAGTGAACCGCGCGGTCGATGCCTATGACTGGGCGGCGAAGGGCCTGCGGAAGCCGGAGATACGTCTCAATGGTCAGCCCGGGGACGAAAGCGTGCCGTCCCTGCTCTGGGACGGCGAATGGGAAATCACCTGGGTTACGTTCCGTGACATGGGCGGCGCCTTCATGGTCGCGCTGCTGGCCATCTACATCATCGTCGTCGCGCAGTTCAAAAGCTTCCGTCTGCCGCTCGTGATCCTGACACCCGTGCCGCTCACCCTGGTCGGGATCGTCATCGGCCACATGCTGTTCCGCGCGCCGTTCACGGCGACCTCGATGATCGGGTTCATCGCGCTTGCCGGCATCATCGTGCGCAACTCGATCCTGCTGGTCGACTTTATCCGCCATTCGGCCACGCCGGACAAATCGCTGCGCGACGTGCTGCTGGAAGCCGGCACGATCCGGTTCAAGCCGATCGTCCTCACGGCCGCCGCGGCGATGATTGGCGCGGCCGTGATCCTGACCGATCCGATCTTTCAGGGATTGGCGATCTCGCTGCTGTTCGGCCTTGCGTCCTCGACGCTGCTGACCGTGCTGGTTATTCCGGCCATTTACATCGTGCTTCGAGATGATGGGAAACCCGCGACCAGATGATGCCCCTTGATACGCCCCTTGCGCAACTCGCCCAGCACGCCGCCCATGCGGCGAGTGTGCTGAAGCTGCTCGCCAATGAACAGCGCCTGCTGATCTTGTGCCGGCTGACCCAGGGCGAGTTCTCCGTGAACGCGATGGTGGAACTGTGCGGGCAATCCCAGTCCAGCGTATCGCAACATCTTGGCAAGCTGCGTGAAGGCGGGCTGGTCAAGACTCGGCGCGAGGCGACGACGATCTATTACAGTCTGGCCGATGATGGCGTTCGCCAGTTGATCGACATGCTCTGCGATCGCTTCGGACCCGGCGCTGGACAATCCTGAGACATCCGGTCCAACGAGAATGACGCAGGATAGGCAGGCCCGTTCCGAGATACTGGCCGAGACCGCTTCGACATAGATTTTGAGAAGTGTTCAGGCACCGGGAGCGGGAAGGTGGTTTTCGGGCGTTGGTGGCCGCTTTGTCTCGACAGCGAAGTTTTGAGGGGAAGAGGCTGTGAAGATCGCGACAGCAATCGGGGCCGCGCTGGCGGCGACATTTGGGGCTTCTGGGCCTTCATGGTCACAGGATGAGGACGCAATTTCCGTGTCGACGGGAAGCGAGGCATGGGAGGAAAGCTAGTCGGCCGTGAACAATGCGATGTTCGTTTCGGCGACGGGTAGATTGCGTCCGATGTGCCGTGAGGGGTTTATCGAACTGGTAGGCTGCTTTCAGGCAGCGGCCATTTTGGGCAGGACTGGGGATAGCCAGGCGGCGATGAGGGCGCGCAAAAGCGCAGTCAGCCATGCGACGAGCAACCTGAGATTGTGCCCCGCGGCGACCAGGATGGCGTTGATGGCATCGCCGGTGGCACCGGCGAGGTGATTGCGCTCGAGCAGGCCATCGGACTTGGTGTGACCGATGATCGGTTCGATGGCATTTCGTCGCCTGAGCTCGCGCTTGATCGTGGGTGAGGTGATCCCGCGGGTGTGGGCGATATAGACCCTGGCCTGCCCGCCATGCTTGTGCCCCTTGTAGCCGCGATCGACATAAGCCCGCTCAACGGTGACGCCGGTCAGGCGCTCGACTTGCTCGATCTGCCCGGACAGGGTGTGGCCATCATAGGGGTTGCCGGGCAACGCCTGCATGCCGACGATGAACTGGCCGCCGGCGGTGCGGGCGTTTGTCACCGCGATCGAGGTCTTTACCCCGAACTCGTAGCGGGTCCGCGCCTTGCCCTTGGCGATGCATTCCACCTCGGGCGCGTGCAGGGCATAAAGCTTGTCCGTGCTGCCAGCCTTCTGGGTGAGGATCTTCGCCACCCGCTCGCGGACGACGGCAAAGGCGGCCTCGAGTTCCTCATTTCCGGCGATCTTGCGGCCGATGTCGCGGTCGAGCCGGCCCAGCCAGGTGCGAAGTTTGCGCACCCAACGCATCGCCTGCTTGTGACCGCGCCCGTGGATCAGCCGGGAGACATCGCGCCGAGCCTGGCGGCCCACCCGCAGGAATGACTGGCGCAGCTTGATACCGTGCTTGCGGGCAATCCGGTTCAGCCACTCGATGCCGCGTAGCAGCAGGTGGCTGTCGGTGGGATGGGCAATCGCCTTGGTCTGTACAGTCGTGTCCACCGTCACCCGCTCGCAGGCCTGCGGCGGCATTGCCCTTGTTTCCATCGCCACGCGCAGCGTCTCGGCGAGCAGAAGTTCCAGCTTGTCGGCCCCGATCCGGTTCCGCCAGCGCGTCATCGACGAGCGATCCAGTGGCAGCTTGTGGCGGAAGTACTGCTCACCGCAAAAGAATTGGTGGTACGGGTTCTCGACCCAGCGGGCGCAGACGGCTTCGTCCGACAGGCCCTCCATGTGCTTGAGCAGGTGCAGGCCTGCCATTAGCCGCGTCGACAGCCCAGGGCGGCCTTTCTCATGGTAGAACCGTCCATAGGCCGCATCGAACCGTGACCAGTCGATCAGCCCCGCCAATTTCACCAGCGCGTGTTCCATGTCGACCATGTTGTCGAGCTGACTGCGGAACAACTCGTCACTGCGCTGCGCGGGCTTCTTCGGAGGCATCGGCAAAACCTCTTCGTTTCGTCCAACTCAATGAATCACGACCCGACTTGCGAGGAAAGCCCCTACGTGCACGGGCGCGCGTAATCGCAAGCTTTTCGCCCGATTTCCCCAAAACCTTGCAAATTCGATTACTTCATATCCACCAAAACCCACGCCTCCCTGCGGGCTTCAGCGCTTTTCACAGACGACAAGCTATAGCGTCAAAATCTCCCAAGAGTTTCGGTGCAGATCGGCCAGCGCGGTATTTGATGCGGAGATTTCCCGCGATGGTGTCAGGAGCCTTGCCTTGGCCGTTAACGGCAAGAAGGTTACGGCGAACGATGTTGCTAAGATCGTTGCAGATGTGAACAGACAGGGAGGATTCTCCTATGTCGGCTTTGTCTGCACGCCCGACTTTTACGCATTTACGTTCTACCCCAACGATCAGGGGCACGGACAACCCTACATTTATCAAGGTCGCGTGCGGAGCAATTAAGGGCCATTATCTTGTCACTGGCGCGGTAGCACCGGTTCCCACTCGGACGGTGCCGTGCGCCAGCCCC
>NZ_DATKFP010000435.1:0-6128 GCF_035511395.1 Sphingobium sp.
GGTAGCCTCGAATCGCAGGCGCAACTCGATCTCTATCGCCTTCAGGCTGCGAATGGCGCGATGGCGAGCGAACGTGACTATCAGAATTACGCCCAGTTGGCAGAAAAGGCCGGCTATTTTGCCGAGGCCAAGGCAATCATCGAATCCGGTCGAAAGGCGGGCAAGCTGACGCCGACGCAGGCGGCGACCAACAGCCTGCTCAAGAGCGTGACCCCCAAGGCGACGAAGGAGATCGCCGGATTGCCCGCGTTGGCCAAGAAAGCGGCAACGGCATCTACCGGTAAGGAAGCGCTTGCTCTGGGTGACAGCTATGTTTCGTTGGGTCAGTTTCCGCAGGCGGTCGAGCAGTACCGGCTTGCCCTCACCAAGGGCGGTGTGGACGCAGGGCGGGTCAATGCCCGTCTTGGCATGGCGTTAGCCCGCTCTGGCGACATGGCCAGCGCGCAGACTGCACTTGGTCAAGTCGGAAATGGCGACTGGGGCAATGTCGCCGGTTTCTGGTCGGTCTGGATTGACCAGCAAGGCAAGAAGGCGGCCTGATCCGAAACAAAAAGAAAGACCGTCCTGATCCGATCAGGACGGTCTTTCTTTTTCTGCCTATGACGGCAAATAACTGATCCCCGCCTACCCTGACCATCTGAAGAATGTGTCAGGCGGATGGCATCGCAATATATGATCAGGCTGGCAGCGGGACGCCTGGTAGATTTTTCGATGTCCGGATGGTCAGTGAGGTCTTCACGCTCACCACATTGGGGGCGGGCGTCAGCTTCGAGGTCAGGAATTGCTGGAAGCTCTGAAGATCCTTGGCGACCACCTTCAGAATGAAGTCGATCTCGCCGTTCAGCATATGGCATTCGCGGACTTCGGGCAGTTGCGCGACATGGTCCTGGAATGCCTTCAGATCGGCTTCCGCTTGGCTCTTCAGGCTGACCATCGCAAAGACGGTGATGGTGTAGCCCAGCATCGCAGGGTCGACCACAGCATGATAGGATGTGATCGCGCCGGCTTCCTCCAGCGCGCGGACGCGACGCAGGCAGGGCGGAGCCGTCAGGCCCACCTTCCGCGCGAGTTCCACATTGGTCATTCGTCCGTCCTGCTGCAACTCTCCGAGGATCTGCAGGTCGATGTCGTCGATATTCGGCCCGGCCATTATTCCGATTATTTCCTGTCCTGTTTCTGGGGCGCATCATAATAATGTTTCAGGACAATGCAATTGTCCCACTATGCGACGTTGCGTTTCTGTCGCAGCGCTGTGGCTCTTTCCCTTTTCGTAACGATTGCCTATCCATAGCAGCGGCTCGGGTGTGCGCTGTGGATCGAGGGTCCGGCGTGCGCGGCATATGGGGATTTCAGGTGCGCTTCAACGATCTCATGCAAACGGTTCTGGCGGCGGATGACCGTGGCGGGCCGAATGCGGTGACGCTGTGGCGCCAATGCGTCGACCTGTTGGCCCAGCATGATCGCGCGGGTCGGGAGACGGTGGGCCCGCATGATCGGGCGATTCTGATCGATCGTCTGTCGGCTCTGCGCCCGAAGCTGAGCGAGACGCAGCGGATCGCGACCGTCGTAGAGTTGGGAAGGCGACTGCGTTCCGCAACCTTGGTGTCTTTCTTCGCGGCGGACAGACCTTCCATTGCTGCTGCGGCAATGGCGCGCGCTGATTTGCCGGATGCGATATGGGCCGACCTGTTGCCGCAATTGACGCCGACGGCGCGCGGTGTGCTGCGCGGTCGTCGGGACATGGGGCCGAAGACGCGCCAGGGGCTGGAGGTTTTCGGATCGGCCGATCTGGTGTTGACGACAGTACGCGACGATATGGTGGGCGATTCTGCCATGCTGCTGACCCACGATATGACGGCGACTGCCGAAACCGAAATTGCGTCGGAACTTCACAGCGCGACCATCACGCCGCTTCGCCCGCCCACTCGTGACGAGGATCAAATCCGAAATCTGGTGGACCGGATCGCTCAGTTCACCAGCACGCGGCGTGCTGTCGTTGCGCCGGTCGCGCAGCCTGAAGAGGCGGACACGTCCGCGGTGCGCTCCTTCGCCTTCGAGACGGACGCGGCGGGCATCATCCTCTGGATCGACCAGGGCCCGCGGGCGGCGCTGATCGGCCTGTCCCTGGGGGAAGCCGCGATGGAAGGCGGCAGTGGACCTGACGGGCATGTCGCCGGTGCATTTGCCCGTCGCAGCGGGTTTCGCAACGGACGCTTCATCATCATGGGCGGCGCGATGGACGGCGAATGGCGCATGTCCGCCACGCCCTTCTTTGACCCTCGCTCAGGGCGGTTCCAGGGCTATCGCGGCCAGGCGCGTCGGCCTTATCTACAGGAAGTTGCGGCACAGCCGGCACCCGCGCCGATGGCGATCTCCGGCCTGTCGGCCGATTCGCTCCGCCAACTCGTGCATGAGTTGCGCACACCGTTGAACGCCATATTGGGCTTTGCCGAAATTATCGAACAGGAACTGTTTGGACCGGCGGGGGAGGGCTATCGCGACATGGCGGGCAAGATCGCTGTCGATGCCCGCCATTTGCTGACGGCCTTTGACGATCTGGATTTGGCTGCGCGCGTTTCGCGGGGCGAGGATACTTCAGAGCCGCGCCTGATCGATCCCCGTCAACTGGTATTGCAGGTCGCGGCGCGCTTCCGTGAGCAGGCCGCGACGACATCGGTCGACATCGCCATGTCGCCGGACCTGCCGCCGATGCTGGTCGATCCTGTACAGGGCGAACGCATGGTTCAGCATCTGTTCCGGACATTGATCTCGGTCGCGCCGACTGGCGAATCCGTGACGGGTGCCTGCTGGCTTCGACCGGATGCCGGTAACGGCTGCATCGTTTTGGCCGTCGATCGGCCATCGAGCCTTGCCGGCTTCGATGAAGCGCAGTTGCTCGATCCGGGCCATGGTGCGGATGGGGACTGGGTGGATGGCCCATTGCTGGGACTGGGTTTTTCGCTCCGGCTGATCCGCAGTCTTGCGGGCAGTTGTGGCGGCAGTCTGGAGATCGAAGCAGGACGGGTTCTGCTGGCCCTGCCGGCGGCGACGGCAGCAAACGATGCGGCCGATATCGGCTGAGAGCGAAACCCTCTGGCAACCATTGGCAGTTACGAAGGCGGCATGACCGCTTTAGCCCATGATGGCAATCTGCTGGCACATCCGCTTGCCGAAGACATGATCGCCCTCGACCCCGTCTTTGGCAAGCGGTTCATGCTGTTTGTCGATACCGAGGAGGAATTTGACTGGGATGCGCCGTTCAGTCGCACCGGTCATTCGGTATCCGCCATTGACGGAATGGCGCGGGGCCAGGCATTTTTTGCCGCGGCCGGGGTCAAGCCGGTCTATGTAACGGACTATCCGGTCATCGAATCCGATGCCGCTGCCGCCATGATGGGGCAATGGATCAGCGATGGCGCCGCCGATATCGGCGCCCATCTTCACCCCTGGGTCAATCCGCCCCATGTGGAGGAGGTGAGCGCGGCAAACAGCTATGTTGGCTTCCTCCCCGAAGCGGTTGAGCGGGCCAAGCTGGAGGCGCTGTGCCAGCGGATCGAGACCCGTTTTGGCGCGCGGCCGATCGCTTATCGCGCAGGTCGCTATGGCGTCGGGCCAAACAGCGCCCGGTTGCTCGAAGAAGCAGGCTTCCGGCTCGACAGTTCGGTTCGCAGCCGCTTCGACTATAGCGGGCAATATGGCCCCGATTTCCGAGGCTTGCCGCAAAATCCCTACTGGACCGGGCCAGCGCGAACGCTCATCGAACTGCCGCTGTCTACCGGCTTCATCGGACTGATGCGTCGCAGCGGGGAGCGGGCCTATCGCGCCGCTCAGGCCATGGGACCGATCGCCGGTGCCTTGGCTCGCGCGCGTATGTTAAGTCGGGTGCCACTGACTCCAGAGGGAATTTCGATACAGGAAGCCATTGCCGTCATCGATGCGCTGATGGAGGAAGATGTGCCTGTGCTGAACTTCAGCTTCCATTCTCCGACTTTGGCGCCCGGCCATACGCCTTATGTCCGCACAGAGGCCGATCGCGTAGCCTTCTACGCCTGGTGGGACGCCATATTGACGCATCTGGCAAGGCGCGGGGTACGCGCAGCAAGCTTGGCGGATTTTCTGGCTGCCGTACCTGTGAGAGCAAAGGCTTGCAAAGCGGCGTGATGCTGCCTAATCCCGCCGTGTTCGACGGGTGGGGCCTGTAGCTCAATGGTTAGAGCTGGCCGCTCATAACGGCTAGGTTGCGGGTTCGAGTCCTGCCGGGCCCACCAAACCTCGATTTCATGAGCATTATGTGGTATCATAAATCCCTATAAATCAGGGGTTTGTGAGCCGTTGTTCATCCATAATGTCTCAGGATGTCTCGGGGTATCTCACGAATCGTGGGGTATCGGTGGGGGTATCGAAACCAATTTTTGGGGTATCGATGACTCTTACATACGCTGAAGCGAAAAACGCCGCCGCCACCGGGCGGAATTATAAGATGACCGATTCTGCCGGTCTCTATCTCTATGTCACAAAGGCCGGCGCGAAGTCGTGGCGGTTCAGATATCATTTTGCCGATCGCGAGAAGCTCGTCACTTTCGGTCTGTTTCCCGAGGTCGGGCTCGCCGAAGCGCGGGAGAGACAAAAAGAGGCACGCGAGCTGCTCCGGCAGGGCATCGACCCTGCGATCGAGTTTGTCCGACGCAAGGCACAGGCCGTGGTCCACGCGGACGCCAGTTTTCGTGCCAAGGCAGAAGAATGGCTTACCGAGAACGAGCCGTGGTGGTCTGCCGCCAACGCCTTTAGGGTTCGATCGAGGATCGAGAAGGACATCTATCCCGAGTTCGGGAAGCTGCCTGTCAGTCAGGTCACCAGCGAAATGATACTGATCGCACTCCGGAAAATCGAACATCGAGGCGCCATCGAAACCGCGAAGCGGGTCCGCGGCTACATCCTGGGTGTTCTCAAGCGGGCTCGCGGCGAAGGGCTGGTGACCACTGAAACTATCATCAGCGTCGAGATCGTCGCGGATGCGCTGAAACGCTCGCCTCCGGGTATCAAGCAACCAGCGCTTACGCGGGTGTCTCAGCTTCTCGAATTTCAGAAACGCGTCGATCTTTCGACCGGTGGCCCATTGAGCAAACTGGCCTCCCGGCTGCTCGCTCTGACCGCGGTCCGGGTTGGCGTCCTTCGAACTGCCCAGTGGGACGAGTTTGAAGGCATCGACTGGGACGATCCCGACAAACCTGCGCCGGGGGCGGTCTGGCGGATACCGGCTGAACGGATGAAGCTGGCCGTCGAGGACAAGAGCAATGCCGCTTTCGGTCACGACGTCCCGCTTTCCTGGCAGGCGGTCGAAACGCTACGCGCCATAAGGATACTCACTGGAAAGTTCAGCCTCGTATTCCCCAGCAGCCGGTCCTGGCGTCTGCCGATGAGTGACGCAGCCGTCAGCACCTTATACAAGCGGATCGGGAACGGCGCCTATAAGGGCAAGATGGTGCCGCACGGTTGGCGTTCGGCTTTTTCGACGGTGATGAACGAGCGAGCTGCGGAACTCGAGCGTGACGGCGATCGCATGATCATCGATCTTGTTCTGTCGCATGTGCCCAAGGGCGTATCGGCGTCTGAATGGGCCTATAACCGCGCACGCTACTTTAACCCTCGACGCGAGATGTTGCAGGCTTGGGCCGATCTGATCGGGGATGGACTCGAAAGCCCGTTTGCTCTGGTTAATGTTAGGATGGCCAAGGGCAGGCCGCTTTCACGCTGGGAAAGCTCGCCGACGGGACCGAACGTCATCCAGTTCAGGCCCGCCCAACGTTAGTGCGGTTGGTTCTATCCTTTGAGCCCAAGCGGCGATTGGTCATAAAACGGCTTCGCGTTTGTGGGAATCCAGTTCCCGCAAACGCTATGTCGCAAGCGGTATTGCGAAGCCCGAAAGCCTTGAGAACTGATCGGTAACCTTCTTGGCGGCTAAAGCGCTGACACCCATCTCCTTGAGAAACTCCCGTTGAATGTCAGGAGGTACTTCGGAGAAGAAAGAGAAGGCAAGAGCGTTGAAGGTGGTCGCGCTTTCTGGATCGATGAGAAGTTTGGCCAACTCATGCGCGGAAAGATCCGTCCCGTAGGGAGCGTTGACCGTC
>NZ_DATKFP010000436.1:0-20755 GCF_035511395.1 Sphingobium sp.
GTCATGCCAAGGCGCTTGGCGCGTTGCATGATCTGCGCGGGCACATCGATGCCCGCGATCAGGAACAGGCCGCCCGCCATGACCAGGCAGGTGAAGATGAAGATATTACCGACATCGGCGATGGCAGGCGCGATCCCCGCCTTGCCCAGGCCAGTGATCTCGGTCAGCCGATCCCAGATCAGCCAGACGCCGATACTGCCGAGCAGTCCGACCTTGGCGATCGACTTGAGCAGCTCGATCAGCCCCTGCATGCCGAAGATGCGCTTGAGGCCCGACACGGGATTGAGCTTTTCAGGCTTGGGCGCGAAAGCGCCGGGACGGAAGCCGAGCGATCCGAGCAGGGCAGGCGCGGCGATCGCGGCGAGGAAGGTCGCCAGCATGACGCCCGCGACCGGGAGAGCGATGCCGGCCAGCAGGCTGAGGCCGCGCTGAACCGGCGAGAAATCGACAATATCTTCACGTCGGAAGCGCAGTGCCTCGACCAGCATGTCGCGCAGCGCCTCGATCAGCGCGGGGCCGATGATGGCAAGGCAGCCGATGCCCGCCATGACCACCAGCGCCGTACCCAGTTCGCGCGACTGGAGGATGTCGCCCTTCTTGGCGGCATCCTGCAATTTCTTTGGTGTCGGCTTTTCGGTCTTTTCGCCGCCTTCGCTGCCACCTGCCATCTCAGCGGCCCTCCGAAATATAGCGGGCTTCTTCGAGACCCGCCTTGAGCGCGGCGGTCATGCCTTCGGCCATGATCGGCGCGGCGATGGCGAGCAGGATCAGCCCCGCCATCATCGCCACCGGCATACCGACCGCGAACAGGTTGAGCGAGGGCGCGGCGCGCGACAACATGCCCATGACGATCTGCACCAGCACCAGCGCGAAGGCGACGGGCAGCGCGACGGTCACGCCCATGCCCATCAGCGATCCGCCGAACTCGATCAGCCGCCAGATGGTGTCGTTTGAGAGCATCCCCGCCCCCGGCGGGATGGCGACATAGCTTTGCACGACGAAGCTGGCCAGCAGTAGATGCCCGTCCATGCCGAGCAGCAGGAAGGTGGCGAGGATGGACAGGAACTGGCCCAGCACCTGGGTCGACTGGCCCGAGGACGGGTCGATCATTGCCGCGAAGTTGAGGCCCATGGCGTTGCCGATCGTCTCCCCCGCGACGAAGGCGGCGGCATAGCCGATCTGGACCGCGAACCCCATGGCAAGGCCAGCCAATATCTCGCCCATGACCAGCATCACGCCTTCGAAGCTGGCGACGCCGTCCTGCGGCAGGGCGATGGTGACGCTGTTGAGCGCGGCGAGGCCGAGCGCGAGCGCGAGGATCAGACGCAACTGGAGCGGCACCGCGGGCGCGCCGAAGACGGGCGCGGCGATGAAGGCCGCGCCGGGCCGGATCATGGCGATCAGCCAGATCCAGAGCTGCGTCTCCACGCCCGTGAAACCGGGCGCGATCATGACAGACGCGCGATCATTGCAGCAGGTCCGGGATGCGCTCGAAGATTTCGCGGGTGAAGTCAGCGATCAGCACCATGATCGACCCGCCGAACAGCGCCAGCATCCCGCCAACCACAATGATCTTGGGAATGAAGCTGAGCGTCTGCTCATTGATCGATGTCGCCGCCTGCACCATGCCGATGACGAGGCCGACGATCAACGCCGGGATCAGCACGGGCGCAGCCGCAAGCGCCGTGATCCACAGCGCCTGCTGGGCAAGGCCCATGAAGAAATCGGCGTTCTCCATGGGAAGCTAAATCCCCTGCTCCGTTCGTTTCGAGCGAAGTCGAGAAACGGTTGCGCTCCCGTTTCTCGACACGCTCGAAACGAACGTGTCTTGGCGCGTTACGCCCATCATGTCGCGAACGACCCCGCCAGCGATCCCATGGTCAGCGCCCATCCGTCGACCAACACGAACAGCAGCAGCTTGAACGGCATGGAGATGATGGTGGGCGACAGCATCATCATGCCCAGCGCCATCAGCGTGGACGCCACGACAAGGTCGATGATGAGGAAGGGCAGAAAGATCATGAAACCGATCTGGAAGGCGGTCTTGAGTTCGCTCGTCACGAAGGCCGGCAGCAGGATCGAAAATGGAATGTCCTCGGGCGTGCGGAAGGCTGGCGCCTCGGCCAAGTTGGCGAAGAGCTTGAGGTCGCTTTCGCGGGTCTGCTTGGTCATGAAACCGTGCAGCACCTTGCCCGAACGGCCGACCGCTTCCTCGATGCTGATCTGACCCTTGCCATAGGGGTCGAAGGCCTGCGCGTTGATCACGTCGATCGCCGGGCGCATCACGAAGAGCGACAGGAACAATGCAAGGCCGACCAGCACCTGGTTGGGCGGGGTCTGTTGCAGGCCGAGCGCCTGCCGCAGCAACGACAGGACGATGATGATGCGGGTGAAGCTGGTCATCATGAGCACGAGCGACGGCAGCACCGTCAGCAGGCTCATAAGGATCAGAATCTGGAGCGACAGCGAAAGCGAGCGGCCGTCGCCCGAAATCTGCCCCATGGCGCGGCTCAGCGCGCCGCCATTGTCGACTGGCGCGGCAGGAGCGGCCTGCGCCAGTGCAGGTTCCACCAGAGCAAGGCCGGCAACGAGCAGGACGCCGCCGATCAACAGAATTTTACCGCGCACGATAGGGGTCGCCTTCCGCGATCTTCTCGATACGGCCGCGGGTGACGGCGACCAGAATCCTCTTGCCCTCGAACTCGACCACAGCGAGCTTGCCGAAAGCGCCCATGGGCAAGGCTTCGAGCAACTTCAGCGAACGGTCGCCCTGCCCCGCCATCATGCCGGGCTGATATTTGCGCCACAGCCACAGCGCGCCAAAGGCCATGCCGCCGACCAGCGGCAGGAGGATCAGCAGTTTGACAAAATACCAGAACATGAAAGCCGCCCCGCTATGGTTAATATCCGCCTGCGATCCGCAGTTTCATCGGCGAAGGCAAGCGTTAAATCAGCCGCGACGCTCGATCCCGGCGAGACGATTTTCGGTCGCGGCGATGTCGACGATACGGATGCCATAGCGTCCGTTCACCGTCACCACCTCGCCCTTCGCGATCAGCGCGCCGTTCACCATGATGTCGAGCAGATCGTCGGCCTGACGGTCGAGTTCGACGATGCTCCCCTCGGCCAGGTCCATGACTTCGGCAAGGCGCAGCGAGGTCGATCCTACCTCCACCGACATGCGCACGGGAATGTCGGCCAGCAGCTTGAACTGGCGGTTGTTGGTCATGCGGCTCACCGGATCCTCGGCGCGCTCCATGCGGGGTGCTTCGCTCATGTCGCTCATTGTTCGGGTTCCTGTGCAAGCTTTTCAATCTGGAAGGCGGCACGGCCATCCTGTTCGCCGATCGAGCCATGGGCAACGATACGATTTCCGACGATCAGGGGCAGCGACCGGCCAATGGTGACCGGAATGACGTCGCCGACCTTCAATTCCATAAGGTCGGCGAGCGAAAGATTGGGACGCGCCACGACGGTGCGCGCAGGCAGGCGAATATCGCGCATGCGGCGGGCGATACGGGCCTGCCAGACGGGATCGAGATGCTCCTCGTCGGTCGGCAGCTTGGTGCTGACCAGCCCTTCCACGGCGCGCAGCGCGGACAGCGGGAAGAGCAGATCGATCGGCCACTCCTGTTCGCGGGTGATCGAGATCACGAAGCGCTGAAGCACCATCTGGTCGGTGGGCTGCGCCGCAGCGGCATAGCCGACGCCGCTTTCACGCAGGATCAGGCCGGGTTCGAGCGGCAGGACATCGCCCCATGTCTCGACCATCCGCGACAGCAGCGAATCGCACAGCCGCGCGATCAGCCGGTCCTCGGTGGGGGTAAATTCGGTGCGGGCGGGCAGCGGGCGGTTGCCGATGCCACCATAGAAACAATCGACGAATGTCGAGATCATGGCCGCGTCCATGCGCAGCAACACCTGCCCTTTGAGGGGCTGCAGCCGATAGACGGACAGCGAGCAAAAGGCCGGCACCTGCGCGGACCAGGCGCCAAAATCCAGCACCTTGGCTTCCTGCGCCTCGACATTGGGGCGCACGCCAGCGATCGGCTCGACGATAGCACGAATTCGCCGGCCGAGCTTTTCGCCCAGCCGGTCCAGCCCGGACAGCATCACGGGCGCCTGCGATTCCCCTCGCCCGAAGGCGTAGGATTGAACGTCGGTCATCTTGGTCCCCTGCCCGTCAGGGATCAGGGGACATCCCGATCCTTCCAGGCAGCCCTATTGAATAACGAAATTGGTAAAATAAACGTTATCAATGCCGCCATAGCCGGTTTTCTGCTTCAAAATATCGTTCACGATCTTCTTGATCTTGCCTTGCAGCGCTTGCTTGCCCTGCGGCGTATCAAGCACCTCCTGGGGCTGCTCCGCCAGCATCATCAACACCTGGCTGCGGATCGGCGTTTCATGCTGCTTGACAGCAGCGATCACACGATAGTCATAATAAGTCGAGACGGCGATGCTGATCTGGGCGAAGGCATCGGTATCCGACATGTTCGATGTGAAGGGCGCCTGGAGCTGGAAATAGGTGGCCTGATAGGCAGCCGGGTTCACTGGCGCGGGCAGGTCGATGCCCTTGCCCGGCGCATGGCCGGAGGACACGACATGGCTTTCGCCACCGCCGCCGCCTTCATGGCCACCGCCTTCACCACCACCACCACCGCCGCCGGCTTCGCCAGCCCAGCCATGGGCGGTTGCGACGGCCTGCGCATCCTCGCCGGCGAGGACGAGGACGGGCTTGTTGGGATCTTCCTTCGGTCCTTCGGCCTTGGGGCTGAAGAAACCGGCAGCATAAAGGCCACCTGCAGCACCCGCGCCGCCGACGACAACACCCACGACGACCAGCAGGATCATCTTCATGCCCCCGCCTTTTTTCTTCTTGGCCTTAGGCTCGTCGCTCATGCTTCATATCCCCTGGAAATGCGGCCGTCACGCATAGCGCGCGCGCGGCAGGTCGCCGGCGTCGACGCCGGCCCGTTCATGGTTAAGAACGGCAGGATCGCTGCTTCCTTTATGGTTAAAGCCGATATTTTCACGCTGCTGCTCACCGCGGCCCTGCATATGCGACTGGGCTGAAGATTGCCCCATGCCCTGCCCCTGACCTTGCCAGCTGGCAGATTGTCCTTGCGATTGCGACTGGGATTGCGAACCTGATTGGTTATTCGGCGCATCCGAGCGAGCCGTTTCGGTAAGATGAGGCGTGCGCTCCACCTTCACTTCGCTGATCCGAACAGCGGACAGGCCCGCATCAATCTTCAGCCGGTCGCTATCCTGTCGTAACGCCAGTTCCGCGGCTTCAGTCGCGACGGTCAGGCTGACGGCGGCACCATCCTCGCCCTGGCGAATGTCGACCTGGACCGGGCCAAGCTGGTCGGCATTGATCTGGAACCGCCCCTGCGCGCCATTGGCCGACAGGCCGGCGATGTCGCGCGCGAGGCCGTCGATCCATTGGCCCGAAACGCCTATGTCCACCACCTGCGCACCGATGGATACGGAGAGGTCGACGGAAGGCGCCGTCGCAACCGACGCTTGCGCCGCAGTCACCACAGGAGCTTGCGATACCGGCATGGTGACGCCATCATTGGCGGGCAAGGCGAGCAATGTCGCGGAGGCCGCGTCAGGCACGGAATCCTTTACGCCGGCAGCCTTGCTCTCGCCGACCAGTGCCGTCGTGCGGTCGCGCATGTGGTCGCGCACCAGCTGGAGCAACGAGACCGCTTCCGCCTTGACGGACGCGGGCTGCGCCTGACCGAGCGCCGGCTGTTCGGGCGCCAGCGCGATGGCCGGATCTGTAGGAACCGTCGGGGCACCGATCTGCACCGGCATGCCCGAGGGCTTCGGCGCAGCGGTCGGTTGGGTGACGACGGGCATCGTCGCGTCAGCCGACTTCGGCGCGCCAGAAACCTCGACTGGTACGGACATATCGGCTTGCGGCGTCAAAACGGACGGAGAGATGTTCAATGACGCTGGAAGGGATATGGCAGGTGCGGCTGCTGCGACCGGCAGAGTAGCGACTTGCACAGTTGCGGCAGTTTCCGTTGCGGCGGGTACGATGGACCTCTTTGCCGCTGGCGCGACATACTCGGCCTTCGCTCCGTCTTCCGGTATGGACGGAAGCGCAGGTTGCACAGCTGGCATCGGCGCAACGATCGGCATCACAGCCGTCAGAATCGGCTGGACACCGGCTGGTGTCCCGTCATCGGTATCGACCGGACGATCATCGCCGCTGTCGATGGACAATCCATCGGTATCACTCTCCGGCACCGGACCTTCGACGATCAAATCGCCCCGAACGACTTGAGGCGACACCGGTATTGCGACCGGCCGGGCTGAAACATTTTCCATTTCAGCATCGGAAGGCGCAGCGGCATCCATGTCCGGTTGCGCGTCGAAAGCTTCCGGAGCGATCGGCTTCAGGACGATAGAGACCGTATCGGCATCCGCGACAGACAGAAGCGGACCCACGTCGGCAACGGGTGCCTCCAGTTCAATATCAGCGACAGACGCCAACGGAGCGACTCCCACATCGGTCGCAGGCGCGGGCAGCTCTGCCCATTCGGCCGGCGCCTCGGCCAGGACAGCCGGTTGCGAAAGGCGAGCCGGCTGCTCGACGTTCGATACAGGCGTGGCAATCGTCCGCTTCTCTGTCTTGTGCGGCTCTGGCGCGGCCGGCTGCACGGCAATGATCGGCGCGGCACTGGAAGCGGAGTTGCCTTCCTTCACGACATGCAGCATCTGGCCGAAATCCATGACGCCTTCGGTCGGTGCGACGACACCATTACCCTTTGCGGCGCCCTGTGCAGGCGTCGTGAACAATAATGCCTTCAGACTGGTCAACATGGTCATCGTCAAACGTCCCCCGACCTTTGCATACGACGATAGCGCGGCAGAGCCGCCAGCTTGTTCTCACGCCATTCCTCCAGATCCGCGCGCGCGCGGTCCTTCAGTCGGCTGGCGATTTCCTTTTCGCGATTGGCGGCGACGGTCAGGCCTTCCTTGACCTCGACATTGCGCTGCGCATCGTAGAGCGCACCGTCGAGCTGGCGGCTGGCCTGCTCCAGACGGGTCGCCAGTTCCTGCATCGCGGCGAAGGAGGCGCCGGTCGCCATCCCTTCCCCGCCGAACAGTTCGCCCCGCACCTTGCGTAGCCGTTCGAGATTATGGGCGATGCCGTTCGCCTCGTCGCGCGCGCGCGCGGTTTCGGCAACGGCCATCGAATGCTGGACGTTGCGCACGCGCAGCACGCGCTGGCGGCGGTTGACCAGCCCCTTCATGCGCCGAACCCGGCGATGAGCGCGTCGGCGCTGGTGTCGAGATCGATCCGGCTCTTCTGGTCCTGACGGATGAAGTCGAGGATTTCCTGACGGCGGCGGACGGCTTCGTCGATGACGGGGTCGTTGCCGGGACGATAGGCGCCCATCAGGATAAGGTCGCGATTTTCCTCATAGGCGGCCCAGAGGCGGCGATAGCCGGCAGCCGCCATACGATGCTCGTCATCCACCACGTCGGCCATGACGCGCGAGAGCGACTTGCCGATATCGATGGCGGGGAAGATCGCCTGTTCGGACAGATGCCGCGACAGGACGAAATGGCCGTCCACGATGGCGCGGGCGGCGTCGACGATCGGATCGTCGGTGTCATCGCCATCGGCCAGCACGGTATAGAGCGCGGTGATCGAACCGCCGGTGCGAGCATCCACCCCTGCCCGCTCGACCAGACGCGGGATGAGCGCGAGGGCCGAGGGCGGATAGCCCTTCATTGCGGGCGGCTCACCCAGCGCCAGACCGATTTCGCGCTGGGCATGGGCGCAGCGGGTGAGGCTGTCGATGAGAAGCAGCACCTTCTTGCCGCGTGCGCGGAAATATTCGGCGATGGCGGTGGCGCGAGCGGCGGCGCGCAGGCGCAGCACCGGCGGATGATCGGCAGGCACGGCGACGACGACGCTCTTGTTCATCGTGTGCTTGAGCTTGGTTTCCAGGAAGTCGCTGACTTCACGGCCGCGTTCGCCGATCAGTCCGACAACGACGACATCGGCTTCGGCGCCGGCAATCATCTGGCCCATCAGGACCGACTTGCCGACGCCCGATCCGGCGATGATGGCAATGCGCTGGCCGCGCCCTGCGGTCAGCAGCGCGTTGACGGCACGGACGCCAAGGTCGAACGCTTCGGTCACGCGGCCGCGATCGAGCACATTGCCCTTTACGCCGTTGAGTGGCCAGGTGCCGCCGGCGATGATCGGCCCCTTGCGATCGAGCGGCTGGCCCATGGCGTCGACGACGCGGCCGATCAGGCCATCGCCCACCTGAACCATGTTCGCCTGGCTGTCAGGCTCCACGCGGATGCCGTTTTCAAGCGGCGCGTCGGCGTCGAGTGGGACCAGCAAAGTGCGATCGCCACGAAAGCCGACCACTTCGGCCCGGCAAACCGAACCGTCGCTCGCCAGCACGCGCGCGCCCGAACCGATCGGACGGCGGAAACCGCTGACTTCGAGCATCCCCGCATCATGACTGACCAGACGGCCGACGTGGCGCGGCTGACGGTTCTGCACCTGGAGGTGATCGAAGAGCGTTTCTGCCTGTGCGAGCGCGGCGCGGATCATGCCCAATCCCCTTTCATGCCTTGCCCTCCATGTCGTCCATGAGCGCGCGCAGGCGCGACAGGCGCACGTCCGGGCCATCCTCGACCCAGCCGTCGGCGGTTTCGAGGCGGACGCAGCCGCGCTGCATATTCCGGTCCGCGACGAGCGGCACGCCGATTGCTTCCTCCCTGAGCAGTTCGGCATCGTCCGGGTGAACGTGAAGCGCGCTCTTGTCCTGATTGCTCTCGATGAAGGCGGCGACACTGTCGCAGCGCTGGATCAGGCGATCCATGTCGATCTCGACCTCGCCGACGATCTGTTCGACGAGCCGGACTACCGTGGCGGAGAGCATTGTCGAGAGCATCCCGCTCGGCGTGGGCGCCAGCAATTCGAGTGCCTCGATCAGGCGGTCGCGGGCGTCGGTTTCGGCCGTCAGCGATTCGGCGGTGACGCGGCACCCCTCGTCGAAGCCGAGTGTGAAGGCTTCCATCCGGGCCTCCTCGACCAGATCGATTTCCGGTTCCACTTCGGCCATTGCGGCGCGGATGGTGGCGGTCTGCTGCGCGACCGGCGCGGAGTAGAGGCTGCGAAAGCCGCCTTCGACCGGACGAAAGCCCGCGACCGCCACCGGCGCTGCGTCCTGGATCGCTTCGGCACCCCAGAATCTAGACAAAGTCGTTGCCCTTTCCACCGAGCATGATGGTGCCCGCGTCGGCCATGCGGCGGGCGGTGGCGATGATCAACTTCTGCGCGTCGATGACTTCGGCAAGGCGGATCGGACCGCGTTCCTCGATCTCGTCGGCGATGGCCTGAGCGGCGCGGGCCGACATGCTGCTGAAGATTTTCGCCTTCAGCATGTCGTTCGCCCCCTTGAGCGCAACCACCAGCACGGTGCTGTCGATCGTGCGCATCAGTGTACCCAGATTCTTGTCGTCCATGTCGATGAGGTTGTCGAAAACGAACATCTCCTCCTCGATCGTCTGGGCGATCATCTTGTCGCGCTTGGCCACGGCCTTCATGATCCGTTGCTCATTGTCCTTACGGACATTGTTCATGATTGCGGCCGCCTCGACCGTACCGCCACGCTGCGACGCCGCGCCCTGCTTGCTGGCAGGACCGCGCAGCAGCAGTTGCTCCAGATCCTCCAGCGCCTCGTTCGACACCGGGCCGAGCGTGGCGATGCGATACACGATCTCCTCCTGATATTCGGCGGGCAGCAGTTGCAGCACGTCGGCGGCGACCGGCGCTTCCAGATGTGCCAGCACGATCGCCATGATCTGCGGATGCTCCATCTCGATCAGCATCGCGATTTCCTTCGCGTCCATCCACTTCAGCATTTCCAGCTGGGTGGAGCGGGTCGGCGGGGTGATGCGCGCCAGGATGGTTTCCGCCCGCTCCTCGCCCAGCGCCTTGGTCATCGCGCCGCGAATATGACGGGTGGCGCCATAGCCGATGGTGGTGCGCTTCTTGGCC
The DNA here is from genome assembly GCF_035511395.1 of Sphingobium sp. Taxonomy (GTDB): domain Bacteria; phylum Pseudomonadota; class Alphaproteobacteria; order Sphingomonadales; family Sphingomonadaceae; genus Sphingobium. Next base: position 10,052 of record NZ_DATKFP010000436.1, read on the forward strand.
TTGGTCACGAAATGATCGAGTGCCTCGTTCACTTCCTCCGGATCAACATCCTGCACATCATACATGGCATAGCCGAGCTGGCGCACTTCTTCGGGTTCCAGACGCGACAGGATCTGCGCGGCTTCATCCTCGTTGAACAGCATCAGGAGGACGGCGGCGGCGGCGCTGCCCTTGAGCGCCTCGGGACGGCCGGGGACGATCTCAGGCATTTTCCTTTTCCTTCTTGCCTTCCTTCAGCAGATCACGGACGACCAGCGCGGCGCGGTCGGGATCCTGCTTCACGAAATTGCGTATGAGGTCGGCGCGCTGGGCATAGTCATAGGTGGACGAAATCATGTCGAGCGTGATCTTCGCTTCGGCGCCGTCCGGCATCGTGGCCACGGCCTGCTTGGTGAGTTCGCTCGAAATCTCGCGACCGATGCGCTGGCCATTCTCGCCGGTGGCGTCGGCGAGAGCGGCGGGCGCCTGGGCGGCCGAGCGGCGCTTGAGCAGCGGGCGACCGATGCCGAAGACCAGCAGCAGAACCACGAGCAGGGCCGACACATTGCGCACCAGCGGCGAGACCCAGTCGGCCTCATACCAGGGCGTGATCGGGTCGGCGGCCTTGATGAAGCTGCGCGAGGAGAGCGCGACCACGTCGCCGCGTGCCAGATCGAAGCCGACCGCGCCCTTCACCAGCGCTTCGAGCGCGGCGATTTCCTGTGCGGAGCGAGGCTTGCCGTCCGCGCCATTGTCGAGCGCGACCGCGACCGACAGGCGCTTGACGGTGCCGATCGCATCCTTGGTAACGGACACTTCACGGCCCAATTCGAAATTGCGGTTGAAGGTTTCCTCGGTCTTCATCAGCGGGTTGGGCGGCGTGCCCGGCTGACCGGCCTGCGCACCCTGCGCCGTCTGACCCTGCGCCACGGCCTGACCGTTAGGATTGGTCTGGGTGACGGTCGGGTTGACCGGCGCCTGATTGCTGAGCGCGCCGGGGATGCCCGATGCCTCGCCCGTACCCTGACCGCGCGGGTCAGACGCCCAGGTGCCCTGCTCGCTGCGGAGGCGGGCTTCGTCCTGCGGGTAGGTTTCGCGGGTTGCCTGACGCTCGGCAAAGTTCAGTTCGGCATGAACCTCGGTCGAGAAATTGCCTTGCCCCAGGATCGGGGTCAGCAATGCGATCACCGACTGACGATAGCGGTCCTCCATCTTGCCCTGGATGGCAAGCTGGCGGTCGTCGGCGGCATCACCGTCATTGTTGCTGAGCAGCCGGCCATTCTGGTCGACCACGGAGATATCGTCCGGGTTCAGTTCCGGGATCGAGGACGCCACCAGATGGACGATCGCACTGACCTGCTGGTCGGTGAGCGAACGGCCATTGGCCAGACGCAGCATCACCGACGCGGACGGCTTGGCCCGGTCGCGCAGGAACACGCTGGGCGGCTCGACGGCGAGGTGGATCTTGGCGCTTTCGACGCTGTCGATCGCCTCGATCGTGCGAGCCAGGTCCATTTCGCGGGCCGAGCGGAGCTTTTCACCCTCGACGGCGCGCGACGCACCCATCGGCAGGCTGTCGATCATGCTGTTGCCGTCGGGCGCGCTCTTGGGCAGGCCCTGGGCGGCGAGCATCATCTTCGCCTTGAAATAATCATCTTCCGAAACGGTCATCGCGCCCGAACTGTCGAAGCCATAGCGCACGCCATTCTGGTCTAGCACCTGAGCGACCGCCGACTTGTCGCCATCGGGCAGGCCACGGAACAGGTCGCGCTGCGGCGGTTCGCGCAGCGCCATCCAGGCCAGACCGGCGACCGCGACGGTGCCGAGCAGGCCGAGCAGCGGCAGGCTCTTCGCCACGGCCGGCTGCTTGATGAAGCCGGTCGCGCGCGCCTTGAGCGCGTCGAAGCCCTTGCCCCCCCCCCCGAAGGAGGAGGCGGCAGAGGCCGGGAGGGCAGGCGCAGCGGCGCCGACGGTGGTGGAGAGTGCGTTCTCGCTCATGGGTTAGACCGGCATGCTCATGATGTCCTTGTAGGCGGACAGGAGTTTGTTGCGGACTTGCAGGGTCGCCTCGAAGCTGACCGATGCCTGCTGCTTGGCCAGCATGACGCCGGCAATATCGGTTGTGTCGCCACGCTCGAACGACGCCGCGGCTTCGCCAGCCTTGCTCTGGAGGCCATTGACCTGTTGCAGCGCACTATTGAGCGCATCGGTGAAGCCGCCGGGCGCGGTACCCTGCGTGCCGCTGGCGCCCGACGCGTTGCCGACATTACCGGTCTGGCTGACGTCGCGAAGGGCCGCGTTCTTTTGCAGGATGGCGTTACGGATCGCCATCACGCTGTCGGTGGGGGAAATGCCGGTCATGCGTCAGCTCCCTTCAAGCGGCCAGTTCGCGCATTTCGGCGAGCCGATAGCGCAGCGTGCGTTCGGAAATACCCAGCTTGCGCGCGGCGGCGGCGCGGTGGCCATCGGTTTCGCGCAGAGCGAGGCGGACTGCCTCCAGCTTGGAATTGCGGGTCACGTCGCGCAGCAGAATCGGTTCGGCCGGAGCCAGCATCGGAGCCACGACGCGGAGCTGGGGCGCACCGGAGATATGCAGGTCGCTCGCATCGATGCTGGCACCGTCGCGCAGCACCAGTGCGCGCTGGAGCACATTGCCCAGCTCGCGAGCATTGCCCGGCCACGCATGGGCGGCGAGCTTTTCCAGCGCCGCAGCGGTCGGCCACACGAATTTTCCCTTCGCCGGATCCTGCTGGCGCAACAGCATGGCGGCGGCGATGGCGCGGATGTCACCCCGGCGTTCGGCCAGCGGACGCAGTTCCAGCGGCATGACGTTAAGGCGCCAGTAGAGATCTTCACGAAAGCGGCCGGCGGCAACCTCTGCGGCCAGGTTGCGGTTGCAGGCGGCGACGATGCGCACATTGACCGGCACCGGGTGCGTGGCGCCGACGGGCAGGACTTCGCCCTCCTGAAGCGCACGCAGCAGCTTGGCCTGGAGCGTCAGCGGAAGCTCGGCGATTTCGTCGAGGAACAAGGTGCCACCGTCGGCCGCGAGAAACAGCCCGTCGGACGACTGAGCCGCGCCGGTGAAACTGCCCTTCTTGTGACCGAAGAGCATGGCCTCCATCATGGTTTCGGGCAGCGCCGCACAGTTGACGGCGATGAAGTCATGGGTCGAGCGGCCCGACTGGGCATGAAGGAAGCGCGCCATGCCTTCCTTGCCGGTGCCTGTGTCGCCCTGGATCAGGACGGTGGCGTCGCTGCGGGCAACACGGGCGGCCAGGCCCATCAGATGCGCACTGACAGCGTCACCCACAGCGGGAACCGAAGCGGGACGTGCGAGTTCAGCAATCAGGGCAAAGGCAAAGCCCATATCTTCCAGGCCGAAGGCGACACGCGCCGGCAGGCCGTTGGCGGCAACGACCAACGAAGGTGCGCCCTCGATCACATTGATGAGGATGTCGCGATGCGTGGCATGACCGATCTCGGTCGCCAGCAGCACCCGGCGGCTATCCTTGTCGCGCGGGCTGGCGGCATCGATGATCCGCACCATATAGTAGGCATTTTCGAGCCAGTGCTGCAGCCCAGGAACGAGCGCGCAGACCCCACGGCTCACGTCAAGCGATGACATGAACAAAACCCCACATTTTGGCTGGCTTGTACCCCCGTACGCCCCAGGCCCCTTCGATGGTTAATTTTTACCGCCTGCGTGGTTATCAGATGGTTAACACGGCCAACGACTTGCCGCAGCGCGGCAGATTTTTTCCGGCTGCCGGCAAATTTTTCCGCCCCACCCTCCAACGTCATTCGACGCGCGCGCGTGCTCCCGCGCAATAAGCTCCTGATTTCAGGAATTTTCAGAAAAAATGCAGGCTGGATTAAAGCCCCGCCGCACCCCGCCGTTATCCCCTTTCGAGGCCGCAAGCGCCCTGATGGCAGCGACCTGATGGTTGAATTTGGAAGGGAATATCATGACTGTTATCGGAACCAACACCGCGGCGCTGCGCTCGGCCAACGCCTCTTCGGCCTCGAGCAAGGCCCTCAGCACCGCCATGGAGCGCCTGTCGACCGGCAAGCGAATCAACAGCGCAAAGGACGACGCCGCCGGCCTGGCCATCGCTTCGAGCATGACCGCCCAGATCCGCGGCATGACCCAGGGCGTCCGCAACGCCAATGACGGCATCTCGCTGGCGCAGACGGCGGAAGGCGCGCTCGGCGAAGTCAGCAACATGTTGCAGCGTATGCGTGAACTGACCGTCCAGGCCCTGAACGGCACCAACGACGACGGCGCCAAGACCAACATTCAGGCGGAAATCTCGCAGCTCGCCACCCAGATCACGGACACGCTGGCCAACACCCAGTTCAACGGCAACAACCTGTTCGACGGTTCGGTCGCATCGGTGAACATCCAGGCCGGCGCCAACGCCGCCGACTCGGTCACGATCACCCTGGACGACGTCGCCGGCAACGCGGACATCACCGACGCCATCGCCATCGACGCCACCACGGCGACCAGCGCTGACCTGGCGACCTTCGACGACGCTCTGGACGCCATTGCGACGACCCGTGCGAACCTCGGTGCGGTGCAGAACCGTCTGGAATCGACGGTCAACAACCTGACGAACAACATCACCAACCTGACCGACGCCCGCAGCCGCATCGAAGACGCCGACTTCTCGGCCGAAACGACCGCGCTGGCCAAGCAGCAGATCCTGAGCCAGGCCTCGACCGCGATGCTGGCCCAGGCCAACCAGAGCCAGCAGGGCGTGCTGAAGCTGATCGGCTAAGCCCCGACAAGATTGGCAGGCTGAGGTCATGGTCACCGACAGCCCGCCAAGTGGCCCCCGGCGCATCAACAGTCCCCACCGCGCCGGGGGCTAACCTTCGATCAAACGACCAGAAGTTAGAAGCCTCCGTCCCCCCGGGCGGAGGCTTCATTCGTCGTCATGGAACGGGCGTCATGGATACAAGGCTTGGCTTGGTCGTTTCGGCGAGCCATGACTATGAACATGACCAAGATAGACCGGCGCGCGATGATCGCCGCCTCCGGCGCCGCCCTCCTCCTCCCCACCGCGCTCCGCGCCCAGACGCGCGCCGAGCCATTTTCCTGGGAAAGGCTGGTCGCGCAGGCGCAGAGACTGGCGCGCGCGCCCTATAAGGAGACGCCCGCCCATCCCGGCGCGGCCAAGGTCGACTATGATGCGCTGCACGCCGCGCGCTTTCGCGATGATCGCACGCTTTGGGGCGACCTGCCCGGTGACACGGGCGTCCGCTTCTTTCCCTTATCCAATTCGGCGCCGCAGCCGGTGCAGATTGCCATCGTGGAAAAGGGGCAGGCGACGCCGCTGCGCTATGACCCTGCCATGTTCGATGCGCCGGCCGGCAATGCCGTCGCCGCTTTGGGGCCGAATGCGGGCTTTGCCGGTTTTCGCATCATGAACGCCAAGCGCGATGGCGACTGGCTGTCCTTTCTGGGCGCCAGCTATTTCCGCGCGCCCAGCCCGCAGAAGCAGTTCGGCCTCTCCGCCCGCGCGATCGCGATCAACACGAGTCTGGGGAAGGAGGAATTTCCCCGCTTCACCCATTTCTGGCTGGAGCGAACCGGTAACAGCAGCGTCACCATCTACGCCCTGCTGGACGGCCTATCGATCGCTGGCGCCTATCGCTTCGTCAGCCGCCTTGGCGCCGATGGCGTACAGCAGGATGTAACCGCCGCCCTCTTTCCCCGCAAGCCGATCGAGGAACTGGGGCTGATGCCGATGACCAGCATGTTCTGGTATGATCAGGCCAATCGCACGCAGGGCACCGACTGGCGGCCGGAAATTCATGACAGCGACCTCCTGTCGATCGCCAGTGCGGACGGCACCGCCCATGCCCGTCCGTTGGTCAACCCGTCCGCGCCGCTGGTGAGCGCCTTTGCCGAACGCGACCCCAAGGGCTTCGGACTGCTCCAGCGTGACCGGGATTTCGACCATTATCAGGATGACGGCGTCTATTATGACCGACGGCCTTCGCTTTGGGCGGCTTCGACCAAGGCGCTGGGTCAGGGCGAGGTGCGCCTCTATGCTTTCCCTACCGACAGCGAATATACCGACAATGTCGCCGCCTACTGGACGCCGGCTGCGAAGGTGACGCCCGGCAGGCGGATCGACGCCAGCTACCGCCTCGACTGGAGCGCAGCGAATGCCCCCGCGTCGAAAGGACTTGCGATCGTCGAGAATATCTGGCGCGGGCGCGGCGGCGAGGATGGCAGCGATCGCCTGGTGATCGATTTTGCCGGCGTAGCGGAAGGCAGCAAGCCCAACATATGGAGCGACATCAAGGGCGGCACGATGCTCAAAACCGCCGGCTATCCAGTGCTCGGCAAGCCCGGATTATATCGCACCGTACTCGACCTGCGGCGCAACGGGGCCGGTTCAGCCGATATTCGACTGCAATTACGGGCTGGCAATCGTGTGTTCAGTGAATATGTGCATTACCCTATTGGCGTATGACGGGAACCGTAACCGTAACGAGCGGTTCTGAGCCCTGGGTCAACAGCAAGCGGGTCTGAACAACATGGGGAATGGAGACGCTCGATCGGCGGGGCCGACCGGCGAGGACAAGCCATTAGCGCGGGCCTTCGAACAGGTTCCGGCAGAAAGCCCGCTCGCCATGCCGGAGCAGGACTTTTATTCCGCCCCTCCCCTGATCGCGCGTCGCCGGTTCAATATCGACCTGTGGGCACGGCGCCTGCTGGTCGTGCTGCTAGCGCTGATCCCCGCCGCGATGGCCGCGCATGAAATGCGCCGGTCGATCGGCCTCGACGGCATCGATGCGGTCGAGGGCGTCTATCTCGTCCTGTTCATCTCGCTGTTCGCCTGGATTTCCTTCGGCTTCGCCACTGCGACGATCGGCTTCTTGCTTCAGACGGTCGGCGGTGGCCGCAGCGTCGCCCCTCGCCCATTGCGCGCGTCCGAACCGCTGCACGGCAAGACCGCGATCCTGTTGCCGGTCTGTAACGAGGATTTCCTGGGCGTGCTGGGCCGCCTGTCGATCATGGAACGGTCGCTGGCGCAGGTGATGGGCGGCGAGCGGTTCGAATTTTTCATCCTGTCCGATTCCAACGCCGAAAGCGGCGAGACCGAACGGCGCGCCTATCAGGAAATGCGCGGCTCCTTCTCGCGGCCCGTCCATTATCGCCGCCGCGCGCTCAATATCGGGCGCAAGCCCGGCAATATCGCCGAATGGGTGCAGCGCTTCGGTGGCGGCTATGACTATATGGTCGTGCTGGATGCCGACAGCGTGATGAGCGGACAGACCATGGCGCGGCTGGCCGCGGACATGGAGCGGCACCCGCATGTCGGACTGATCCAGACCGTCCCCACCGTGATGGGCGCATCCACTCTGTTCGCGCGCTGGCAGCAGTTCGCCAGCCGCCTGTTCGGGCCGATCTCGGCTGCGGGCATGATCTGGTGGGCAGGGTCCGAGGGGATGTTCTGGGGCCATAATGCCATCGTGCGCGTGCGCGCCTTCGCGGAGAGCTGCGGCCTGCCCGAACTGCCCGGCCGCGCGCCCTTCGGCGGCCACATATTGAGCCATGACATGCTGGAAGCCGCGCTGCTGCGTCGTCGCGGCTGGGATGTGCACATGGTGACGGCGGACGACAGTTTCGAGGAATTTCCACCCTCCATGCCCGATCTCTTCACCCGCGATCGCCGCTGGTGCCAGGGCAATATCCAGCATGTGCCGCTGCTGGTGAAAATCGCCGGGCTGCATCCGGTCAGCCGGTTCCAGCTGCTGGTGGGCGCGAGCGCCTATTGCACGTCACCCATGTGGCTGGCGCTGATCCTGGTGGTGCTGGGCGGTGCCGCCAGCGGGATGTGGCCGCCCGCCGCGATTTTGCCGTCGGGCGGGCTGCTGGCAGTGACGGCGGTGCTGCTGTTCGGGCCGAAAATCTTCTCGATCATCTGGGCGATGGCCGACCCCGCTCGACGCATCGGCTTTGGCGGCGCGGCGCGGATGACGCGCGGCGTGATCGCCGATATCCTGTTGTCGATCCTGATGGCGCCCGTGGCGATGCTGACCCAGACGATCAACCTGTTCGGCATATTGATGGGCAAGAAGGCAAGCTGGAACGGCCAGACCCGCGACCGCGACGGCATGGCGATCACCAGCGCGATCTGGCTGTTCAAATGGCATCTGTTGCTGGGCGCCGGCCTGACTGTGCTGGCGGTGAAGGCGGGTGGGCTTGGTTGGACCATCCCGGTGGTAGCCGGCCTGTTCGCCGCGCCGCTGCTGGCGGCGATCACAGCGCGCAAGGATCTGGGGCGCAAGGCAGAAGAAAGCGGCCTGTTTCAGGTGGCCGATCCGTGGTGGCGCACCCAAAGCTATCGTCCGCTCCGTTTTCGCTGGCCGTCCACGGACGGGCGGCGTGTCGGCCCGTTGGCGGCGAACGACGAGTAAACGTCGTACAACTAACAGATCACGGCCCGCTCAATCGTCCCAATCGCGCAGCTTCTCGCGCAGCTTGTCGAGTGCTGCCTTCTTGATCTGGCAGACGCGCGCTGCACCGATGTCCAGCGTCTGGCCGATCTCCTCCAGATTGAGTTCCTCGACGAAATAGAGTTGCAGCACCATCGCCTCGCGCTGGGGCAGTTCGCCAATGCAGGCGGCCAGCGCCTTCTTCAGCGATTCACGCTCCATGATATCGTCAGCGCGATCCTCCACATCGGCGAACCACATGGACTGGTCGGAATAAACCTCGTCCATGCTGGTGTGCTGGACCATCTCGACGCTGTCGGCGACCTCGCGATAGGCAGCGGGTTCCAGTCCCATTTCAACGGACATTTCCGCTTCGGTCGGCAGGCGGCCGAGCTTCTGCTCCAGCCCATTGCGGACCTTACCCAGTTCCTTGCGTTTTGCCATGGCGGACCGGCAAAGCGTCGCCTGCCGTCGCAGATGGTCGATCATCGCTCCACGCACTCGCAGTTGCGCATAGGCGCCGAAGCCGAGACCACGATCCTCAAAACTATTGGCGGCCTCGACCAGCGCGACCATGCCGATCTGGAGCAGATCCTCCACCTCGATCGCACTCGAAACGCGACCATGGACGTGCCAGGCGATCTTGCGCACCAGCGGCATATATTGGCGGGCCAGCCGCTCCGGGCTGTTCTCGCCAGGCTTGCCGTAGGTGTGAGCGCCGGCCTGAATCTTGTTCATATACATGGCTCAGCCTTTCCTCAGGCGACTCGTTCGCGCTGCGGCAACGGATCGTGTCGCGGCGCCGGACGGGAGTCGTTCCCTACCACCGCAACTACTTCCACTCCCTTACCGTCGGGAATTTCCAGGAAGGACAGCACTGGCGTTTCCGGCAGATGCGGCTTGAACAGGCGGGCGAGTGCGCGGCGCGCCACCGGCGAGGTGACGATCGCGAAGGGACGTGCCTGCCCCAGCAGCGGCCGCGCGGCATGGACGACCGATTCGACGATGCGGTTGGCAAGGCTGGGTTCGATCGGATGCCTGGCATCGCCGGCGACGCGCATGGCCTGCGCAAGCATCGCCTCCAGATCGCCGTCAAGGGTGATGACCGGCAGCGGCATCTTCACCGGGACAAGCCCCTGGATGATGAGCGCGCCGATGCGCTGACGCACCGCTTCGACCAGTTGCTCAAGGCTCATGTCGGGGCGTGCGCCGTCGACCATCGCCTCGCAGATGCGGCGGAAATCCTTGAGCGCAATGCCTTCGGACAGCAGCGCACGGCACAGAGCGCTGATCTGGGTCAGGCTCAGCAGGCCAGGCGTAAGGCCATCCACCAGCTGCGGCGCAATGTCCTTGAGGTTGTCGAGCAGCTTGCGCGCTTCGTCCAGGCCGAATATTTCCGATGCGTTCATGGCGATCAGCTGATTGAGGTGGGTGGCGACGACCGTTGGCGGATCGACTACGGTATAGCCAGCGACCACTGCCTCGCTGCGCTTGGCCTGCGAAATCCAGACGGCGTCGAGGCCGAAGGTCGGGTCTTTCGCGGCGCGGCCCTGCACCGTGCCTTCCAATGCGCCGCTGTCGAGCGCCAGCAGGTCGTCGGGCCAGATCTCGTCCTCGCCCACGACCACACCGGCGATGGTGATGCGATACTGATTGGGTTCCAGCGCCAGATTGTCCTTCACGCGGACCATCGGCACGACGAAGCCCAGTTCCTTGGAGAGCTGACGGCGGATGCCGGTAATGCGGGCCATGAGCGGCGCGCCCTTACGCTCGTCCACCAGGCTGATGAGGCCATAGCCGATCTCCAGCCCCAGGATCGCGCCGTCCGACACATCGTCCCATTCGATCAGCGCGGGATTGGGCGCGGGCGGCGCGGGCGCAGGTTCTGCGGCCTTCTTCTGGCTCGCCTTGCGCAGCTGCCAGGCGATGCCGCCGGCGACCGCCGCGGCGGGCAGGATGATCATGTGCGGCATGCCGGGCAGCACGCCCAGGAAGCCTAGTATGGCGGCGACCGGCACCCATGCCTTGCCGGTGCCGAACTGGCCAGCAACCTGCGCCGACAGATCCTGCTCGCTCTTGACGCGAGTGACGATGGAAGCCGCCGCGATCGAGAGCAGCAAGGCGGGAATTTGCGCGACCAGCGCGTCGCCGATGGCGAGGATGATATAGGTCTGGGCCGCTTCGCCGATGGCGAGGCCATGGCTGACGACGCCAAGGATGATGCCGCCGACGATGTTGATGACCAGGATCAGGATGCCCGCGACC
>NZ_DATKFP010000437.1:0-3721 GCF_035511395.1 Sphingobium sp.
GTCACGCGGCGTCAGATAGCCAAGCGGATAGACGCATCCGCCAGCATACCAGGTGGAAAACAGCTGATTCTGCCCATAATCGAAGCTGAAAGGCAGGACGCAAGCGGTGCGATCCTGCGGCATCAGCTTCAGATAATCGGCCACCGCCACCGCACCCAGCCAGAGATTGGCGTGGGTCAGCACCACCCCCTTCGGCCTGCCGGTCGAGCCGCTGGTATAGAGGATCGCCGCCAGGTCGCCTGGTTGCGCGCTCGATGGGCCGATCGCCTGCCCACCGCTCATGGCGCAGGCGGCGTCATCCTCGCGCAGCAACCGACAGACCGCAGGGACGTCACCCGATTGGAGGCTATCCAGCCGCGCTGCGGTGCCGATCAGCAGCATCGCGCCGCTGTCGGACAGGATATGGGCGACTTGGCCGTGTTTCAGCAGCGGATTGATCGGCACATGGACGAGGCCCGCGCGCGGCGCGGCGAGCGGCATCAGCGCCGCGACCGGCCCCTTGGCCATCCAACTCGCGACGCGCGCGCCCGGCTCCAGCCCGAACCCCGCCAGCCAGCCGGCAAGCCGGCCCAGCGTTTCCTCCAGTTCGGCATAGCTGTAGCTGCCCGAACGCCCGTCCAGCGCAAGATGCACCGGATCACCGCTCAGCAGCAGATGATCGAGCGGTCGCACCTGCGTCCCGTCGATCATGGGGAAATTTTCAGTCACGGCCGCTCGACTCCCATGCGCTTAACCCCATGTGCAGATTCTTCTCCTATGCGTATCGTGACGGACGCGGAGATAGTCGGTTGCGGGCACCAAGGGAATATCATAGCCTAAAGGAAGTGCAGCAGGCGCTCGCCGGTCGGCTGGATCGCGCCCATGTGCCGGTCCTGTTCGACCGTCTCGACTGGTTCGAGACGCTGCATCGCCACTGCTTTCCCGATAGCCCGGTTCATATTCTTGGCGCGGAAGATGACGGCGCAGAGGTGTGGCTGTTCCTGCTATCCCCCGCCCCGCGCATGGTCAGCGCGCTTGCCAACTGGTACAGTTTCTCCTGGGCGCCGGTTTTTCTCGGCGCGCCCGACAGCGCCGTCCAGCAACGCCTGCTGGAGGCGATCGCCGGCGCCTTGCTCGCTCATCATGCGCAAATCGACCTCTATCCGCTGGAAGAAAGCGCGTCCCTCGTTACCGCGCTGCGCCGTGCGGGCTGGTTCACGGTGCAGCGCCCCATGGGCGGCCGGCACCTGCTACCCGTGGAAGGGCGCAGCTTCGCCGATTACTGGGACTCACGGCCCGGCCGCCTGCGCAGCCTGATCCGGCGCAAGGGACGGAACAGCCCCTATACCCTGTCGATCAGCCACGCTCTCACCGACGATCTTTGGCGCGACTATGTCGATGTCCATGCGCGCAGTTGGAAGGAGGCGGAACCGACCACCGGCCTCGATTTCCTGCGCACCCTCGCCGAGCAGGAAAGCGCTGCGGGCACGCTTCGGCTCGGCTTTGCCCGACTGGACGGGCGTCCCGTGGCGACACAGTTCTGGACGATCGAAAATGGGACCGCGCTGATCCACAAGCTCAGCCATGACAGCGCCCATGACAGCGGATCGCCAGGCACGCTGCTCAGCCACGCCATGTTTGCGCAGGCGATCGACGGCGATCGGGTCGCGTTGATCGACTATGGCACGGGCGATAATGGCTACAAGACCGACTGGATGGAACGACGCATTTCGCTCCATCAGATCGACGCCTTCAACCCGCGCTTCGCGTCGGCCTGGCTACCCGCAGCCCGCACCGCAATATCCGCGCTTGTAGGTTAGACCACACCCCTCTATTTAAGCGCCCATCATGAGGGCGCAAAATTCTCAGCCGGTCGACCGGACCATCGATGTGGAAAGCCAGATGCGGGCGCTGCTGCGCGACGTCCTGGGCCTCTCGCAGGATCGTGTCGACGCGTTCGATGCGGACACGCCGCTGTTCGGCGCACTGCCGGAACTGGACTCGATGGCCGTCGCCGGCCTGCTTACCGAGATCGAGGACCGTTTCGACATCCTGATCGAGGATGACGATATCGACGGCGACACGTTCGAGACGTTCGGGTCGCTGGTGGCGTTCGCGCAGGTCAAGGTCGGCTAAGCAGCAGCCGCTCGCTTGGAGCAAGTCGAGAAGCGGAAACTCACGCTTCCCGACCGGCTCAAAACGAAAGAGGCTATCTCAAGCCTCCACCAGTTCCTCGAAATCGGCTTCGGCCAGGAATTTCTCGACGTCGAGCGCGGCCATGCACCCCATGCCAGCGGCGGTTACGGCCTGGCGGTAGATCTTGTCGGTGACGTCGCCCGCCGCGAAGACTCCTGGTATGGCCGTGCGGGTCGTGCCCTTTTCCACCACGATATAGCCTTCGTCGAGCGGCAGCTTGCCTTCGAACAGTTCGGTCGCGGGGTGATGGCCGATCGCGACGAAGCCGCCATCGGTCGGCACATGCGACTGTTCGCCCGTGACCGTGTCGATCAGGTCGACGCCGACCAGACCTTCGGGCGCGCCGCCGCCGACGAACCTGTCGACGGCCTTGTTCCAAAGCACCTTGATGTTTGGATGCGCGTGCAGACGAGCCTGAAGAATCTTCTCCGCGCGCAGCGTGTCGCGGCGGTGGATCAGCGTCACGTCATGGCTGTGGTTGGTGAGGTAGAGCGCTTCCTCGACAGCGGTATTGCCGCCGCCGATCACGACGACCTTCTTGCCGCGATAGAAAAAGCCGTCGCAGGTCGCGCAGGCGCTGACGCCCTTGCCCTGAAGATGCTCCTCCCCCTCGACGCCCAGCCACTTGGCCTGCGCGCCGGTGCAGATGACCAGCGTGTCGGCGACATAGAGAGTGCCGCTGTCGCCCTTGAGGCGGAAAGGCCGTTCGGACAGGTCGATGTCGACGATCTGATCGTACATCATCTGCGCGCCGACATGCTCGGCCTGCGCCTGCATCTGCTCCATCAGCCACGGTCCCTGGATCACATCCTTGAAGCCAGGATAATTTTCCACGTCGGTGGTGATGGTCAGCTGTCCACCTGGCTGCATCCCCTGCACGACGATCGGCGCCAGACCCGCGCGCGCGCCATAGATGGCGGCGGACAGGCCGGCCGGGCCGGAACCGAGGATGAGCATACGGGTGGAATGGGTGGCGGTCATATCAGGCCTTCAAACTGCGATTCGAACGAGGCGACAGAGATAGGGAGGCGACGCCGAGGCGCAAGCGAAGGATTTGCTTGGGCGATTGGAAGCACAGTTGCGGCCTAACCCCCTCCCCGCTTGGCAAAGCGCGCGAAACCGGCGTCGGACAGACGAACCTCCACGCGCGTTTCCTCGCCCTCGACCGTGGTCAACAGAACCTCGCCATGTTCATGCAACCAGGCCAGCGCCGCGCCGTCGGCCACAGGAATGCGCAGGCCATAGACCTTGGCGCCCCTTGTCATCCGGTCGCTGATCGTGCGCTGTAACGCATCGACGCCCTCGCCCGTCAGAGCCGACAGGATCACGACATCGTCGCGCCGTGCGGCCTGTTCCCGGACCAGCGCCTCATCCTCTTCGCTCAGCAGGTCCAGCTTGTTCCACGCCTCGATGATCGGCGGCGGCTCGGGGTCGCCCTCTTCCCGATCGAGCGCGGTTTCGCCCGCTACGCCCAGTTCTCCAAGCACATCGAGCACATCGTCGCGCTGTGCTTCGGTATCGGGATGAGCGATGTCGCGAACATGGA
>NZ_DATKFP010000438.1:0-5995 GCF_035511395.1 Sphingobium sp.
AAACATTGTCCCTCCTCGTGGCCACCCTATCGCGCCATTGCCTGCCTGTCGTCAGTTTCACCGATCAGCAGATCACAGGCCGTCCACCAAGCCTGCCAAGCTGTGCAAGTCCGCCAGCCCCATCGAAGGAGTACACTGACGCAAGCCCGACCAGATTTGTGACGGCGCCGATGGTCACGTCGCCAAAGGCGAAAGCATCCCAGCAACCAACCCGGAAAGCCCGGTTCGTGCGTCATCCAGGCTGCCCGACATATCGACCTGCCCCAACACGAGTAATTCCCTGCCGCCATCCATACCGAACTCCCGCACCACGGCGCCTCCCGATCCCGGACGCGCGGGATAGAGGAGCATCAGGCGGTCGCAGCGGTAGAGCCGCGCATAGGCCATCATCTGGTAGACATCGGCCTGGCCGACGCCCTTGCGGCGATCGAGCGGATCTCCGCTCAGAGACTTCCACTTGGTATCGACGATGGCCACCACCTCGCCGTCCCGGCGCAGCAGGATGTCGGGCCGCGTCTGGAACAGGTGCCCCGTGCAATCCTCGTCCCCACGCCAGTCGCCCAGGCAATAGCGCAGGCCGCCCTGCGCGACGACATCGATGCCGCTGCCGGCAAGATCCTGGCGAAGCAGCGCGGCGACCGCAGCTTCGAACAGGTCGTTCATCGCGAACAGCAGCGCAACACCCTCCCCGCCGCCGGCGCTCGCCGAGGTCGATTGCCAGTCGCGCCTCACAAGCAGACGGGCGAGGGCGAACAGGCTCTCCCAGCGCCGGTTGGTCCGATCTATACTGACCCGATCCCACGGCAATGACGACAGGGGGATATCGGAGACGCCGGCGAGCACGAAACGAAGCTCATCCAGCAGCCGCTGGGTGTCGGGCGCGCGGCTCAGCCGGCGCAGCGCAAGCACGGCCGCTTTCATGACCTGCAGCAGCGGAAGATCGCTCGAGAGCTGATCGTACCGGCAGGCGAGCCGATCGGGCCGGACCGCATGATGCGTGAACTGCCGGGTGACATCGAGACGCCCCCGCAACGCCGACAGATCGTCCTCATGCGGCAGATAGCGCCGCGGGAGGCCTCGCCGGGTTTCGACAAGGAGCCGGTCGGCGAATATCCTGATGAGAATCTCGAGCAGATTCCCGGCCCCCCACCCCATCGCCGTCGCGGCGCCGGCGCCGATGTCGAGACCCAGGGCGAGGTCGAGGAGCGCGACCAGCCGCCGGCGGACCGTGGGCATGTCCTCGTGCGGCGCGTCGGGATCGACCTTGGGCAGGATTTCGAGGCTGCATCCCGGCGCGGCAAGCACTCCGACCATCTGGCGGGCCTGCAGGTAATGACGATGGTCGGAGACGATCCCCGATCCATCCGCGCCGCCAAGCGGATGCCCCCTCGCCGCGGCGACAAGCGCCTCGGCCTGCGCGACGGAGAAACCTTGCGGGCCAACCGGCGCCCGGCCCCATTCGGGAACCGCAAGATGCGTCACGCCGTTTGCGGTGCCGGATTATCGGCCACGCCGTCCTGTGCCGCGGCAACCTTCCCGACCAGCGCCTCATAGGCATCGTCTGCGAAGGGCACGCGCACGAACCAGCTCTTGCGCTCCAGCCCGTCGATTCCCGGCGGCGCCTTCAGCACGCGCTGACCGATGAAGCCACTCCCGAGCACCGCATGGATCCGTCCCCAGTCCTCGAAGAAATACTCCTGGAGCAATGGAATGATCTTGTCGCGCATGACCGCGTCGACATCGGTGCGCGACGCGCAATGCATGAAGAAGGCGTGGCCGATGCGATGCTCGCGATCGACCAGATATTCGATCCGCTCGTTGATGGTTTCGAGAGCCTCCCGAAGCGGCACGGCGGAACGCCCCTCCGCGTCCACGAGCAGTTCGGGGTCTGGCGCGACCTCCCGGAAGGTGAAGCGCCGACGCAGCGCGGTGTCGAGCAAGGCGATGGACCGGTCCGCCGTGTTCATCGTGCCAAGGATGTGCAGGTTGGCCGGCACCCCGAACGGGGCCTTGGAGTAAGGCAGGCGGACGGTTAGGCCATTGCCCATGCCGAGCCGCTTGTCGGGTTCGATCAGCGTGATCAGCTCTCCGAACACCTTGGAGATGTTGGCGCGGTTGATCTCGTCGATGATCAGGACATGGCCTTCGGGCGTCCCCGTCCCGCTCCCGTCGTCGCCGGTCGCCACCGTCTGTTCAAGACCGTCCCAATTCACATGACGGCTGTCCATCTGGTAGACCGAGACCTGGCTCAGCTCCTTATTGTAGACCTGCTCGCGGGGCAGGCTTTCGTCGCTGTGCCAGAGCCAGCGAACCGCCCGGCGATGGTTGTATTCGCCGTTCACGCCGGGCACGAACCGATAGGGTCCGGTGACTTCGCCGATCGCACGGAACTTGCGGTTGCCGTCGGAGACGACGACCAGCGATCCGATCTCCATGTTGATGCGGAAGGTGAACATCTGCGACATGTTCGGGTCGTTGCCGCTGGCGTCGGGATGATCCTGCCGCCACCGCTCCTTGATCGCGTCCCATTGATCGTAGCGCGGATCGGACCAGTCGACGTCGCCGCCCCAGCCGAGGACCACATAGCCCTCGCGAATGGCTTCCTGGTAGATGAGGTCGTCACGTGACGACCAGCTCCGGCCGAGCGACATCTTGAACACCTTGCGGCTGCGATCGATTACGGCCCGGTCGCCCTGCCCCACCTTGCCGCGGTTGCTCCCGGCAACATCGGCGATCCGCTTGAAGATCCCGTCCTGGGGCTGAAGGCTGAAGCCGGCGGGCGCATCGGCGCCATCCTCGCCCTCGCCCGACACGGGACGCAGGCCTTCGACGAAATCCTCGTAGCTGAAATTCTGATGGAAGGTGACGAACTCGATGCGGCCCTTCTGGCTCAGTGCGCGATAAAGCGACATCAGCTCGTCACGGTCCTCCGGGACCGCCTCACCGCACAGGCGCACGGCCTCCCGCGCAGTCTCATAGGTCTTGCCCGTCCCCGGAGGGCCGTAGAGGATGAGGTTGGTCGGCATGGTCATTCTCTTTCTCGTTCCAGCCCGATCGGCCGGTTTCTCCTCGACGGGCGGCAAACGCTCCTGGCAGGTTTCCCAGATGAAGCCCTGCACGTCCCACAGGTCGCGCGGCCTCCAGCCCCATTCCTCCTCCATGATCGCGAAGATGCGCCTCGCCAGATCCAGCACCGCCGCCAGTTCCGCCGCACCGAGAGGCTGGGCGCCAAAAGCGGGGGAGCCCATCAGCATCCGCGCGGCATTGTCGGTGGGTCTCGAGCGAATGCCGAGCATCGCCCGTGGATCGACCAGGGCCCGGATCATCGTGGGGATCGTGCGGCTTTCCGCCAGAGGCCGGCTTGTCGTCCATTTCTCGCAGAGATGAGGCCAGATGCGCTCGGCGCATTCGGTCACCGCAGCGATCGCATCGGGCGCGCGCGCCAGCTTGCCAGCGGACTCTTCCATCACGCCCGGGTCGCTCGCGCGGATATCGGCGACCATCCTGGCCACGCGCCAGTCGAGCAGGTTGCTCTCAAGCCCGGCCTTGCCCGACGCGAGATCGAGCAGAGCAGCGCCAAGCACCGCATCGTCGGACGAGCGATGTTCCTCCATCATTTCTTCGGCGCGAATGAGAAGCGCGCGCTTGTAGTTATCCTCGGCCGATGCATAGCTTGCACTGTCGCCGAAATCCCGAAAGTCGGGATGCTTCTCGACGAACAGCTTCCGCAGGCGCTCAAGCATGCTTCGGTCGAAGCGGGTCAGCGTGTAGCGGAAAATCGTGAACGGGCTGTCGTTCTTGCCCGTCCGCACCGGCGGCGGAACATCGGCGAGCGCCTGCATCTTGGGACCGGCAAGGGCCTGGCAGATATTCTTGTAGTGGTTCTTGAGCTCGAGCGCGGCGTTGATCTCGCGGACGGGGATCTCCACAATGGCCTCGCCCGCCCCGCGCGCCGGCGCAAAATAATGCTCCATCGCATGCCGGCGAACCCGGTCGGCGTCTCCCTGCTCTTCCCCCGCCTCGCCCCGGCAAAATTCCCGATAGGCCTCCGCACCCCGCAAGGCCGTTCGCAACCGCTCATCATAATTGTTCGAACGCGGAACCAGCACGGCAGGCGGCGTATTGTGCGGCAGATCGTCGATCGATTGCCGCAGCGCCGCGAGCAGCGCCTCCATCGCGTCGCGTTCATAGGCCTGGTCCAGATCCCGGTCGACCAAGCCATAGTCGGGCATCGCCGCCTCGACCCGGCGCATCCGGCTGATGTCGCTGGTTACCGAATGCTCGGCATAGCCCTTGGCCATCAGCCACGCTCGAAATTCGTTCTCTCTCACTGTTCCTCCGGCCAGACCCGACTGTCACGCCGCAACGATCCATTAAGCATCGTCTGTTCACATTCCGTAAAGCGCCCACGAATGTGGTGCCGCAATGGCGGCCGAAACCAGTCCGCTGACCCAGGGTTCACCAAACGCCCGACCTCTTTTGCGGGCACCGCGCCCCTCGCAGATGGATACTAACGATTTCTCGCGCCAGCGAGCAGCAGGGCGTTTGTCGTCCGCGGATGCGCCGCGATCACTTGGGTCGCCCATTGTCAGTATCTCACGGATCATTCACGCCGCGGCAGCCGCGTTTCAAGCCTCAGGCGCCACCCTGGCAGCCTGCGTCTCCGCACAAGCTGCATCCAGGCTACTACTCCGTCCACACTTCCGCGCAGGCGCTGGAGGACGGCGAACGATGCATCGCTGAATTGGGGTGGAAGCTGCAAAGCGCAGGTGGCCAGCGCACAACCTTAGGTACGATCCCAGTGTTCGCTGAAAAGGGTTGACCTCGGAGGGCAGATGCAGCGAACGGGCTGCCTGCCCAGCCTTGGAGGCCAGCATTGAAAGCTATTCAACCGCTTGTATTCATCGCCCAAAACTACTTCACCAAGTTCCCGCAGCTTGCCGCAAACACGTCCGGACCAAACCGCCGACGCATGTGGTTTGCGACCTTCTTCGCATAGGGTCAACGATAATAAGTCAGTTCATCGGTATCTGGGCGTCAACAATAGCGCGAGCGACGAGCTCGGAGCGCCGGAAAACACCGTAGCGTTGCTTGGCTCTGGATATGAAATACCGCACCGAGGTCTGAGCAATTCCGAGGATCTCGCCGATCTCCCAGTCGGTCTTGCCGAGCGCGATCAGCGCAGTGCATTCGGCCTCGCGGCGCGTAAGCCGAGGAACATTGCGGCCTTGCATGGCGTGATGAAGATAAAGGCCAGTCTTGAACGCGAAGCCTGCGACGATCTGGAGCGTGGTCATCAAAGACGGTGTGATCGCGATCGGCGTCGGGCGGGAAAAGGTACAGGATGCGTATGTCTCGCTCGGTATGTGCAGCGGCACAGTGATGCCGTGAATGATCCCGTAGCCCTGCGCTTCCTCGAAAAGGGCATGCTGGTGATCGGCAAGCTCGACGTAGTTGGTGATCTCGTCCCAGCCGAACGGTCGGTCGAGTTGATAGCTTACCTCATATACCGGATCGATGATGAAATAGTGGTTCTCGATGTAGGATTGGACGAATTCCGCAGGATAGTTAGTGACAACCATAGAACGCTCGACCAGCCGTGGAAGACCGCCATGCTGAACGAGCGCAACAAAGGGGAAGCCCATCTGCCGCGCGGCATCGGCTAGTCCGTCGCGCAGTGCCTCGATCGAGGATGCCCTGTTGAGGCGTGAGAGCGCTTTGCGCAGGTGCGGTCCGACATACATGGCTTCCTCCTCGTCGGGCGCGTGGCTCTTTGTCCGCTCACCCGTTCCTGAAACTAGTCGTGCAATGGGTTCTCCGAGACGGTAGCGTCGGATGTGAGCGGTGAAAGCAAACGCACTGTAATCTGCGCCAAGGATGCCAGATGGGCGCGAAACGCATCGAGCGTCCCGAGGCAATGAGCGGCGATAATCGTCAGCATGGCGTCGGCATAGAACTGGCGGGTACGGGTCATTGAACAAAGATGATTATGGAA
>NZ_DATKFP010000439.1:0-2904 GCF_035511395.1 Sphingobium sp.
TGGATGGATCGCTTTGTACTGACCGACGCGCAATGGGCGCAGATGGAGCCGCACTGTCTGGGCAAGGCGACAGACCCTGGACGTAGCGGCAGGAACAACCGGCTGTTTATGGAGGCGGTGCTGTGGATCGTGCGGACGGGCCGGCCACTGAGAAGGCGACCTGATCGGCGGCACGCAAAACAGCTATATTGCCATGCTGGTCGAGCGCGGCTCCCCAGAAGAACCGATTTGTCGTTATACACTCAGGCAAAAACGCAGCGCTGTAGCACTGCAGGTAAACGAACGATCAGGAATAGCGCTCGACTTCCAAATACCCGCCGAGCGGTTTCACGAATGGGTTCCGCCACCAGTTGAACCCACCAACCCATTTCGGTCAAATCCCTGCGCAGCCCGGTTTTCCTTTGTTTTACGCCAGCCGGCCTCGATACCCTCAGAGATAGCCGCCATTCTGGAAAATCAGCGGGTCGATGCCATCGCTCAGACGTAGCGCGTTGACTCGTGCTATCACGATGCTGTGGGTTCCGAACAGGAACATGCTGTCGATCACGCAGCTCATATTGGCCTGAGCCTCTTCCAACATGGGGATGCCGTGCATGTCAGCGGTCCAGCATCCGGCAGAAAAGCGTTGCTCTTTCGGCAGGCCGCCGCCGAAAGCGACCGATATGTCCTTCTGATGACGGGAAAGGAGGCTCACGGACAGCGGAACACCGGGGGTCAGGCATGCATGAAGGCTGGCCGATTGGTTGACGCACAGCAGGATGGCAGGAGGCTCCATCGTCAATGAGGTAATCGACGTAGCGGCCATGCCGATCGGCCCATCGGAACTCGATGCAACGGCGATGGCGACGCCTGATGCCAGACGCCGCATCGCGCCCTTGAAGTCACTAACCAGTATCTTGTTCATGACCGGCTTATCCTGCATGTCTTTCCTGTCTTTCTTGAAATCGTCGACACCCGGATCAAATCCTCGTCCAATCCAGCAAGAGCTTTTCTGGCCCGCGCCATGTGACGGCATCCTCGAAAGCGGCGAGCGGGCAGCGCACCAGTTCAGGCAATACCGCCGGATTGTCGCGGTAAATTGGTGCGAGTCTGTCGTACATGGCTTGCAACTGGGTCCGTCCTGCCGGGCCTTCATCCATGCGCAGGCTGTAGCCGTCGATGATGATATTGCCGGTGGTCAGCAGCGTTCCGGGGATCAAGCAAGGTTCCTTGCCCAGATGACCAGAGATCGTTACCCGACCGCCCGGACCGATACAGCGGGCGAGCCGGCCAGTCTCTTCACCAGTCACGAAATCGAGCGCCAGACGCGCCCTCGCTCCCTCCATGGCAGCGATTGCTTCGTCCGCCATCGTCTCGCCTTGAGCGATGACGGCGGCGGCGCCTAGGGTCGACAGCCGTTCGCGTGCCAATTCTGGCGAGCGGACCACGCATAATATATTGAGACCCCTTGCCTTACCGATGGCGGTGATGATTCGGCCGACCATCGATCCCGCTGCATTCTGAATGATCCAGTCGCCTTCGCATAGGTCGACGCGGGTCAACAATCTGTGCGCGGTGGCCGGATTGATGCGGAAGATCGAAGCCTGCTCATCAGCCAGCATATCGGGCGCGCGGATCACCCGGTCGGCCGGGATGGTACGTCGTTCGACCCAATTGCCGCGATCGAGCGGCAATATCCGATCCCCCACCGCAAGGCCCTGTACCCCGGGACCGATCGCCTCGACGATGCCAAGGCCCTCTGCACCCACCGGCTTTTGCATGCCATAGGCGTCCGTCAGATGCCTGCCTTCGACGGCGAGATGATCGGCGGGATTGACGGGCGTCAGGCGCATGGCGATGCGGATTTCGCCCACGCCCGGCCTTGGCGCGTCCGGAATGTCGGCAAGGCGGATGCCGCCACCTTCGCGAAGCAGAATTGCGCGCATGAGCAGCCTCCTTTCAGTTTGACGCCGATTATGACGCTCTAGCGGAAGGAGGCGATGCTGTACGCTTGGGCGCGGAATCGATCGCGGACATGATGCGGCCCCGCCCATTCAGAAGCTGAAGATCACATCCAGAAGGAACGGAACCGTGCCTCGCCCGCTTCGTCGGTAAAGGTTAACTCTGTCATGCCGAACTCATCGGCCCGCAGCACCAGGTGGGCAATGTCATTGTCCTCGATCCAGTGCAGACGCCTGTCGTTGACGACATAATAGCTGCCAGTATCGGTAGGACGGGTGAACTCCTCGGCGAACCCGTCCAGATCAGCCTGCGTGACCGGCATGAGCCCCAGCGTGTAGAGATTGTCGATGATCTTGTTGATTTTACTGCTGTTGCCGTCTTCGGCACAATGAATGATCATCTGGAACAGGGTTTCCATGAAATAGATACGCCTCGCCTGCCTGTTGCGGAGCGGCGCGAGGGTGCCTGGCATGCCCCCGAAAGCGTTGATGTCCACTGCCGTCTTTCTCCTCTGGTGGGCGGGGGCTGCCTGCCCGTAACCTGTCCTATCGCATTCGTCGCCACCCGCCCCGGTTCGTTCATTCCGCCATGGCCATGATCAAACCTCGATCAGCACCGCGCCGCCCTGACCACCGCCAGCGCACATCGCTGCGATGCCCAGCCCGCCGCCGCGCCGCTTGAGATCATGTATGAGCGTGGTCAACATACGCCCCCCCGACGCCGCGACCGGATGACCGATGGAACAGCCGCTGCCCGAGATGTTCACCGCATCCTCGCTGATGCCGAGCATGCGGCACGCGGCGAGCGGCACGGAGGCAAAGGCTTCGTTGATTTCCCACAAGGCGATGTCCGATGCCGACCGACCGGCGCGGTCCAGCAATTTGCGGATCGTCTCGATTGCGGCGATGCCGGTGTCCCTGGGATGGCCGCCCTTGGCGGTCCAGCCGATAATCCGAGCGATCG
>NZ_DATKFP010000440.1:0-4782 GCF_035511395.1 Sphingobium sp.
CGGACTCCTCCGCCACCAGCGCGTCGAGGAAGCCGGACTCGGCGAAAGCCTGCCACATTGGCGCGGCGTCCCCGCCCGCCTCCACTGCGCGGATGGCGGCGGGCGGGCAGATATCCTCGATCAGGCGGGCGAAGGGGGCGACCAGTTCCTGCATGTCCACGCTGCTCTTCCTTCCGCTCAGCGAAGGCCAAGGCCGCGGGCGATGATGCCGCGCAGGATTTCGCGGGTACCGCCGCGCAGCGAGAAACTGGGCGCGATGTGGGTGACGTAGAGCAGGGTGCGGTAGAGTTCGGCGTCCACCGGTTCGTCGGGATGGGATGCGAGATCGTCGCCGATCAGTTGCGGCACGGCCTGCTCGAAACCGGTGCCCAAATCCTTCATCAGCGACGCTTCGACCACCGGGCTTTCGCCCGCGACCAGCCGGGCGGTGACGGCCAGCGACATCTCCCGCAGCACGGCCAGCTGCGCCGTCAGCGACCCGACGAGGCGCATCGTGGCACTGTCCTTACGACCCACGGTGTCGAGATGGCACACCCAGGCGTCGATCAGCACGACCGAGGAATAGATGCGTTCCGGTCCGCTCCGTTCGAAGGCGAGTTCGGCAGTGACTTGCCGCCACCCCTGCCCTTCCTCCCCGATCAGCGCATCGGGCGCGAGGCGGACATTGTCGAAGAAGACCTCCGCGAAATGGGCGTCGCCGGTCAGGTCGACGATCGGGCGGATGGTGATGCCGGGCAGCTTCAGGTCGACGATCAGCTGCGACAGGCCCGATTGCCGGTCGGCGCTGGTGCCGGATGTGCGGACCAGCGCGATCATGTAGTCGCTGTGCATTGCGTTGGTGGTCCAGATCTTCTGCCCGTTGAGCAGCCAGCCGCCATCCTCCTGCCGCTCTGCCCGGCTGCGCACGCTCGCAAGGTCGGACCCGGAACCGGGTTCGCTCATGCCTATGCAGAACAGCGCCTCGCCCCGCGAAATGCGGGGCAGGTAGAATTGGCGCTGCGCCTCCGTACCATAATGGAGGATCAGCGGGCCGCTCTGGCGGTCGGCGATCCAGTGGCCGGCGACCGGCGCACCGGCGGAAAGCAGTTCCTCCACCACCACGAAGCGGGTAAAGGGGCCGCGGCCGACGCCGCCATATGCGGTGGGCAGCGACAGGCCAAGATAGCCCGCCTGCCCCAGCTTGCGGCTGAAGGCAGCGTCGAACCCCTGCCAGGATCGGGCGCGGCGATGGACTGGCAGGTCAGCGGTCGCTTCGGCGATCAGCACGCGCAACGGCGCGCGCAGCGCTTCATCTTCCGGGGGCAATGCGGACAGGGTCAGGGTGTCGAACAAATCGGCCTCGGAAACTGGAAATCAGACAGCGAAGTAGACAATCGGATCGCACTTTCGCATTCACGCTGTCCAATATCATATTCCCAGATTGTGATAGTCATTCGATATCGATTGCGATCGCCGCGAAGTTGCGGGCAAGCGGGCTGACGCTGTCGCGCGGGACAGCGACACCGGTTTCGATCGGTACCCGCCGGGCGAGGCGGACGAGACGCACGCCCTGCGGCACCGATCGCGCCGCACGGGACGGCACCAGAGCAACGCCCAACCCCGACCGCACGAGGGCAAGGACGGCGCTCAACTGAGCCGCCTCCTGCGCGACATGGGGAACGAAGCCCGCTTCATGGCAGGCCTTGAGCGTCGTGGAGTGAAGCACGCTGATCCGGCCTTGCAGGATGAAGGGATCCTCCGCCAGCCGATCGAGCGACACGCTGGCGGCATCGGCAAGCGGATGGCCTTCGAGCAGGGCGGCGTGCATTTCATCCTGATCGACCGGCTGGATGACGACCGCCGCCACTTCCATCAGCGGCAGCCGCACAAGGCCCACATCCAGCTCCCCCGCCGCCAGCCTGCGCGCAATGTCGACGCTGGTCGCTTCCTCCAGCACCAGTTCGACCAGCGGATAGAGGCGGCGATATTCGGGGATGATGCGCGGCAGCAGGTCGAAGGTAGCGGAGCCCACGAAGCCGACGCGCAGCCGACCCCTCTCCCCCATGGCGCCCTCCCGCACCGCATCGCGGAAACGATCGGCCTGCGCCAGCGTGGCGCGGGCGATTTCCAGCGCGGCGCGACCGGCGGCCGTCAACGTCACGCCGCGCGTACCACGATCGAACAGGCTCGTGCCCAGTTCCTCCTCCAGCTTGCGAATCGCGACGGTCAACGGCGGCTGCGACATGTTGAGCCGCTCGGCCGCGCGATGGAAATTCCGCGTATCGGCCAGGGTCACGAAATAGCGTAGCTGGCGCAACTCCACTGATAGCTCCTGAGTATCGAAAAAACGAAAATCAATATTAGCTTGAGCCGATCCAAGCGCCTAGCATTTTGACACGAAGGCGAGTGATCATAGCCCGGAGAGACATATGCCCCCCTTCCTTATGGTCGAGCGCGACGGCCCCGTCGTCACCGCAACCTTCAACCGCCCCGACGAACGCAACGCGATTTCGGAGGTCGAGCATAGCGAGGCGATCGTCGATTTCTGCCGTCAGATGACGCGCGACGCATCGGTCCGGGCAATCGTACTGACCGGCGCGGGCAAGGCCTTCTGCGCAGGCGGCAATGTGAAACATATGGCCGACCGGGCGGGCATGTTCGGCGGCAGCCCCTATGAGATACGCAACAATTACCGCACCAGCGTGCAGATGATCGGACCGGCGATCAGCGATCTGGAAGTGCCGATCATCGCCGCGATCAACGGGCCGGCGATCGGCCTTGGCCTCGACATCGCTTGCATGTGCGACATTCGCATCATGGCGGACAGTGCGGTGATCGCGGAAAGCTATGTGAAGCTGGGCATCATTCCGGGCGGCGGCGGCGGCTGGCTGCTCCCCCGCCTGATCGGACCGCAGCGCGCCAGTCTGATGACACTGACCGGCGACGCCATCGATGCCAGGACCGCGCTGGATTATGGACTGGTGGCCGAGGTGGTGCCGGGCGATGTGCTGCTGGCGCGGGCACAGGCGCTTGCGGCAAAGATCGCGGCCAATCCCGGTCACGCAACCCGCATGGCCAAGCGGCTGATGCGCGAAGGCGCGGATATGAAACTGCCCACGCTGCTGGAAATGGCAGCGGCCTACCAGGCGCTCGCCCATCATAGCGAAGACCATCATGAAGCGATCGCCGCGTTCCTCGGCAAACGCGCACCGGAGTATAAGGACAAGTGAGCAAGGCTGCCGAAACGCCGACCGGGCCGCTGGCGGGTCTGCGCGTGCTGGACCTTTCGCGTGTTTTGGCGGGACCATGGTGTACGCAGATATTGGGCGATCTTGGCGCGGAAGTCATCAAGATCGAACAGCCGGGGCAGGGAGACGACACGCGCCGCTGGGGTCCGCCCTTTCTGGAGGACGGGTCGAAGGATGCCGCCTATTATCTCTGCGCCAACCGCAACAAGAAATCGGTGGCGATCAACCTGGCCGATCCGCGCGGCGCGGACCTGATCCGGCAGATCGCCATGGACTGCGACATCGTGGTCGAGAATTTCCGGGTCGGCGGCCTGGTCAAATATGGCCTCGACTATGCGTCGCTGGCGGAGATCAACCCGAAACTCATCTATTGTTCGATCACCGGTTTCGGGCAGGATGGACCGTACAAGGACCGGGGCGGCTATGACTTTCTGATCCAGGGGATGAGCGGGCTCATGTCGATCACCGGCCGGCCGGACGGCGAGCCGGGCGGCGGGCCTATGAAGGTCGGCATTCCCATCAGCGATCTCGTGACCGGACTTTACGCCGCCATTTCGATCCTCGCCGCGCTGGCGCATCGCGACCGGACCGGCGAAGGGCAGCAGATCGACCTGGCGCTGCTGGACACGCAGGTCGCACTGCTCGCCAATCAGGCGAGCAATTACATGAACGGCGGGATGTTACCCCGACGACTGGGTAATGAGCATCCCAACACCGTGCCCTATCAGGATTTTGCCTGTGCCGATGGCGACATATTGGTGGCGCTGGGCAATGATCGGCAGTTTCGCAGCTTCTGCGACCTGATCGGGCGGCCCGATCTGCCGGATGATCCGCGCTTCCGCGACAATGCAGGGCGTTCGCCCAACCGCCATGCCTTGCAGGCGGAAATGGCGCCCGCCATCGCCCGCTGGCAATCGGACGACCTGATCGCCGCCATGGAGGCGGCCAGGCTGCCCGGCGGGCGGGTCAATGACATTCCCCATATCCTGGCCGATCCGCAGATCGCGGCGCGGGGCTTGGTGCGGGACATGATGCGTTCGGATGGGACGACGATGAAGATTCTGGGCTATCCGGGCAAATTGTCGAAGACGCCCACCGATTATCGCCATGCACCGCCACGATCGGGCGAGGATACGCGTGACGTGCTGGCTGATCTGCTGGGCGTGGATGCGGCGGGGCTAGCCGGGCTGATCGACGCCGGGGTCGTGGCTGAGCGACTGCACTGACATATCAGGAGAGGACATGATCATGACCATGAAGATCGGCTTTATCGGGCTGGGCGCGATGGGGCTGCCCATGTCGTCCAACCTGCAGCGCAACGGCTTCGCCGTCACGGTGTTCGACCTTGACCCGGCGAAGATGGACGAGGTCGCAGCGCTGGGCGCACGCAAGGCCGCCAGCATCGCCGAAGCGAGCAGGGGGCAGGATATCGTCATCACCGTGCTGCCCGCGACGCCCCATGTCGAGGCGGTGGTATTGGGCGAGGACGGCGTGCTGGCGAATATCGACGATGGCGGGCTGCTGATGGACATGTCGACCATCGACGCCAAGGGGA
>NZ_DATKFP010000441.1:0-102180 GCF_035511395.1 Sphingobium sp.
GCGGCCCACGACCAGAAGATTCGGCACCTTTCCAAGGCTATGCTCGCGCACCTTGTAGTTGATCTTCTCGTTGCGGACGTCGAGTTCGGCGCGGATGCCGGCGGCGCGCAGCTTTTCCACCGCCGCCTTGGCGTAGTCGTCGGCGTCGGACACGATGGTCGCGACCACCGCCTGTACCGGGGCCAGCCACAGCGGGAATTTCCCGGCATAATGTTCGATCAGGATGCCGATGAAGCGTTCATAGCTGCCGAAGATGGCGCGATGGAGCATGACCGGGCGGTGCCGCTCGCCATCCTCGCCGATATAGCTGGCGTCGAGTCGTTCGGGCAGCACGCGGTCCGACTGGATCGTGCCGACCTGCCAGGTACGGCCGATCGCGTCGGTCAGATGCCATTCCAGCTTGGGCGCGTAGAAGGCGCCTTCGCCCGGCAATTCTTCCCAGCCATATTCCGGCGTGTTGAGGCCCGCGGCGGCAACCGCATTGCGCAGCTCGGTTTCCGCCATGTCCCACATTTCCTCGGTGCCGAAGCGCTTTTCGGGGCGCAGCGCCAGCTTGATCGAGTAGGTGAAGCCGAAATCCTTGTAGATGCGGTCGGCCAGCGCACAGAAGGCGCGGACTTCCTCGACGATCTGGTCCTCGCGGCAGAAGATGTGCGCATCGTCCTGGGTGAACTGGCGAACGCGCATCAGACCGTGCAGCGCGCCATGCGGCTCGTTGCGGTGGCAGCAGCCATTTTCGTAGAAGCGCAGCGGCAGGTCGCGATAGCTTTTGATCCCCTGGCGGAAGATCAGGACGTGTGCCGGGCAGTTCATGGGTTTGAGCGCCATCCAGTCGGCATCGTCCGACACCAGCGGACCTTCATCCGCGACGTTCGGCACTTCATCGGGGATCACGAACATATTCTCGCGATATTTGCCCCAGTGACCGGACTGTTCCCACTGGCGGGCGTCCATCACCTGCGGGGTCTTGACCTCGCGATAGCCGGCCGCGTCGATGGCGCGTCGCATATAGGCTTCCAGTTCGCGCCAGATGAGATAGCCCTTGGGGTGCCAGAAGACCGATCCATGCGCTTCCTGCTGAAGGTGGAACAGGTCCATCTCCGCGCCCAGTTTGCGATGGTCGCGCTTGCCTGCTTCTTCGAGGCGCGTGAGATGCTCGGCCAGCTGCTTCTTGTTGAGCCAGCCGGTGCCGTAAATGCGGGACAGCATCGCATTCTTCTGATCGCCGCGCCAGTAAGCGCCCGACACGCGGGTCAGCTTGAAGGCGGCCGGGTCCAGCTTGCCCGTGGAAGCAAGGTGCGGGCCGCGGCACATGTCGTACCAGCCGTCGCCCGAATGATAGACGGTCAGTTCCTCACCCTGCGGCAGTTCGGCGGCCCACTGCGCCTTGAACGTCTCGCCGGCGGCTTCCCACTGGGCGATCAGCGTGTCGCGGGCGATGACTTCGCGGCGCAGCGGCTTGTTGGCGGCGATGATCTTGCGCATCTCCGCCTCGATCGCGGGCAGGTCTTCCTCGGTAAAGGGCCGCTCTGCCGGCGCGAAGTCGTAGTAGAAGCCGTCGTCCGTCGACGGGCCGAAAGTGATCTGCGTGCCGGGGAACAGCGCCTGTACCGCTTCGGCCAGAACATGGGCGAAGTCGTGGCGCGCCAGTTCGAGCGCGTCAGCCTCATCCTTTGCCGTCACGAGCGCGAGCTGCGAATCCTGCTCCAGCGGGCGGCCGATGTCGCGCAGTTCGCCATCGACGCGCGCGGCGATGGCGGCCTTGGCCAGACCCGGCCCGATTGCCGCCGCAATGTCTGCCGGGGTAGTGCCGGGCGCGACTTCACGCACGGAACCATCGGGCAGGGTGATCTTGAGCATGGCGGACACGGGGAGTCTTTCTGTGAAATTTTCAGGTTGCGCGGCCCGAAAAAGCCGCCCCTTCCCCTTAAATGGGCCGCCCGCACTGTCAATAGAAGGCCACTTGCCAAGTTTCCCTGCCGCGTGCATGTTTTATGTGCTGATATATCATATTCTCAGGTTCAGGAGGGACTTTATGGCTTTGAGCTTCGCAAGACCCCAATCGGGCGAACAGGGTGCCCCCATGGTGGATATGAACACGACGCCGCTGATCGACGTGATGCTGGTGCTGCTGATCATGTTCATCATCACCATCCCGATCCAGACGCATAGCGTGGGCGTGGACCTGCCCCAGACGCCGATCGAAACGAATCTGCCGCGCCCCGATCCGGTGAAGAACAAGGTGACGATCGACGCCAGCGGCGTGATCCGCTGGAACGGCGCGGCGGTCGATCGGCTGACGCTGCGCCAATATCTGGCCGCATCGCTCCGGCTGCCGGTCGAACCGGAGCTTCAGTTCCAGCCGGATGCCGCCGCCCGCTACGTCACCGTCGATGAGGTGTTGGCGGACATCAAGCGGTCGGGGGTGACCAAGCTGGGGTTCATCGGCAATGAGCAATATCGATCCTTCTGACTTGACCGACGCTTCGACCAATGTCTTCTTTTCTCCGGGGCTTATGGGGGACATTGACATGGACGAAGCGGAAGTCGGACGGGACGGCTTCGCCTTTGAAGGCGACTGGCGCGATTATGCGCCGATCGCCTTTACCAATTTGCTGCTGACGATCGTGACGCTGGGCGTTTATCGCTTCTGGGCGACGACGCGGACGCGGCGCTATCTGTGGGCCAATACCCGCTTCATCGACGATCGGCTGGAATGGACGGGGACGGGCAAGGAATTGTTCGTCGGCTTCCTGATGGTCATTATTTTGATCGGCCTGCCCTTCCTCTTCATCCAGTTCGGCGCGCAGGCGCTGGTCTTGCAAGGGCGCGCCGGGCTGGCCGGAATATTGACGATGCTCGCCTTCCTTGTGATCTTCTACATGGCAGGCCTCGCGCGCTTCCGGGCGCTGCGCTATCGGCTCAGCCGCACCTGGTGGCACGGCATCCGCGGCGGCAGCGACGATCCGGGCTTCGGCTATGGCGCCTCCTATATGTGGAAGAGTTTCGTCGGCAGCCTGGCGCTGGGCCTGCTCATCCCCTGGTCGATGATGTCGCTGTGGAACGAGCGCTGGAACAGGATGAGCTTCGGGCCGCACATGTTCCAGTCGGCAGGCGATTATCGGCCGACCTTCAAGCGCTTCCTGCTTTTCTACCTGCTGCCTTTCGTGCTGGTCGCCATCGGTGCCTTTGCCGCGATCTGGATATTCCCGATGATGCCACGGCTTGAGCAAGGAACGCCGCCGCCGGCCGGTGCGATCCTGTTGATTGCGCTGATTCCGATCAGCTTCTATCTGGTGCTCGGTCTGATCGCGCTTGCCTTCTACGCCAAATTCTTCCGTGTCGCAGTCGATGGGCTGTCGCTGTCGGGCCTGAATTTTCATTTCTACGCCAGCACGAAGCAATGGCTTCAGTTGTTTCTGGGCGACATTGCGCTGGTCATCTGCACGCTGGGGATCGGGGCGATCTTCCTGCAATATCGGCACTGGAAATTCTTCATCACCCATATGGGCGTGACCGGCGAGATCCTTACCGACGAACTGACCCAGTCGCAGACGAAGACCGCGCGCCATGGCGAAGGGCTGCTCGATGCGCTGGACGTGGGCGCCTTCTGAGCCATGAGCGACTTTCGCCTCTGGCATTATGACGGTCGGACGGCGGTACGGCGGCATGTCCTGCTGGTCGGCATCGGCGACGGGCGGTTCCGGCTGGAGGAGCCGGAAAGCGGCTGGGCCGGGGAGCCGGTCGCCTGGTCGGAACTCACGATGATCGGCACCGAAGGTGGACGCACCGCCTTCGGTCATCGCGATTTGGCCGGCTGGCGCATGGGCTTTTCCGGCGAAGCGCCGCCGGAGATTGCCGGCCAATTGCCCCAGGGCGAGCGTTATGGCCGCTGGATCGACCGCTTCGGTTTCTGGCCGGCGGCGGGGGGCTTCACGGTTGTTGCTGCGCTGGTGATCTGGGGCGTCGCCGAAGCCCCCGGCGTCGTCGCGCCGATGATCCCCAGAGCATGGGAGAACCGGATGGGCGACGCGATGGTCGGCGATTTTGGTGGCCGCTTCTGCCGCACCCCGGCGGGTGACTCCGCGCTTCGCAGCCTGGTGGCGCGGATCGATCCCGAAGGGGAGGCGCGTGAGGTCGCGCTGGCCAACATCCCGCTGGTCAATGCCGTGACTCTGCCGGGCGGGCGGATCATCCTGTTCGACGGACTGGTGCAGCAGGCCGGATCGCCCGACGAGGTGGCGGGTGTGCTGGGCCATGAGCTGGGCCATGTGCGGCATCGTGACACGCTGACCAGTCTGGTCCGGCAACTGGGCCTCAGCGTCGTGCTGGGTGGCTTTGGCGGGAATGCGGGCGGCTATCTGAACGGCGTTCTGTCGCTCAGCTATGGACGCGATGCGGAAAGCGCGGCGGACAGCGTCGCCATCGGACAGATGCGCGCCGCCGCCATCTCGCCCGCCGGCACCGCCGCCTTCTTCGAGCGCATGGGAGGGAAGGGTGAAGCGGGTAGCGCCGAGCAGGCGATGACATGGCTGTCGTCCCATCCTCTTTCAGTCGACCGCCGCAGGCGATTCGAGCAGGCGGTGGCGAAGGACGCACGCTATCGTCCCGCACTGGACGCGACGCAGTGGCAGGCCTTGCGCAGCGCTTGCAAGGCCGATCCCAAGGTCGCGAAGCCATGGGGGCAGAGCTTCTGACCGCAACCGCCTTGCCGGGGGCGTGCGGAACCGGTAGTTTCCTGCGCCGAAAGGAGGCTGGCACGATGAAGGCGATGCGTTACGCGCTGACCGCGCTGCTTTGCTATGCCGCCTTCTGGGGCGCGGCGCATGTCGGCATGCTGCCCGTGCTGCGTGCCGATACCTTGCCCGAAGTCTCGGCGCAGGCGATGCCCGGTGCAGAAACATCGCGCCAGATCTGGCGCTACCTGCCCATTATTCGTTGAACTCAGGCGAAAAGAAGCCGCGCGTCGTCGCCTGTCTGCTGGAGAAAGCCGACTGGTCCGCCGACCTCGACGCCGGCGGGCAGCCTGTCGATCGTCAATCCCGCCAGCGCCATGCCGCTCTGGCAGGCGATGATCGCAACCCCCAGGCCTAACGCCTCCTCGACCAGCGCAGCCAAATTCGGCAGTCCCGCCGCCCGATGCGCGTCATCGCGTGGTCCCGCGATCGGCGCACGCAGCAGCGTCACCGCGTCGAGTTGCAGGAAGAGCGCTGCGTCCGCGCCAAGCGCGGCCTGCGCCGCTGCCAGCACTAATGCGGCGCGAAGCCGTTCCGCCTCCGCCGTCGCGACGACTATTCTCAGGGCTCGCATAGTTCCGGCGTGCAGCCGGGACAGGCGGGGTCTTTCGCCACGTCCAATGTGCGAAAGCGCATGGAAAGGAGATCGGCGATCAGCAGCTTGCCCGCCATGTCGGTGCCGAAGGGCACAAGCGCGCGGATCACCTCCAGCGCGGCGAGACTGCCCATCGCGCCGGTCAGCGCACCGATCACGCCGGTTTCCGCGCAGTTTCGCTCCGGCGCATCTTCCGGCGCACCGACCAGGCAGCGATAGCAGGGTTTGTTGCCATCCCAGCCGCGATAGGTAGCAAGCTGCCCCTCGAACGGCCCGACCGCCGCCGATACCAGCGGAATGCGCAGCCGCTGCGCCGCATCCGCAACCGCCAGGCGCGTGTCGAAATTGTCGCAGCCATCCAGCACGACATCGGCTTCGCGCAGGATCAGGTCCGCATTGGTCCCGTCGATTCTGGCGTTGATCGGGATCAGCTTCACGTCCGGGTTGATCCGTGCCACCGCCGCCATCGCCGCCTCGGCCTTCGGCGTGTCGATATCGGGGGTACCGAACAGGATCTGGCGTTGCAGGTTGGACAGCGCCACCGTGTCATGATCGATCACGCGGATCGTGCCGACGCCGGCCGCCGCGAGGTAGAGGATTGCCGGACTGCCGATGCCGCCCGCGCCGATCACCGCGACGTCTGCGCCGAGCAGCCGCGCCTGACCTGCCCCGCCAATCTCCTTGAGGACGATATGCCGGGCATAGCGTTCAAGCTGGTCGTCGGTCAGCGTCACGGTGCGTCCGACCAGAGGAAGCGGACTTGCGAACGCATCCACACCGGAGCCGTTGGATCATTGTCGTACGGAGATTTGCGCACCGTACCCAAGGTACGACCATCCACTGCCACAGGTTCCACCACGGCTTTGCCTTTAGGGAATGAATTCCTGAGCGTGCCAAGGATGCGGTTGCTCACGAACTTTTCCACCTCGGGGCAGCGGACGTTGACCGGCGCGATCTTCAGCGGCCTGCCGTCACTCGACAGCAGGAACAGCATGTCGATCTCCAGCAGCTGCGATCCTTCATGATTGACCGCGCCGCTGCATTCGCCGCGACGGTAAAGGCGGGCGACATCCTCCGACCAGCGCGGCGAAATCTTTCGGCCCAGCCAGCCGTCGATGACGGGGACGCTGCCCAGATCCTGCGGCATGGGCGGGGCGGTTGCCGCCTCCGGAGCCATAGCCAGCATCAGCGAAAGCAGCATCGTCATCGCATCACACTCCTGTCGAACCGAACCCGCCCTGTCCGCGTGCGGTATCGTCCAGACTATCGACTTCCGCGAAGCTGGCAAGTTGCACCGGTGCCACCACCAATTGCGCGATGCGATCGCCGCGCGCGATGGGGAAGGGCTGGTCGCCATGGTTGATCAGCAGCACCTTCAACTCGCCCCGATAGTCGGCGTCGATCGTGCCGGGGGTGTTGGGCAGGGTAATGCCATGCTTGAGCGCGAGGCCGGAACGGGGGCGCACCTGAATCTCATAGCCTTCGGGAATCGCCACGGCAAAACCGGTCGCCACCGGGTGCCGCGCGCCGGGATTCAGCACCATCTCCTCGGCCGACACCACGTCCATGCCCGCCGCATGGGCGGTGGCATAGGCCGGCACCGGCAGTCCCTCGCCATGGGGTAGACGCTTGAGCTTGATTTCAATCGGGGCGAGAGGAGAGGGCATTGGCTACCTTTTCGATGAGTTTGTCGGCGACCTGTCCCTTGGGCAGGACAGGCCAGGATTCGATGCCGGCGGGGCTGACGATCTGCACGGCATTGGCATCGCCGCCCATGACGTCA
This sequence comes from Sphingobium sp., assembly GCF_035511395.1. GTDB lineage: Bacteria > Pseudomonadota > Alphaproteobacteria > Sphingomonadales > Sphingomonadaceae > Sphingobium. The sequence continues at coordinate 7,115 of NZ_DATKFP010000441.1, forward strand.
CCGGACACGTCATTGGCGATGATCCAGTCCGCGCCTTTCTTCGCGAGCTTGGCCTGCGCATGCTCGGCAATTTTCTGTGTTTCGGCGGCAAAGCCGACGAGCAAAGCCGGGCGCTGCGCATGACGACCGAGCGTCGCAAGGATATCGGGGTTCTCGACCAGAGCGAGCGGGGCGGGCTGGCCCGATCCGTCCTTCTTCAGCTTCTGATCGGCGGCATCGGCGGTGCGCCAGTCGGCGACGGCCGCGACCATGATCGCAGCGTCCGCAGGAAGGGCGTCTTCGACGGCGGACAACATTTGCCGGGCGGTTTCCACATCGATCCGGTCCACGCCCGCGGGCGTAGGCAGATGCACCGGGCCAGCAATCAAAGTGACGCGAGCGCCGGCCCGCGCGGCTGCGGCGGCAATGGCGAAGCCCTGCTTGCCCGACGAACGATTGGCGATGTAGCGCACCGGATCGATCGGTTCATGCGTCGGGCCGGCGGTGATCAGGATATGGCGTCCTTTCAAGATGCCGTTCGGTTCGAGCGTGTCGAGAACCGGTTGCGCGAGATACTTCTCGACTTCGCTCGAAGCGAACGGAACTTGGAGCAGCCGCCCGATCTCCGCCGCGATCGCCTCCGGTTCCGGCAGCCGCCCCTTGCCATATTCGCCGCACGCCATCTCGCCATCGTCCGGCTCCATGACATGCACGCCATCGGCGCGTAGCTGGGCCAGGTTCCGCCGGGTCGCCGCATGATGCCACATTCGGACATTCATCGCCGGGACCGCCAGCACCGGCTTGTCGGTCGCGAGCAGCAGCGTCGTTGCCAGATTGTCGGCAATGCCGCTCGCCATCTTGGCGAGGATATTGGCCGTCGCGGGCGCAACCACGACCAGATCGGCCTGACGCGACAGCTGGATATGTCCGATCTCGCGTTCTTCCTTCAGGTCGAACATGTCGCCATAGACATGGTCCTCCGTCAGCACGCCCAGACTGAGCGGCGTCACGAACTGCGCCGCGCTTTCCGTCAGCACCGCCCGCACCGCAATCGCGCGCTTGCGGAGCAGGCGGACCAGTTCGAGCGACTTGTAGGCGGCGATACCGCCGGAGACGATGAGAAGGACGCGCTGTGTCATAGATGCAGATGTAGGAGCGCCGAGCCGAGCACGCCAGCGGCCGCGGCGATCGCCGCCACCGCCGCGTAGCGCCAGCCGCCGCCCACCCGTATCAGCTTCACCTCGGTCAGCGGGGGCGGGGGCGGGGCGCCGCCCTTTTCGGGGAAGGCTTCCTCGATCCGCTTGACCAGACCCGGCAGTCGCTGGAGCGTGCGCCAATTCTCGATCAGCGTGTCTGCGACCTTCGCCTCCGGCCCCAGCTCGTCGCGCAGCCAGCTCTTCACATAGGGGCCGCTTGTCTCCCACAGGTTGATGTCGGGGTCGAGCGCGGTGGCGACGCCCTCGACCATGACCATCGTCTTCTGGAGCAGCAGCAGGTGCGGCTGGGTCTGCATGTCGAAGTCGCGGGTGATGGCGAACAGGCCGTCCAGCATCCCGCCGACCGACAATTCGCGCACCGGCTTGCCGCGCATCGGTTCGCCGACGGCACGCAGCGCGGTGGCGAACTCCTCGACATTATGATGGCCGGGCACATATTGCGCCTCGAAGTGAATCTCTGCGACGCGCTTATAATTGCCGGTGATGAGGCCGTAGAGAATCTCCGCCAGCCACATGCGCGCGCGCCGGTCGATGCGGCCCATGATGCCGAAGTCGATCGCGACGATGTCGCCTTCCGCCGTCACGAACAGATTGCCCTGATGCATGTCGGCGTGGAAGAATCCCTCTGCGATCGCCTGCCGCAGGAAGGCATTGACCAGGCGCGCGGCCAAATCCTTCACATCATGGCCGGCCGCGATCAGGGCATCACGATCGGAGATCTTGATGCCGTCGACCCATTCCATCGTCATGACCTTGCCGGTCGTGCGGTCCCAGTCGATGGCGGGGATGCGATAGCCGGGCATCGCCTCCATCGCTTCGCTGAGTTCGGAGGCGGAGGCCGCCTCGCGCCGGAGGTCCAGCTCGCGCGCGGTCCAGCGCTTCATATTGGCGATGACGAGGCGCGGGCGCAGGCGGGCGAGTTCGCCGCCCAGTTGCTCGACATGGGCGGCCGCCCATTCATAGGTCTGGATGTCGCGGTTGAACTGATCGATCACGCCGGGGCGGATGATCTTGACCGCGACGTCGCGCCCGTCGGTGGTGATGGCGCGGTGAACCTGCGCTATCGACGCCGCGCCGACCGGTACTTCATCGAAGCGGCTGTAGATGGCATCGAGCGGGCGACCGAAGCTGGTTTCGATCTGCGCCCGGATCGTCTCGAACGGGACGGGGGGCAGGGCGTCCTGCAAGCGCAGCAGGTCATTAGCGGCATGATCGCCGACCAGATCGGGCCGGGTGGCGAGCGTCTGGCCCAGCTTGATCGCCGCCGGGCCGATCGATTGGAAGGCGTCGGCATAGCGGGGCTGTTTTGGCACGCGCGCGCCGAAACGGGCAACGCGCACCAGGCGGCGGACCGGCGAGGGGGTCAGCGGATCGCGTTCGATGCCCGTAAGTGCGCCATGCCGCGCCAGCGTGCGGCCCCATTTCACGAGGCGCCAGAGATGCGTGATGTGAGCGGTCATGCGGGCTTCAGATCTTCCACCCGCTGTGAATCGCGACCAGCCCGCCCAGGATCGGCTCGACCTTCGTGTTCACGAAACCGGCCTCGCGGATCATGCTCTCGAACTTCGGCATGGGCGGAAAGCGGCGGATTGATTCGATCAGGTAGCGATAGCTGTCCGCGTCATTTGCGAACAGCTTGCCAAGGTGCGGCACCAGCTTGTGCGAATAGACGTCATAGACGTCCGAAAAGCCCGGCCAGGTGGTGGTGGAAAATTCCAGGCAGAAGAAACGCCCGCCGAACTTCAGCACCCGGTTCGCCTCGCGTAGCGCCTGGTCGATATGGGTGACGTTGCGGATGCCGAAGGCGATCGTATAGGCGTCGAACTCGCGGTCGCCGAAGGTCAGCGTCTCCGCATTCTGCTCTGACCAGATCAGGCCGTCATACCCCTTCTTCTGGGCCCGCTCGACGCCAACGGCCAGCATTTCGGGATTGATGTCCGACACGGTGACATGCGCGCCATGCCGGTGCATCCGGAACGCGATGTCGCCGGTGCCGCCGGCCATGTCGAGAATCTGCTCGCCTGCGCGCGGCTTCACCCGGCGCACAAACTGATCCTTCCACAGGCGATGCGCGCCGCCCGACATGGCGTCGTTCATCAGATCATATTTGGCCGCGACATTGGAAAAGACCGCGCGGACCATGCCCGCCTTTTCAGCGGCATCGACGTCGCGATAACCGAAGGATGCTGTTTCGCTCATGATGAAGCGCTCTAGCCGCAGTTCCAACGCCATGCCAGCGTGAAGGAGCGGGGGACGATCAACTTCCTCCTTGTGCCCCCTGTTGCCTCTGCCCGTTCGCGCTTACATGGGAAGCCATGCCAGAACTTCCCGAAGTCGAAACCACCGTCGCTGGCCTTCGCACCGTCCTTCAAGGCAGCGTGTTGACGCGGGTGGAGCCGCGTCGCGCAGACCTGCGCTTTCCCATTCCGGTCGACCTGCGCCAGCGGCTGACCGGCGCGACCGTCACGGGCCTGTCCCGCCGCGCCAAATATGGCCTCATCGAAACCGATCGCGGCGACATGATGATCTTCCACCTCGGCATGTCGGGGCGTTGGCGAATCGATCCGGCGGAGATCGGCGCGCACGACCATCTGCTGCTGGAAACAGGGCACGGCCATCTTCTCTCGCTAAACGATCCGCGCCGGTTCGGATCGCTTGATCTGGTGCGGGCGGAGGCTTGGCAGGCCTATTCTCCTTTTACCCGTATGGGACCGGAGCCGCTGGGACCGGATTTCGACGCTGCGCGCCTCGCGGCGGCGCTGAAGGGCAAGGCGACCTCGATCAAGGCCGCGCTGCTCGATCAGCGGATCGTCGCGGGCCTTGGCAATATCTATGTGTGTGAGGCGCTCAACATGGCGGGCATCGCGCCGACTCGGCCTGCGGGCAAGATCAGTCGACCGCGCCTGACGCTGCTGGTGGAGGCGATTCGGGAGGTTTTGTCGGCAGCGATCGTTGCGGGCGGTTCAACGTTGCGCGACTATGCCCGGCCGGATGGAGAGCTGGGCTATTTCTCCAAACAATGGCGCGTCTACGGGCGCGAAGGCGGGCCGTGCCTGTGCGGCGGGACGGTCCAACGTCGGGTCGACGGCGGACGATCCACCTTCTTCTGCCCTAAATGCCAGAAATAGCGTGGCCCGAATCCGTTGACGCATGCCCCGATACTCTGTAAGGGGCGCACCTTCACGAGGCATGTCGGCAATTCGGCGGGCCTCTTCCCGAGATTTGACGAGAACCGAGGAATAGAATGGCCAATACGCCGCAAGCCAAGAAGCGCATCCGTCGCAACGAGCGTCGCGCCGCGATCAATGGCGCCCGCATCAGCCGGATCCGCACCCTGGTGAAGAAGGTGGAAGCCGCCATCACCGCCGGTGACAAGGCAGCCGCCGCCACGGCGCTGCAGACCGTTCAGCCCGAACTGGCTCGCGGCGTTGCCCGCGGCGTGCTGCACAAGAACACCGCAGCCCGCAAGTTCGGCCGCCTGACCAAGGCCGTCAGCGCGATCGCCTAAGCCTCTTCAAGGCTAACGAAAGATAAAAAGCCCGCTCCGGATCGCCGGAGCGGGCTTTTCGTCGTTCCTTCACATCTGTGTCATTTTTGAACATCCGCGCAATTCCCGCGATTCGACGCGCTGCACCCAAAAATCCTATTTTTAAGTTTATGAAAAATAATGATAATTTCGTGATCCGGGCTTTTCCGCGGGTTTGCTGAGTCAACGTCTTTATTTCATTTTTTTGAACCGGGTCGGCCTTGATCCGGTGAAGCGGCCCTGTCTATTTTGATCCTCCGGCCGCCAATCGAATCGATTTCCGGCGGCCGTCATTAGGTCAGACGATACAAGAAGACCGGGGAAGCACATGCTTTCCCGTATGGCCATGCTTGCGCCGTGTGAACCTGTGAGATCGGGGGGTCGACACAACAATGAAGGACAAGGCAGCAGTGGTTGGACGGCAGGCAATGGATATGCAGGATGCTTCCGGCCTGGAGTCTGCCTGGACTGCCATCCGCGCCGGCCTGCGCCGCGATCTGGGCGCGCGCTTGTTCGACCAGTGGCTGAAGCCTGCGCGCCTGGGCGACTACTGCCCCGAATCGCAGACGCTCGACCTGTTCGTGGCGACTGACTTCAGCGCCAATTTCGTGTCCGGCCAGTTTGGCGACCGCCTGCGCATGGCATGGCGCAGTGCCGGCGTCGGTGTACGGGAAGTGCGCGTCCGTCGCGCGCCCGACGCCACCGGCCCGCGCCTGCTGGAAGTCGTACAGGCAGAGTCGGCCACAGCAATGCCGGCTGAAACCCGGATCGCTTCCAATTTCCTGCCGCGCCATGGCTTTGTCGATTTCATCGTCGGCGAAACCAACCGGCTCGCCTTCTCCGCCGCGCAGGCGATGGCGGGTGAGGCGCAGCCCCGTTTCACGCCGCTCTTCATCCATGGCGCCACCGGTCAGGGCAAGACGCACCTGCTCCACGCAATCGCGGCCGCCTTCTCCGCCCATTCGCCGACAGAACCGGTACTCTACATGTCGGCAGAGCGCTTCATGGTCGAGTTCGTCAACGCCATGCGCGCCAACGAGACGATGGCGTTCAAGGCGCGTCTGCGCGCCGCCCGCCTGCTGCTGATCGACGATATCCAGTTCATCGCCGGCAAGGGGTCCACGCAGGAGGAGTTTCTCCACACGATCAACGACCTGATCGATACGGGCGCGCGAATCGTCGTGACCGCCGATCGGGCGCCGCAACTGCTCGAAGCGATCGACGCGCGGATTCTCTCGCGGCTTGCCGGTGGTCTGGTCGCGGACATTCGCCCAGCCGATCTCGACCTGCGCCTCGCCATCCTCGAATCGAAGCGCGCGGTCGCGGGCGATCCGCCGGTGCCCGATGCGGTGATCGACTTCCTGGCCCGCTCGATCCGCTCGAACGTGCGTGAGCTGGAAGGCGCCTTCAACAAGCTGGTCGCTTATGGCCAGCTGACCGGCCGTTCGATCGATCTCGACTTCGCGCAGCAGATGCTGGCCGACGCCGTGCGCGCCAATGCCCGCCGTATCACCGTGGACGAAATCCAGAAGGTCTGCGCCGCCCATTTCAAGATCGATCCGTCCGAAATGCGCTCCAAGCGTCGCGCACGCGCTGTCGCCCGTCCGCGCCAGGTGGCCATGTATCTCGCCAAGAAGATGACGCCCCGCTCGCTGCCGGAAATCGGCCGCATCTTCGGCGGGCGCGATCACAGCACTGTCATTCACGCGGTGAAGACGATCGAGGCGTTGCGCGAAAGCAATCCCGATATGGATGCCGACGTGCGTGCGCTGCTGCGCCAGCTGGAAGGCTGACGTCCCTCTGGCGTCTCTGCCATGATCGGTTAGGCTGGCGACATGATTCGCCAGCTTTTCCTTTTCCTCCTCGCCGCCCTGACCTTGTCCCCCGCATTTGCGCAGACCGAGCCGGTCGCATCCAATCCCGTTGACGTGCGTGTTGCGCTGGAAACCGACAAGGGCCGGATCGTCATCGCCGTCCATACGGACAAGGCACCGATCACGGCGGGCAACTTCCTCAAATATGTCGATCAGAAAAGGCTCGACGGCACCGCATTCTATCGTGGGGTCGGCGCGGCGGACTATGGTTTCGTGCAGGGCGGGGCGCAGAATGATCCAAAACGGATTCTAGCGCCCATCAAGCATGAGCCGACGACGCAGACCGGCCTCACCCATGATGACGGCGCGCTGTCGATGGCGCGCTATGCGCCGGGCAGTGCAACCGGCGATTTCTTTGTTGTGCTGGGCAAGATGCCCGCGATGGACGCGCATCCCGAAGCCGCCGGCGACAATGTCGGCTTTGCCGTCTTCGCCCATGTGGTCGAAGGGCTGGACGTGGTAAAGGCGATCCTGATCGCGCCCAAGTCCCCGACGAAGGGCGAAGGGGTGATGAAGGGACAGATGCTGGAAGCCCCGGTCAGGATCGTGACAGCGCGCCGGATTCCGTGATTACAATCAGTCGGACGTCATCCCCGCCCGATCGATGATCCGCGTCGTCGCCATGTCGGCGGTGACATTGCCCACGGTGCGGAAGATGTCAGGCACCGTCTCCACCGCCAGCAGCAGCGGCAGCGCCTCGACCGGCACGCCCATGGCGAGGCAGATGGGGCCGGTGGTGGTGAAATAGGTGATCTGGCCGGGCAGGCCCACCGCCGCCAGGCTGACGATCGCGGCGACCAGCACCCCCATGACGATCTGGGTCGGCCCCAGCGCCACGCCGTTCATTGCCGCCACATAGAGAGCGACGCCCAGATTGGCGGGCGGGCTGGTGATGCGGAAGAGCGAGATGGCGAGCGGCAGCACGACGCTGCGGCTGGTTTCGCGCACTTGCAGCGGCCCGTCGCACGCCTGGATCATCGCGGGCAGCGAGGCGATGGAGCTTTGCGTGGAAAAGGCGATGGCCTGCGCCGGGAAGGCCGCGCGGGCGAATCGACCGGGTGAAATCTTCCCCAGGATGATGACCAGCGGATAGACCAGCAGCGTCACCGTCAGGCAGATCAGCACGATGAAGCCGATATAGTGGAGCAGCGCGCCCGCCGTCGCGAGGCCCGACCGCGCGCCCGCGACCAGCGCCAATGCGAAGACACCGATCGGCGCCAGCCACAACACCCAGTTCACCACTACCAGCAGCGCGTCGGCGAGCGACTGGAACAGGCTGGTCAATTGCGCACGCCGCTCCTCCGCGATGCGGGTGACGGCAAAACCGAACACGAGCGCGAACAGCACCACCGCGACGACCTGTCCTTCCGCGGCGGATTTCAGCGGATTGACCGGGATGAAGCCGAGCAGCCATTCGGCCGAGGGGCGCACATCGGGGACTTCGGTGACAGGACCGGAACCCGCCAGTGCGCCGACCGCACCCGCGGGCACGGGCCAGAAATGCAGCATCAGTGGCCCGATCAGTGCCGCGACGCAGGAGGAGGCCAGCAGCAGGATGGCGAAAAGGCCAATGGAGCGCCCGGCCATGCCGCTGCTGCGCGCTGTGGTCGCCGCTTGGGCGATGCCGGTGACGAGCAGGGCGAAGATCAGGGGGATGAGCGGCATTTGCAGCCCGTTGAGCCAGGCCTTGCCGATCGGCTGGGCGACCGCGACCCAGTCTCCGGTCCAACTTCCGCCCCATTCGGCGAGCGCGATGCCGCTGGCTAGCCCCGCGACGAGGGCGATCAGGATGCGGACGGTCAAGGACATGGAGGGCGTTTCCTTTTGTTGGTCCGCTTCGCCAAAGGAAACGGACCAATCCAGTCTATGCCGCCATGTCCTTTGAAGGACAGGACATTATTCGCCAAAACCGCGCGGGGCGGCGTCGATGACGTTGATCGCGCCCGTGCCCACTTCGCTCACTTCCAGCGCGCGTTCGGCAACGCCGGTGCGGTTGAAGCGGAACGCGCCGTCGATGCCGGAAAAGCCGCCGGCATCACGCAACCGCGCATTGGGGAAGGGGGTGCCCGGCTTCCAGTCCTGCGCGATCCGTACCGTCAGCAGCACCGCGTCATAGCCGAGCGAGGAAAGGCGGAAGGGCGCATTGCCGTAGCGGGCGCGATATTTGGTCGCGAGCTGGCGATAGAGCGTGTCGGATACGCTGGCGAACCAGGCACCGCGCAGCACCGGCGTCGCCGCCAGCGCCGTGTCGGTATTCCACAGTTCGGTGCCCAGCAGCCGCGCCGTCGCGCCGCCATTCTTCCGCACGATCGGCGCGACCTGCAACGCCACCCGGCCGCTGTCGGCAATCAACAGCGCGTCATAGCTGGACGAGGCCTGCAACTTCTTGACTGCTGCCGTGATCGACGCGGGCGACCGGTCGAAGGTCTGCATCGACACCACCGTGCCGCCGGCCTGCTCGACCGCGCGCAGCATCGCATTGCCCGCGCGCTCGCCATAGGTGCCGCGCGGCACCAGAGCGCCGAAATTGCTCAGCCCCTTTTCGCGGGCGAAGCCGACCACGCGCTCGATCGACTGGTTGGGATTATAGCCCATGACGTAGATGCCGTTTCCGGCAATGCTGGCGTCATTGGAGAAACTGATGACGGGCACGTTAGCCCGTGCCGCGAGCGGGCCGATCACGCGGGCATCTTCCGCCAGCAAAGGCCCAAGGATCAGGCGGTTACCTTCGCCCAGAGCCTTGTTGACCGCCGCCGCCGCGCCCAGCGCCGTGTCATAGGTGGTGATGCGGACCTTGTCGGTTTTGGTGTCCATCAGTGCCAGCGTGGTGGCGTTGGCGATAGACTGGCCGACCCCGGCATTGGGACCGCTCATCGGCACCAGCAGCGCGACGCGATGCCGCGCGGTGTCGGTGGGCAGGCCTTGTGTCACGTCGGGGCCGGTCGGCTGGGTTGGGCCGGTGGGTGTCGTCGGCGCCGGCCCCTTGGGCACGATCGACTGACAGGCGGCGAGGAACAGGGCCGCCCCCATGAAGGCGATCCGCGCGCCCCTTTTCATTGCGGCGAACACAGGGGTGTGCCGGGGGGCTTGCCGGGCGGCATCCGTCTCTGTCATCTGGCGTCCTTATGGAAACTCGAAATTCAGGGCTTGAACCCGGGCTTTATATCGTGGCGGGGCCGATCGGCAACCTCGGAGACCTTACGCCGCGCGGGGCCGAAGTCCTGCGGCTGGCCGATGTGGTCGCCGTGGAAGATACACGGGTGAGCGCACGGTTGCTGCGCCATGCCGGATCGGACCGGCCGATGATTCCCTATCACGACCATAGTGCGGAAAACGTCCGGCAACGGCTGGTCGACCGGATGGCGGGCGAATCGGTCGCCCTGCTGTCGGACGCGGGAACGCCTCTCATCTCCGATCCTGGCTACAAGCTGGTACGGGACGCGCGCGCGGCAGGGCGCAGGATCACGACGCTGCCCGGTCCCAGCGCGGCGATCGCGGCGCTGACGCTGTCGGGCCTGCCGACCGATCGCTTCCTGTTCATGGGCTTCCTGCCCAACAAGGCGAAGGCGCGGGGCGACACGCTGGACGAAGTGGCGGCGCTGCGCGCGACGTTGGTCTTCTATGAAAGCGGCCCGCGCCTGTCGGAAAGCCTGTCGGCCATGGCCGCGCATTTGGGTGATCGCGAGGCCGCAGTCAGCCGCGAAATCAGCAAAGCGTTCGAGGAAACGGCCACCGGCACGCTCAGCGAACTCTCCGCCCGCTATGCCGATGCGCCGCCCAAGGGAGAAATCGTCGTCATCGTCGGCCCGCCCGGCGAAGCGCCGCCGCCCAGCGCTGAGGATGCCGACGCCGCGCTGCTGGAAGCCATGACTCGGCTGCCGGTGTCCAAGGCGGCAGGCGAGGTAGCCAAGAAAGTCGGCCTCGACCGCCGCACGCTCTACGACCGGGCGATGGAATTGAAGGGGTGAGGAAGCCCGTCGGCGCAAAGCTGGCAGCGGAAAAGCGCGGGCGGCAGGCCGAGCGCATCGCCGCCTGGTGGCTGCGCCTCAAGGGCTGGCAGATTGTCGGCCGCCGTATGCGCACCCCCGCTGGCGAGGTCGATCTGGTCGCGCGGCGAGGCGCGATGCTCGCCTTCGTCGAGGTGAAGGCGCGGGCGAGCGCAGTGGAACTGGACCTCGCCATTGACGAACGCCGCTTGGCGCGGGTCGCGGCGGCGGCGGAACTGCTCTGGCACGATCTTGCAAAAGCGGGCGACGACATGCGAATCGACGTCATCCTCCTTGCACCCGGCCGCCCGCCACGCCATCTGGCCAATGTCTGGCATGGGGGATAACTGCCGCCCAGCGCTCCATATTCCGTTAGTGGAAGGTTTTTAGATGACCGAACTCAACCCCCTGACCGTCGCTGTGCAGATGGATCCGATGGAGAGCATCAAGATCGGGGGCGATTCGACCTTCCACATCATGCTGGCAGCGCAGGCGCGGGGGCATAGGCTCTATCATTATCTGGCGCCGGACCTGACCTTCCGCGACGGGCGCGTACTGGCGCAGACGCGGCCGGTGAAGGTGCAGAAGGTCGATGGCGATCATTTCGTCTTTGGCGAGCCGGAAATGCTGGATCTTGGTCGCGACGTCGATGTCGTGCTGATGCGGCAGGATCCGCCCTTCGACCTCAGCTACATCACCGCCACCCATCTGCTGGAACGGGTGCAGGCGGAAACGCTGGTGGTCAACGACCCGGCCAGCGTCCGCAACGCGCCCGAAAAGCTGTTCGTGCTCGACTATGCGCGCTTCATGCCGCCGACGATGATCACCCGCGACCTCGCCGAGGTGAAGAGCTTCCTGGCCGAGCATGGTGAGATCGTGGTGAAGCCGCTCTACGGCAATGGCGGCGTGGCGGTGTTCCATGTCGGCAGCAACGGCGCGAACCTGTCGTCGCTGGTGGAACTGTTCAAGGCGTCGTGGGTCGAACCCTTCATGGTTCAGGCCTTCATCCCCGGCGTCGCGGAAGGCGACAAGCGCATCGTGCTGGTCGATGGCGAGGTCGCAGGCGCGGTCAACCGCATCCCCGGCAAGGGCGAGATTCGCTCTAACCTCGCCGTCGGCGGATCGGCGGCCAAGACCGAACTGACGCAGAAGGAACGCGAAATCTGCGCTGCGCTTGGCCCGGAATTGAAGGCTCGTGGCCTGCTGTTCGTCGGCATCGACGTGATCGGCGGCGAATGGCTGACGGAGATCAACGTGACGTCCCCCACCGGCATCGTGTCGATTGATGCCTTCGACGGCAGCGATACCGGCGGCATGATCTGGGACGCGATCGACGCGCGGCTGGCGGCGCGAGCGGCGGCTTGAGTCCAATGGCCTACCTTGGTCATCCCAGCGAAAGCTGGGATCTCGCTTCTTCTTTCCCCATCCGCGCGAAGAGAGATGCCAGCCTTCGCCGGCATGACGAGATAATGGGGCAGGCCGGATGACCGACTGGGTTCTCCGCCTGATCGACTCGGGTGGATATTGGGGGATTTTCTTCCTGATGATCCTCGAAAATGTCTTTCCGCCGATCCCGTCCGAACTCATCATGGGCATTGGCGGCATCCGCGTCGGGCAGGGGCGAATGGCGATGGAATGGCTGCTGCTGGCGGGCACCGTGGGCACCACCATCGGCAATTATTTCTGGTATCTGGTTGGCCATATGCTGGGCTTTCATCGTCTTAAGCCGCTGGTGGATCGCTATGGCCGCTGGGCCACTCTGGAATGGCGCGATGTCGAGGCACTTGACCATCTGTTCGGCAAATATGGCCAGATCGTCGTTTTCGTCTTCCGCTTCATGCCAGCCTTCCGCACGATGATCTCGTTACCCGCCGGTCTGTTTCGCATGGGACATGTCCGTTTCCTGCTCTGGACGGCGGGCGGGGCGCTGATCTGGAACATCATCCTGGCCTATGCCGGCTATGTGCTGGGGCAGAATTTCCGCGACATCGACCAATATGTGGGGCCGGCCGCCACCATCTTCGTGGTTGGAGCGGTGATCCTCTATCTCTGGCGGCTGGCGACCTGGCGGCCACGGGGCTGACTGTCAGAAGGGGATCTTGATCCCCACCATCACCCGCTGCGAACTGGCGCCTCGACTCATGCAAAATATGGCGAGCGAACGGGCGGAGTCGGGACGGCTCGGGGCCGGAACCTTTGCGCGTCTGTCAGGTTTTGGCGAACGTTGTTCGCCATGCGCAGGAGGTTCCTATGTCCGCACGATTGACGGCCTTGTTGGGGACGATGCTGATCGCCGCCATGCCACTCGCGCTGTCCGCCCAGCCGGCACCGCATCCGTCCGCCGAACGGGCGCGAGGCCCCGGCGCGCCCGTTCGGCCCGAGGGTAATCGGCCGGTCGCACCGCATCCCGAAGCCGATCGCCCCGGCGCCAGCCATCCTGAAGCGGGCCGGGAAGGAAATGGCTATGGCCGTTGGGACGATCGCTGGGGGAAGCACCCGCCCGAGCCGCCGCGCCACTGGACCAACCGGGGCGACTGGTATCGTCATGTCCGCGCTTGCCGGGATCGCTATCGCAGCTATGATCCGCGCACCGACATGTTCACCCTGCGCCGTGGCACGATGCGGCGTTGCACCCTATAGAGGTTTCTGAAGTCAGCTGGAAAAGCCGACTGCTCGCAAAATGCGGTAATCCACAGGCTCTGACTTTACGCCCTTGGATGCGCGTTGCGGTAGATGTCCAGCAAGTGGGCGGCATCGACCTGCGTGTAGATCTGCGTCGACGACAGGCTGGCATGGCCCAGCAGTTCCTGAAGCGATCGCAGGTCCGCGCCTCGCCCCAGCAAATGGGTCGCGAAACTGTGCCGCAGCGCGTGCGGCGTGGTCCGGTCCGACAGGCCCAACCGTCCGCGTGCGCCCTGCACCGCGCGGCGGATGAGGGCGGGGGAGAGCGGGCCGCCCCGCGCGCCGCGGAACAATGACTCATCGCGTGAGACCGGGTGAGGGCATTGGTCGATATAGGTTTCGATCGCCTGCCGGACCTGCGGCAGCAGCGGCACGATCCGCATCTTGTTGCGTTTGCCGGTGACGCGCAGCGTGTCGCCGAGCGGCAGGATGTCGCCCTTCAGCCCCATCGCCTCGCCAATGCGCAGCCCCGCCCCATAAAGCAACAGCAGCACCGCCCAGTCGCGCGCGCCGATCCAGCCTTCTCGCGCGGTTTCGGCAATATCCTCGGCCAGCGCCACCGCTTCGTCTGGGGAGACGGGGCGGGGCAGGCCACGCTTGACCCGTGGTCCCTTGAGCTGCGGCACCCGCGCCTCGTCGCCGCCGACGAACTTCAGGAAGCCGCGCACCGCCGACAATTCGCGCGCCGCCGACAGATTGCCAATCCCGTCCATCCGCCGACGGGTGAGAAAGGCGCGCAGGTCCGCCTGCTCGATCGCGCCCAGCATGGCCGCGTCCGCAGACCGGCCATGATGCTCTTCCAGGAACGCGAGCAGCCGTTCCGCCGTCGCCACATAGGCCCGCACCGTATGCACCGACCGCCGCCGGTCGAGGGCGAGATGCTGGCGCCAGCGTTCGGGCCAGCGTTCGGGAAGAAGGGAAGGCATGGCGTCAGGATAGGCCAGACATGCTGCAAAGGGAATGTGGCGGTGCGAACTTCGTCGATGGTTCCGCAACGATTTTTCAACGCCATACTGCATATGATGGGCAAGACATGATCCGACAGAGCAGGTTGATGCTGATTTCCCACATTCGTGCGTTTTCAAAGCAGGTGGAATCGCCCGCTGACTCGGAAAACGCAGCAGATAAACGCCTGGAGCAGCCGAGCCGACGCGATCGTATCAGCGCGCCGATGGTTGGACGCGCCGCACCGGCGCTGTCCGGCTGGCTTGGCCTGCCTTTCTCGACCTGGCTGGTCGTGCTTGCCTATTTCACGCTGACGCTCGGCGTGGCGCTCTCGATTCCCTTTCCCAGCCAGATCGACGAACTGCCCCATCTGTCGGTGATCCGCAGCCAGTTCGAACATTTCCAGTTGTTCCCTGAATGGAGCAGCTATCGGCAACTGGAAGTGGATGATCTGACGCGCTGGTCCGCCAATCCCAACTATATCAATCATCCCTCGCTCTATTATGCGCTGCTCGCGCCGCTGATGGCGATCACGGCCAGCCCCCTGCCCTTTCGCATCGTCAATGTGCTGCTGTCGACCGGCGCGCTGACGCTGATAGTCCTGTCGGTGCGCCGCCATTTTGTGGAGCAGGCCGTGCCGATCACCCCCTTCGCCATCATCACCGCATGCTTTCCCAAGGCGGCCTTGGTCGGCGGGATGGTGAACAACGACAATCTGTCGGCACTCGCCGGCGCCCTGCTGCTTGCCGGGATGGTGGGCCTGCCCGGCGCTGGCTGGTGGATCATGGCGGCTCTGGCGATTGCCGGCTGGACGAAGCTGACCGCCTTCATCGCGCTCGGCGCAGTGGCCGGTACCTGGTTGGGGCTGGGATGGCTGCGGGGTGACCGGCGGCTGACCGACCGGATGATCCTGCTCGCTGCGTTCGGCATTCTGATCGGCCTGTTGCCCTATGTTGTGACCTGGCTGCGCACCGGCCATCTAATTTGGGTCAACGCGGATATATGGCGTGTCCCGCTCGACCGGCGCGCGCATTATGATCTGGCCGGTTTCGCAGGCTTTTTCCTGAGAGCGCTGGTGCTGAAATGGCCGGCGGCGGAGGGCATCTATCCGTTCCCTCTCGCCTTACTGACCCTGTGCCTGCCGCTGGTCCTGGCCGCCATCGGACTGCGCCGGCCAGCGCTCCGGTCGATCGGTCTGGCCTATGCCGTCGGTCTGGCCCTTCTGTTCGGGGCACATTTCCTGTTCGGCTGGCGGAGTTTCCAGGCGCTGGGCGACCTGACCATCATGCAGGTCCGCTATTATAACGTCCTCTGGCCGGGGATCGCGCTGGCGGCATCGGCTGCCCTTGCACCGCTGTGGACGCGTCAGCGCTGGACCGCATGGGTTGTGCTGGCTGTCGGGTTGCTGCCGACGATGCTGGGGGGCATGGTGATCGCAGCGATCTGACGCTGTTTTGCCCGGCACCGCGCGCCCTTGAAATCCGCGCGGAAATGGGCACATGGGACGCATGGCTACCCCTTTCGATCCGGCCGAACTGCCGACCGGACTCCTGATGCCGCTCAGCCCTCTGGTGGCTCGCGTGCTGGCGCCCAATCCGTCGCCTTTCACCTACACGGGCACGCAGACCTATGTGGTGGGGGCACAAGCTGTCGCGATCATCGATCCCGGCCCGGACGATGCGGATCATCTGGCCGCGCTGATCGCGGCGATCGCGGGCCGTCCGGTGGTGGCTATCCTTTGCACCCATACCCATCGCGACCATAGCCCTGCCGCCCGCCCGCTGGCGCAGGCGACCGGCGCGCCGGTGATTGGCTGTGCGCCGCTGACGCTGGACGATGACGGGCCGCGCGCCGATGCGGCCTTCGATGCCGATTATCGCCCCGATCGCATCCTGACCGATGGCGAGCGGGTGACGGGGCAGGGCTGGACGCTGGAGGCGGTGGCGACGCCGGGCCATACGTCGAACCATCTCTGCTTCGCGCTGCTGGAGGAGAATGTCCTCTTCACCGGCGATCATGTGATGGGCTGGTCGACCAGCGTCATTTCGCCGCCCGACGGTGACATGTCCGCCTATATGCGATCGATGCAGCGGCTGCTCGATCGCGCCGATGCGATCTACTATCCGGCGCATGGCGATCCGATCGAGATGCCGCAGCGGCTGGTGCGCGGCATGATGGGCCATCGCAAGCAGCGCGAGGGGCAGATTCTCCGCTTTCTGGAACGTAATGGCGAGAGCGCCATCCCGGACATGGTGGCGGATATGTACAAGGGCGTCGATCCGCGCCTCTATGGCGCGGCGGGCCGATCAGTGCTGGCTCACCTGATCGATCTGGACGGGCGTGGCCTTGCCGCGCCCACCGGGGACGGGCGATGGCAGATACGCTGAAACGCTATGGCGGGCCGGTCGCGCTGGCGCTGCTGATTCTGCTGGCCGGCGCGGCGATTCTGGTCGGCTGGCAACGCTATAATCGCGACTATGTGGTCGCGGTCGAGGATGACGGCTCGGCGGTGACGAACATCATCGCGGAGAAGATCTCAGGCTCGGCCAGCCTGCGCGTGTCGCAACTGAACGGCACGATCCAGAGTACGGCGCGCGATGTGCGCGGCTTTGGCTGGCTGAAATCCGATCAGGTGGTGAAGATGCCCTATTCGGTCGATTATTTCGTCGATCTGGGCGGACTGACGGCGCGCGATCTGGAGTGGGACGAGAAGAGCCGCACTCTAATCGTCAACGCTCCCGACGTGACGTCGGGCAAGCCCAATCTGGACGAGGCGCAGCGCACTTTGGTCCGCACCAGCGGCCTGTTCGTGACGCGCGAGGCGGGCGAGGAGCTGAGCCGTCGCACATCGGTCCATGCGCAGGCCCGCGCCGAAGCCTCCGCGCGCTCCCCCGAGCGCATGGCGCAGGCGCGCGAATATGGTCGTGCGGCGATCGCGAAGATCATGGCCGCGCCGCTCGGCGCCATGGGCTATGGCGACGTGCGCGTGCTCGTCACCTTCCCGCCGGAACGCAAGGACGACAGGCGGGAGCGCTGGGACGTCACGACGCCGATCAATGAGGTACTGGCCAACAAGCGGCAGCAGCGCTAGGGCGCGGGCAAAGGGCCAGCAATGGGACCGAGGAGTTACAGGGTATGAACGCTTTCACCGGGATTCCGCAGGGTACTGACCTGCGCGCGGAAATCGACCGCCTTCGCAAGGAGCGCAACGCCGTCATCCTCGGCCATTATTATCAGTCGCCCGAGATTCAGGACTTGTCCGATTTCGTCGGCGACAGCCTCGAGCTGTCGCGCAAGGCGGCGGAGACGGATGCCGACGTCATCGCCTTTTGCGGCGTGCGCTTCATGGCGGAGACGGCCAAGATCCTGTCGCCCGAAAAGATCGTCGTGCTGCCGGACATGGACGCCGGTTGCAGCCTGGAAGACAGCTGCCCGCCCGCCCAGTTCAAGGCGTTCCGCGAGGCGCATCCCGATCATATCGCGCTCAGCTACATCAACTGTTCGGCAGAGGTGAAGGCACTCAGCGACATCATCGTGACGTCGTCTTCCGCCGAGAAGATTCTCGCGCAGATTCCCAAGGAGCAGAAGATCATCTTCGGCCCCGACAAGCATCTGGGCGGCTATCTGAAGCGCAAGCTGGGCCGCGACATGCTGCTGTGGCCGGGCGTGTGCATCGTGCATGAGGCGTTCAGCGAAACCGAGTTGCTGAAGCTCAAGGCCCAGCATCCTGACGCTCCGGTCGCTGCGCACCCGGAATGCCCGCCCTATATCGTCGACCATGCCGACTATGTCGGATCGACCAGCGGCATCCTCGACTTCGCAAAGACCATGCCCGGCGATACGCTGATCGTCGCGACCGAACCGCACATCATCCACCAGATGCAAAAAAGCGTGCCGGACAAGAATTTCATCGGCGCGCCGGGTGCGGATGGCAACTGCAACTGCAACATCTGCCCCTATATGGCGCTCAACACGATGGAGAAGCTGTACCTGTCGCTCCGCGACCTCCAGCCCCGCATCGAAATGGACGAGACGCTGCGCATCGCCGCCAAGAAGAGCCTCGACAGGATGCTCGAAATGGCGAGCGGGACCGTGGGTCAGGGGGATGTCGGCGCGCGTTGAGGCGAGCTAACCCGCCTCCGTTCGCCCTGAGCTTGTCGAAGGGCCTTCTTCTTGAAAAAGAGAGAAGGGCTTCGGCAGGCTCAGCCCGAACGGCTTTTTGTTGAATGCTTAGTTCAAGATGCTCCGGCGGCCATCAGCCCCCTCCCATTTCCGCCACCATCTCACGCACCTCGTCCGCCAGCAGGTCGAGGCTGGATTCGGTGCCTTCCGTAAAGCCCAGGCCGCGATATTCGTCGCGCACCGCCTGGCTTTCGAAGGCGGTATGATGGGTCAGCAGCGTGCGCCCCTCCGCATCCTCGTCGAAGCTCAGGGTCGTCACCATGACCGGCGATCCAAGCGCTTCGAAGCTGTTGTCGTAGCGGATGCGCAGGTTCGGCACGATTTCCACATAGGTGCCGCCAAAGGGTGGTCCGAGTTCGCCAGCATCGCTGGTCATCTGGAAATGGAAGCGGCCACCGACGCGGAAATCCATCTCGCATGTGCTGAGCGGCCAGCCGACCGGGCCGAACCAGCGCTTCACATGCACCGGGTCGGCATGGGCCGCGAAGACCAGATGCGCGGGCGCGTCAATCAGGCGGCTGATGGTGATGGCGCGGACATTTTCGGGTTCTTCGCTCATATATCCTCTCCTTTCAGATCCTGTAGATACGTATCGAGACGGTCATAGCTTGTGGTCCAGAACGCCTTGTAATGGTCGATCCACCGGGCGGCGGCCTCCAGCGGTGCGGCCTCCAGCCGGACAGGGCGGGTCTGCGCCGCGCGGCCGCGTGACACGAGGCCGGCCTGTTCCAATATCTTCAGATGTTTGGACACCGTCGGCTGGCTGAGGCCGGACGGTTCGACGAGCGCGTTCACCGTCGATTCGCCATGCGCCAGCTGCGCCAGCATGGCGCGGCGGGTCGGGTCGGCCAGAGCGCCAAAAATGCGGTCCAACTGCTCTGCAGTCACAATATCGCTCTCCATCTATATAGTCATTTGGCTATATAGCAATCGAGGGGGTGTCAACCGTCACGCGACTGTGCCACATCCCCGTGCGATGACCCGTGATTCTCAGATATCCTCGCTGTCCGGCTTCGACCTCGATGCCTTTGTGGCGGCCACCCTCGCCGAAGATCTTGGCCCCGACGGCTGCGATGTCACCAGCGAAGCGGTGATCCCTGCCGACGCCATGTTCGACGGCGTGATGGACAGCCGCGATGCAGTGACGCTGGCCGGCCTGCCGATCGCTGTCGCCTTCTTCCGCGCACTCGACCCCGATGTGGAGATCGAGCTGCTGCATCAGGATGGCGATCGGGTCGCGGCGGGCACCGACCTGATGCGCATCCGCGGCAAGGCGCGGGCGATGCTGACGGCGGAACGGTCGGCGCTCAACACCGTCCAGCACCTGACTGGCATCGCTACCATGACGCGCGCTTATGTCGATGCGATCCTGGGCACCGGCGCAACTTTGCTCGACACGCGCAAGACGATTCCCGGCCTGCGGGTGCTGGAAAAATATGCGACCCGCATGGGCGGCGCGACTAATCATCGTATGGGCCTGTGGGACGCCGCGATGATCAAGGACAATCATGTTGCCGTCGCAGGAACGGTCGAGGAAGCGGTGCGCCGCGCTGTGGCCGCAGGCGTGGAGCGCATCATCGTCGAGGTCGACCGGATCGATCAGATCGAACCCGCGCTGGCCGCTGGCGCGACCCATTTGCTGCTCGACAATATGGATGCGCCGACCCTGCGCGGCGCGGTCACGCTGATCGGCGGGCGCGTACCGACCGAATCGTCGGGCGGGGTCACGCTGGACACGATCCGCGCCAAGGCCGAAACCGGCGTCACCTATATCAGCGTCGGACGCCTCACCCAATCGGCCCCCGCCGCCGACATCGGACTGGATTTCGCTTATGCTTAAAGCTCTCGTCGCCCCAGCCTTCGTTCTGGCCCTGATCGTCGCGCCCGGCGTGGCGTTGGCCCAGTCCGCGCAGTGCCACATGCCCGCCCAGATCGCCCGGCCCCAGCTGGAAGGGCCGACCGACAAGGAACCCAGGCGCGTCCTGCCGATCGGCAGCTACACGCTGGCGATCAGCTGGTCGCCGCAATATTGCTCGACCGCGCGGGCCCGCAGCAGCCTTCAGTGCGGGGGCAGGACGGGCAAGTTCGGCTTCACCCTGCATGGCCTGTGGCCCGACGGCTATGGCAAGGAATGGCCGCAATATTGCCGTCCGGCCGACCTGGTACCGCGCGAGGTGATCCGTCAGAATCTCTGCAACACACCCTCGCCGCAGCTGATCCAGCATGAATGGTCGAAACATGGCACCTGCATGACGACCAAGCCGGAACTCTATTTCAACCTGTCGCGCGCCTTCTACCAGTCGTTGCGCTACCCTGACATGGGGGCGCTGGCGCGGCGCAAGACGCTGACGGTGGGACAGTTCGCCGAAGCCTTCGCCCGCGCCAACAAGGGGCTGACGGCCGACATGATGCGCGTCACCACCACGCGCGGCAACTGGCTGAGCGAAGTGTGGCTCTGCATGGACCGGGCGCTGGAGTTCACCCGCTGCCCCGCGCATCAGGGCGGCGCGCCCGACAGCGCCTATCTGCGGATCGAGCCGGGTCCGAACATCCCCAATCCGCGCCGTCCCGCCCGGACGCCGACGCCGCAGCGCGAGCCGGGGCTTTTCCTGAACCTTGATCCCAACGCACAGCCGCCGGCCAACGGCACGCGCTGAGGACTCGCGCTTACCCGTCGATCGTCACCGTCGAAGGATGGTGGCGGTCAAGATGCTTGCGGATGATGCGCAGATTCTTGGTGTTCGACTTGTAGAGAAAGTCGAAAATGTCGCCTGCGAAGGGAACGGCCCCGATCACGGTATCGACGCCGACATTGGCGGCCATGCGGGTCAGCTGCCATTTCGACATGCCGAGGTTCCGGGCTTCCCAGACGATCCAGGCGCCCATAGCGGCGGTGGCGATGTCGCCGACCACCGGGATCAGGCCGACGAGGCTGTCCAGCCCGACGCGGCGGTTGGTGCCGGGAATGACGAATAGTCCCTCCAGCACCGCCTCCATCGCTTCGACTCGGCGCCGGATCGAGTTGGGGTCGCGGCCGAAACCGGGCATGTCCCGCACCACGCGATCAAACTGGTCCTGCGAAAGCGCCATCGTCTCTAGTCTCCTTGCCCCTTAGTTGGGGCGGCGGAAGAGATGGTTCAATGGGTGGCGCGCGCGGGGTGACGCCATGAAGCCGGTAAGCCGCTTCGATGCCAGCGACCAGCGGACCGGTGCGCCCAGCGCGATATAGCCATTTTCCGCCTGCATCAGCGCTTCGGCCTCGGCGATGCGTGCTGCGCGCTCCTCGCCGGTGCTGGCCAGGCTGGCGGCCTGTAACTGGGCGTCGGCCGCGTCGTTGCATCGGATCTTGCGGGCGCAGCCGACCCGGCCGAGATACCAGAGCGCGCTGTCATAGGGGGCAACCTCATCGACCAGCCGCAGGTCTGCGTCGGCGCGCATGTCGACGCGCCGGGTGTCGAGGCCGATAGCGGCAAGGTCGCGTCGCAGCATGGTGAACAGCAGCGTGGCGCCCGGCCCGTTGGGCAGCGCGATGCGCAGCGTTGGGGGAGCGCCATTGTCGGCGCGCCAGCGGGTGATGGTGGCGCTGGCCTGGGCGCGGCGCTCCTCCATCGAGAGGCCGGCCCAGGCGGGCGGCGTCGGATTGCGGCCAAGGTCGAGCTGCGACGGCACGATCTGTTCGGTGGTGGCCCACCCGCCCAGCGGGAAAAGGGCCGGCAACTGGCCCCGGTCGATCGTCATGTTGATCGCGGCGCGGACATTGTCGTCGTCGAGCAGCTTGCCTTCGCCCACCACGATCAGGCCGAGCAGACCCTGCACCGGATCGACGCGCACGGCGTCGCGGTCGATTCCTGCGCGCACCAGCAGCGGCAGATCGGTGAAGCGTCCGCCCAGCATCAGCGCCGACTGCCCCTCGCGAAATCGGATGATCGCCAGCGCCGCGCGCTCGCTCCGCAGCACCCGGAGCTGGGAAGGGGGCACGGGTTCTTCCGCCGATACATCGTCGCCGCTCGACCGGTCGATCGGGGTCAGCAGCGACGCCTTGTCCCGCTGGGCGCGGCGATAGGGTCCGGTTCCGCCATCGCGCGACAGGACGCCCATCTGCGGTTGCGCCAGCATCTGGAGGACGAAGGGGCGCGCCGCCGCGAGCTTGATCTCGATCACCTCGCCGGTCATCGGCACGACCGTCTGCACCACGTCCAGCGGCCCGTCGGGATCGAGCCGGCGCAGCGAGACGATGCGCGACATCAGGATGCGTGCAACGTCCGGTGCGGTAACGCGCGTGCCATCGGCCCAGAAAGCCCGGCGTAAACGGAAGATATAGCTGCGCCCGTCATCCTCGACGATCCAGCGCTGGGCCAGGGCGGGGACGATGTCGCCGCTGGCGTCGAAGGCGACCAGCCCCTGCGCCGTGCTTTCCAGCATCAGCTTGGCAGCGGGGTCGGGGAGGTTCTGGAGCGGTTTCGCAAAATCGTCGCGATCGCCGACTACACTCACGACCACCGGCCCGCTGCCCTCGCCCGAGCAGCCACCCAGCATGGCACCGAGCAGGAGTGCGCCTGCCGACAGACCGTGCCGGTAATGGCGATGAAGAAGGGAAAAGGCGCCCATGTCTGCTCAACGACTAGCCGCTCATCGCGTTGCCGCCAACAAGGATCGTGACAAGCGACGATGTCACGAAACTGACATCTATAATACGTCTGTTTGTAACAAAAAATTCATACCGGCGTCGCCGATATGAAAGGGAATCCGACAATGCCCCGCATTCGACTGGCAGCCGGCACCGCGCTGGCGTTGCTGATGCTGCCCATGCCTGCCGCTGCCCAGGCGATCAGCGAAGCGGAGGCGGCGGCGCTGCGCGCGCAGGTCGCTGCGCTCAAGGCGCAGGTCGACCGGCTGGAAGCGCGGCTGAACAGTGCGCCGGTCGCGCCGCAGGCCGCCGCGCCGGCCCCGCCTCCCGCACCGATGCCGACGACAACTGACAAGGCCGTGCAGGTGGCGCAGGCCAAGCCGGCATCCGACACCGCCGTCAGTTGGAAGGGCGGGCCGGTCTTCACCAAGGGCGCAGCCAGCTTCCATGTGAAGGGGCGCATCCAATATGATGCTGGCCTGCTGATGGCGCCCGACAGCGTCGATGATCGCGCCAAGGGCTATTCCAACGAACTGCGCCGCCTGCGTCTGGGCGGAGAAGGCCAGTTGGGCGGCGGCTTCGGCTACAAGCTGGAACTGGAATTGTCGGATAACAGCGTCGATCTGGTCGACACCTTCATCACTTATGAGAAGGGGCCATGGCTTATCACCCTCGGCAACCATAATGCCTTCCAGTCGCTGGACGAACTGATCAGCGATACTGGCGGCGCGGTGATGGAGCGCGCGGCCTTCACCGATGCTTTTGGTTTCGAACGGCGGCTGGGCCTGTCCGCTCAATATCGCACCGGTATTGTACTGGCGCAGGCAGGTATCTTCTCCGACAGCGCCGATTCGCTGACCAACGATTCGGATGGCGCCGACGGCGGCGATGAGAATAACAGCTATGGTGTCGACGGCCGTATCGTGCTGGCGCCCAGGCTCGGCAAGACCCAACTGCATTTCGCCGCATCGGGCCATTGGCGCGACTTCCAGCGGTTGAGCGAAAATCCCCAGCGCTACCGCCAGCGCGCCTATCTCCACAGCGCCAACAGTCGCTTCCTGGCGACGCCGGAAATCGCGGCCGATGGCGAGAGCCATTATGGGCTGGAGTTCGCCGGTGAACGCGGCCCGCTCTGGTGGGCGGGCGAGGCGCACTGGTTGCGCGTGTCGCGGCCGGGTCTTGCCGATCCGACCTTCTTCGGTGGCTATGGCGAGGTCGGCTATGTGCTGACCGGCGAAAGCCGCGGTTACAAGAACGGAATTTTCGGTATCGTGAAACCCGACAGCCCGGTGGGCAGCGGTGGTTGGGGGGCGTTGCAGGCGACGTTGCGCTACGATTATCTCAGCCTCAACGACAAGGATATCGTCGGCGGCACGCAGAACGGGATCATCGCGGCGCTGGTCTGGACGCCTGTCGAATATCTGCGCTTCAACATCAACTATGCGCATCTGGACTATACCGACGCGGCGATCCTGGCCGGTGGCCGAAGCGACTATGGCGTCGACGTCGTCGGCTGGCGCGCGGAACTGGATTTCTGATGAGCGTGGGCAAAAGGTCGACGGTCGAGTTTCCCCGACCTCCGTTCGTCCTGAGCTTGTCGAAGGGCCTTACTTTCTCTTCAAAAACAAGGCTTGCAAGAAAGGGAGCGGCTTCGACGGGCTCAGCCCGAACGGATATCGGGTGTCCGCTCTTGGCCGTAAGCCGACCATAAACCCCATGCATCAAGGCTGACGCATATATCATGAGAGGATTCAGGCGGGGGCAGGTCGCCCCGACCTGATCAGTAAATCCCGCCCTGACCCTCCAGGAAGTCCGCGTCGGTGCGCCGGCGGCCGCTCGAAATGGCCGATGCAGCACGGGCGGCAGCGACCTTGGCCTGTTCCTCCGCTTCTTCCTTGCGGATCGAGCGGCGCGGTTCGGATTCGGGCTTGAAGGCTTCCCAGATGATGGCGGGCTTGGGATCGGTGCCGGGCCAGGCGCCATAGACGCGCTTGCCCGAACGGCGATCGATCGCGACCATGCGGATACCGGCCGGCGCGACGAAAGGCGTCTTGGGCATGGTTTCCAGTACCGGCGCCATCGCCGCCTTCCAGATCGGCGCGGCGATACGGCCACCCTGCGCCCAGCCGCCCAGGCTCCGCGGCTGGTCGTAGCCGATGTAGACGCCCGCGACGATATCGGGCGATCCGCCCACGAACCACACATTGGTCGGGCCATTGGTGGTGCCGGTCTTGCCGAACAGCGGGCGCTTCAGGTCCGCCAGCACCGTCGCGGTGCCGCGCTGGATCACGCCTTCGGTGATGTGGACGACCTGATAGGCGGTCATCGGGTTCATCACCTGCTTGCCCTCCATACCGAAGCGAGGCATCGGCTTGCCGTCCCAGTTGGCCATGTTGCAGCCGTCGCACGGGCGCCAGCGCTGCGGCCAGATCACCTTACCGCGGCGATCCTGGACATAGTCCATCACCTTGGACGGGAACTGGCGGCCCTGATTGGCCAGCGTCGCATAGGCGTTGACCATCCGCTCCACCGTCGTCTCGCCCGCGCCCAGCGCGAAGGAGAGATAGGGCTGATAGTCGCCGATGCCCATCGCCTTGATGGTGCGCACGACGCGGTCCATGCCGGTCTGGCTGGCGGCGCGCACGGTCATCAGGTTGCGCGACTGTTCGACGCCCCAGCGCATCGTCTGCGGCCCGGCGCTGCCGCCGGAGAAGTTGCGGAAGCATTTCTGGCCGAGGCCCGCGCCCTGATAGACGCACAGGGGGCCATCGACGATGATCGACGCCGGGGTCATGCCGTTGTCGAGCGCGGCGGCATAGACGAAGGGCTTGATGGTCGAACCCGGCTGGCGCAGCGCCTGCGTCGCGCGGTTGTAGGAGGACAGGCGCGAATCGAAGCCGCCCTGCATCGCGCGGATGCGGCCCGAATGAACCTCCTGCGCGACCATGCCGCCCGACACTTCGGGAATGTTGCGCAGCGCCCAGCTCGATCCGTTGCGCGCGACGACAATCAGGTCGCCGGGCTTCATCGCCGAGAAAGCGGGGCCGCCGGCCTTGCGGTAGGGCAGTTGCGCCGACCCGGCCGGCAACGTTCCGGTCGACCCGTCGGCAAAACCGATCTGCGCGTCGGACGAGGAGCGGCTGATGATCACCGCGACGCGCCATCCGGCATAGTCGACGTCGACATAGCTGGCGGCGAGTTCGCGTTCCCAGCCCTTGTCGATATCGAGATGGGCGATCGGCCCGGACCAGCCGCGCCCGGCGTCGAAGCGCAGCAGGCCGTTGCGCAGCGCGGTCGATACATTGTCCTGCACCACAGGGTCGTATGGACTGCGCACCCACAGGCCACCGGCATAGACGCTATTGGGGCCATCATCGGCCTTTTCGCCGAACAACTGGATCAGGCGGCGACGCACCTCTTCCATATAATAGCCGCCGGCGCGCGCGTCGAAACCAGAGCCATGGGCGGCGACGGTGCCGAGCGGCATGGCGATCGCGGCGCTGCGCTGGGCGGCGGTGATCCAGCCATTCTTCTCCATCTCGCCCAGCGCCCAGTTGCGGCGATCGATCGCGCGGGCATGGCCGGTCTCGCTTTCGGGGCGGTAATTGGCCGGACCCTTGGGCAGGATGGCGAGATAGGCCATTTCAGGCAGGGCTAGGTCGGCGACATCCTTGTCGAAATAGGCGCGCGCGGCCGCCTGTACGCCATAGGCGTTGCGGCCGAGGAAGATCTGGTTGAGGTAGAGTTCGAGGATCTGCTGCTTGGACAGGACATTTTCCATGCGCCAGGCGAGGATCATTTCCTTCACCTTGCGCGTGGGCGAATATTCGTCGCCGATCAGCAGATTCTTCGCCACCTGCTGGGTGATGGTGGACCCGCCACGGGCGCGTTGGCCCGATCCCAGCTTGCTGGCATAATCGAAGACTGCGCCGGCAAAGCCGGGGAAGTCGACGCCATGATGTTCGAAGAAGGTCTTGTCCTCCGCGGCCAGATAGGCGCGGATCAGAAGCGGCGGATAATCGCTATATTGCAACTGCACGCGACGTTCGCGGGCATAGCTATGCACCGGCTGGCCGTTGATGTCGCGCACCATGGTCGGCAGCGGTGGCTCATATTCCAGCAGCGTTGCCGCATCGGGCAGGCCGCGCGCGAAGATCAGCCAGAACAGGAAGCAGGCGAGCAGGAAACCGCCCAGCAGGATCGCTGCCCAACGGAACAGGCGGCGGCCCCAGAGCGGACGGAGCCGGCCCAGAAAGCCGCCGGCGTCGCGGCGCAGGCGATAAGCGGTAGACGTCGGGGCGGTTTCGGAACGGGCCTCTTCCATGGGAAAGAGGCTCTAGGGTCAAAATGTCGTCAAGGCCAGTGGGGATAACACTGGCCGCCGCAACTCTTGCCCTTATCCTCCCGCCGCGCCGCCGCGCATGGCCAGCTTGCGGGCGAAATGTACCTCGATTGCGCGAGCGACGCCGCGGGCGATCTTCTCCTGCCCCTCGCGCGAGGAGAGGAAGGCGGCATCGTCGGCATTGCTGATATACCCGGTCTCGAACAGCACCGACGGCGTGTCGGGCGCCTTGAGCACCATCAGCGAGGCGAAGCGGTGATAGGCGCTGCGGAACGGCACATAGGGGGCGGCTTCCCGTTGCAACAGCCGGGCGAAATTGGCCGAAATATTGAGCGATTCGCGCTGGGTCAGGTCGATCAGGATCGACGACACGTCGCCCGACTGGCTGCCGAGGTTGACGCCGTTGATGATGTCAGCCTTGTTCTCCCGCGCGGCAAGTCTTGCCGCCTCACGGTCGGAAGCCGTCTCCGACAGGGTGTAGACGGTTGCGCCATGGGCGTCGCTATTTTCGGCCGCGTCGGCATGGACCGAAATGAACAGGTCCGCCCCCAGTTTGCGGGCGATGCCATAGCGTTCCTGCAAGATAAGGAAGCGATCATCGTCGCGGGTCAGCGCGACGCGCACCCGGCCCGACCGCAGGAGCTGGTCGCGGATCGTCTGCGCGATCGCCAGGGTCACATCCTTTTCGCGCTTGCCATTTTCCCGGTTGATCGCGCCCGGATCATGGCCGCCATGGCCCGCATCGATGACCACCAGTGGTCGCGTGCCGTCATTGGCGCCCTGCACGCGGGGCAGGGCCACGCCGCGCGCGGCCGCCGGGATCGGCACGCTGATCGAATGGAGGCGCTTTTGCGGGCGCGCGGCCATGTCTGCGGGCGCATCGAAACGGGTGCGGCCCCGGCCGATCTCGCTGCGGAACCGGTTGTCGGTGATATTTTGCAGCGAGAAGCTCAGCGACTTGCCGTCCGGCGCGATCTGCGCATTGCCGAGCGTCGCGGGAGAGGCAAGGTCCAACACCACGCGCGCGGTGCCGTCGTTGAGCTGTCCCTGCCGCACCGACGCAATCGCGCCATTGCCGGGCGAAAAGTTGAATCGCCCCATCTGCGCGCCATCGATGTCGAGCGCGATCCGGCGCGGCGCGTCCAGCAGGAAAGCCGACGCGCCATCGACCCGTTCGTCGAAACGCACGACCACCCGGTCGCCCTGCACGTCGACGCCGGAAATGCCGCCGGCGCTGCCGGGCGCGGCGAAGATCATCGTGCTTGCCAGGGCAAGGCTTTGAAGCATGCGACGTTTCTGCAACGCGCGCATGTTGGCCGTCCAGCCAAATTTCATGACGATATTCCGTCTTGAGCGTCCCCACGCTGAATATCGCATTAAGCATCGGCATCTTTTGCCTACGTAAAACGAGACGGTTAACGGCATTTTCAGTATGATTTGGCATCGCGTTGCCGACGGGGCGGGCGATGTTGTCACAATATTTCAGGCAGCCGTTGCTCCGGGGGTTTTTGGCTGCTACCCATTCACATAACTGAAAGACCGCCCATATCCGGCGGGCCTTCAGGGCAATGAGATAAGCATCGGTGGGCGCGGGATCGCACCCCTGCCGATGATGCAAACAGGTTGACGCTGCATGAGGCATGAATTTCCTTCCACGCTTGCCCCGGTCACGGGCGTAGCGGCGTGGATGGTCCGGCCCGGCGCCTTGTCCGGCCCTGCCGACGCAGCAGACGCGAAGTTTTTCCTTCAAACCCGGACGTTGCCGACATCCGCGCCCACATTGGAGCGCGCCCGGCCGTCCCTTCACTATCGCGTGGCGGCGCGGCTCCAAGCCGCAGCCTGCCCACGCCGGAGATTAATAAATGACAATGCGTATGCTGATCGACGCGCGCCACCGGGAAGAGACCCGGGTCGCGGTCGTCAAAGGTAACCGGATCGAGGAATTCGATTTCGAATCGGCCGAGCACAAGCAGCTCAAGGGCAATATCTATCTGGCCAAAGTGACCCGCGTGGAGCCTTCGCTCCAGGCGGCTTTCGTCGATTATGGCGGCAACCGCCACGGCTTCCTCGCTTTCAGCGAAATCCATCCCGACTATTATCAGATTCCGCGCGAGGACCGCGAGGCGCTGCTGCGTGAGGAACGCGCCCACGCCGAGGAAGAGGCTGCGCTGCGCGCCGATTATGATGACGAGGATGAAGACGCTCATCATGGCGAGGACGGCGTCGAAGTCGTCGAGGCGACCCATCATCATGACGATGAGGAGCATGTCGAAGGCGAAGCGCCCGAGGCTGCCAAGGGCGGAAACCGTCGCCGGGGCGGCGGCAAGGGCGATGACGCCGCCGACGAACTGCGTCGCAAGCGCATGGCGCTGCGCCGCCGCTACAAGATCCAGGACGTCATCAAGCGCCGTCAGGTGCTGCTGGTCCAGGTCGTCAAGGAAGAGCGCGGCAACAAGGGCGCTGCGCTGACCACCTATCTGTCGCTCGCCGGTCGCTATTGCGTGCTGATGCCCAACACCAGCCATGGCGGCGGCATTTCGCGCAAGATCAGCAACGCTGCCGACCGCAAGCGGCTGAAGTCGATCATCGCGGAAATGAGCCTTCCCTCCACCATGGGCTGTATCGTCCGCACCGCCGGTCTCCAGCGTACCAAGCCGGAAATCAAGCGCGACTTCGACTATCTCGCTCGCCTGTGGGATGAGATTCGCGAACAGACGCTCAAGTCCGACGCGCCCGCGCTGATCCATAATGACAGCGACCTCATCAAGCGGGCGATCCGCGATATCTACAACAAGGATATCGAGGAAGTGATCGTCGAGGGCGAGCATGGCTACAAGGCCGCCAAGGATTTCATGAAGCTGCTAATGCCGAGCCATGCGCGTCGGGTGAAGCAATATGCCGACGCCGTCTCGCTGTTCCAGCGCGCCAGCGTCGAGGATCAGCTGGCGGCGATGTACAACCCCGTCGTGCAGCTCAAGTCCGGCGGCTATCTGGTCATCAACCCGACCGAAGCGCTGGTGTCGATCGACATCAACTCGGGCCGTTCGACCCGCGAGCATGGGATCGAGCAGACTGCCGTCGCCACCAACCTCGAAGCCGCCCGCGAAATCGCGCGCCAGCTGCGTCTGCGCGACATGGCGGGTCTGGTCGTCATCGACTTCATCGACATGGAGATGAACTCCAACATCCGTAAGGTCGAGAAGGCGATGAAGGAGGCGTTGAAGGACGATCGCGCCCGCATCCAGGTCGGCCGCATCTCCGGCTTCGGCCTTATGGAAATGAGCCGCCAGCGCCTGCGCACCGGCGTACTGGAGGCATCGACCCGCCAGTGCCCGCATTGCGAAGGCACGGGCCTGGTCCGCACTGCATCGTCGGCGGGCCTTGGCGCGTTGCGCATGCTGGAAGAGGAAGCGGCGCGTGGTCGCGGCAGCGTCATCACGCTGCGCGCCAGCCAGGAGGCTGCCTTCTACGTTCTCAATAACAAGCGTCGCGAGCTGGACGAGATCGAGCAGCGCTATGGCGTGATGATCGTGATCCTGCCTGATGGTGAGATCGAAGGCGCGCGCATGTCGGTCGAGGCCAGCGGTCCGCGACCCGAACGCGTCGTCTCCTACGCCCCGCTCGCCGAGGAAGAGGATGACGCCGATCTTCCCGAGGAGGAAGAAGAGGAAGAGGTCGAGGAAGTCGAAGATGCCTCCGAGCGCGAGGAGCGCGGCGACCGTGGCGAGGATCGTGAAGGTGGCCGTCGCCGTCGCCGTCGCCGTCGTCGTCGTAGCGGCCAGCGCGACGAAAATCGTGGCGACGGTGCGACCGAAGGCGATGCCGAGGACGAGGCCGAAGCCGGCGAGGATGCCGAGGCCGAAGCTGTTGAGGCGGACGACGCCGACGCAGGCGAGGCTGTTGCCGCTGAAGCCGGTGAGGGCGAGGATGGCGGCGCGCGCCGTCGCGGTCGTCGCGGTCGTCGTGGCGGACGCCGTCGTCGCGAAGGCGGCGAAGCGAGCGTGACCGAGGACGGCGAATTGGCTGAACCGGTCGAGGCTGTCGAGGCCGAAGCTGCCGCCGAGCCGGTAGGGGAAGAAGCGCCGGCTGTCGAAGCAGCAGCCGAGGAAGCCGCCGAGCCGGCGCCCAAGACCCGTCGCCGTCCGCGTGCGCGCAAGAAGGCTGAACCGGAAGTCGTGGCTGAGGCTGCTGCGCCGGCCGAAGCGGTCGAGGCGCCTGCCGACGCGGCGCCCGCCGCTGCGCAAGAGCCTGCGCCCGAAGCGCCGGCCAAGCCCAAGCGCACCCGTAAGAAGAAGGTGGCCGAGCCTGCCGCTGAAGCCGAAGCGGCGCCCGCCGTCGAGGAAGTGGTTGCCGAGCCGGCCCCCGCCAAGCCGAAGCGTGCCCCGCGCAAGAAGAAGGTCGCCGAGCCGGCGCCTGAAGTCGTGGCGGAAGCGGCTGAAGCTGCTGCCCCGGTCGTGCAGGCGCTGGTTTCCGAAACCGAGCCGGCCGAGGAAGGCGCGGCTGGCGAGGAAGGCGAGGGCGGTCCGCGTCGCGGCTGGTGGCAGCGCACTTTCGGCCAGTAACGCCGGGACGCTCGCAATGAACAGGCGCCGCTGCTCCTCCGGTTCCGACCGGCGCGCAGCGGCGCTTTTCTTTAGGCCGTGCGATCATGCCTCCTTCACGGCAGGTTCAGCGCGGCCATGGCATCGGCTTTGCCCGATGACCCGATTTTTGCAGTGCATCGCCCTGGCGCTGGCGTCGTTCGCGCTCATGGCCCGCCCGGCGCTGGCCCAGCAGATCCTGCGCGATGCGGAGACGGAGGCCTTCATGGCCGACATGTCCGGCCAGCTCGTCAAGGCGGCCGGCATGGAGCCGAAGAATGTCCAGGTCATGGTCATCAACGATCCGGAGATCAACGCCTTCGTCGCGGGCGGCCAATATGTCTGGGTGCATAGCGGGCTGATCGCGCAGGCCGACAATGTGAACCAGTTGCAAGGCGTCGTCGCGCACGAACTGGGCCATATAGAGGGCGGCCATATCATCCGCTCGGGTGAGGGCATCAAGGAAGCGACCGGCGTGACGCTGCTCAGCCTGGTGCTGGGCGCGGCAGCGATCGCGGCAGGCGGCGCGGAAGCGGGCATGGGCATCATGGGCCTTGGCCAGCAGGCGGCAATGACCAAGTTCCTGGCCTTTTCCCGCGCGCAGGAAAGCTCGGCCGACCTTGCGGGCGCGCGCTATCTCCACGTCGCAGGTCTCAGCGGGCGTGGCAGCCTCGAATTTTTCAAGAAGCTCCAGAATCAGGAGTATCGCCTCGCGATTCCGCAGGACAACAGCTACGGTCGTACCCACCCGCTGTCGGGCGAGCGCATCAACGTGCTGCGCGAAGTCTATGAGGTCGATCCGGCCTGGAATACGCCGCCCGATCCGAAGCTGGAGGCACGGTTCGAGCGGATCAAGGCGAAGCTGATCGGCTTCGTGTCCGAACCAACCCAGACCTTGCAGAAATATCCCGAAAGCGACCGGTCGGTCCCGGCCCATTACGCCCGCGCTTATGCCTGGCATAAGAGCGCCTATCCGGAAAAGGCGCTGGACGAGGTGAACGCGCTGCTCACCGCCGTGCCGCACGATCCCTATTTCCTGGAACTGAAGGGCCAGATCCTGCTCGAAAGCGGCAAGCCCGCCGACGCGATCGCGCCACTGCGCGAAGCAGTGAAGATAACCAACCAGCCACTCATTTCCGTGCTTCTCTCCCACGCGCTGATCGCGACTGAGGATGAGGCGAATTTCGCCGAGGCCGAACAGGTGCTGCGCTTGGCCGTGCAGCGCGACCGGGAAAATCCTTTCGCCTGGTATCAGCTGGGCGTCGTCTACGAACGGCGCGGTGACATTCCGCGCGCGGCGCTGGCGACGGCCGAGCGCTACGAGATGATGGCGCAATATCCCATGGCGCTGCGCAGCGCCGATGCAGCGATGCAGGGGTTGAAGCCCGGCACGGTTGACTATCTGCGGGCGCAGGATATCGCGATGGTCTCGCGCGCGGCGATCGAGCAGCAGCGGAAGAAAAGATAGTATGACAGATCAGACCCGGCCGAGTTTTCGCGCCGCTTTATCCAACAGGACCATGCAGATGACCCTTGGCGGTTTCGCCTTCATCGCGGCTGCCGCCGGCGCCGCCCTCGCCGTGCAGGCGCCCGCCGCCGTCAGCCCGACCGACGTTAGTCCGGCAAATCGGGCGGCGATCGAGAAGATCGTTCACGACTATATTCTCGAACATCCCGAAATCATCCCGCAGGCGGTCGAAAAGCTCCAGGCCAGACGCCTGTCGGGCACCATCGACGCCAGCCGCAGCGCGCTTGAGACGCCCTATGCCGGCGCTTGGGAAGGGGCGGCGAATGCGGACGTCACCGTGGTGGAGTTCTTCGACTATGCATGCGGCTATTGCCGTGCATCCTTGCCCGATCTTGCGAAGCTGGTCGGCTCCGACGCGAAGGTGAAGGTCGTCTATCGCGAACTGCCGATTCTGTCGGAAGCCAGCAGCGACGCGGCCAAGGTGTCGCTGTTCGCGGCCGAGCGTGGCCAGTATATGCCCTATCACAAGGCGCTCTATGGTGCGGGCAAGGTGACGCGCGACACGATCATCGCCGCAGCGGCGAAGGCGGGCATCACCAGGTCGGAAGCCGAATCGGCGATCGCGTCGAGCAAATATGATTCGGAGATCCAGTCGAACATCGCCCTCGCGCAGAAATTGCAGGCGACCGGCACCCCGACCTTCGTCATCGGCGGCCAGGTGCTGAACGGCGCGGTCGGTTTCGATGCGCTCAAGGAAGGCGTTGCGGCAGCGCGGGGGAAGTAAGAAGTAGCCGTTCGTTTCGAACGCGGTCGAGAAACGCCGGCACAGCGCCATCCGCTTCTCGACACGCTCGAAGCGAACGGATCTCAGGATTGCATTCCCCGCCCATTGACTTCCCCACCCCTTTTCCCTATCGGACGGCCTCTGACTTGCGGCCGCTCTTTGGCGGCCCTTTTTTGTCACGCCTGATTCTCTATTTGTTTTGAGGAATGAACGATGAAGCGCACTTTTCAGCCGAGCAATCTGGTTCGGAAGCGCCGTCACGGTTATCGCGCCCGCATGGCGACCCCCGGCGGCCGCAACATCATTCGCGCACGCCGTTCGCGCGGCCGCAAGAGCCTGAGCGCCTGATTTCAACGCCTGAAAATGTCGTCGCGCCGGCCATGATGGTCCGGCGCGCGGATTTTCTGGCGGCGAATCGCGGGCGCCGCGCTCCCATGCCGGGCTTTGTCCTGCTGGTGCGCGAGCGTGGCGACGGCGATCCGGCGATGCGTTATGGCATCACGGTCACCAAGAAAGTTGGCGGCGCTGTCATCCGCAACCGGATGAAGCGCCGTTTTCGCGTCCTGGCGCGCGAATTGCTGCCGGTCCATGGCGTGGCCGGCGCCGACCATGTGCTGATCGGCCGCGAAGGCGGGATCGAGCGCGATTTCGGCATGCTGCACACAGAGTTGACCAAGGCTCTGGGCAAGATCATGACGCGGCCGATCGATCCGCCGCGCGATTCTGCTCGCCGGAAAGGCAAGCCGCATCGCCAGCCGGCGAAGCGCCCGCCGGAGCAGGGCCGACCCGAACAGGGCCAACCCGAACAGGGACCGAATCGGGAACCGGGTCGGTGATCGCCCGGCTGCTGATCCTTATCGCGCGCTTCTGGCAGCTTGGTCCTTCGCGCATTTTGCCCCCCACCTGCCGCTATGCTCCCTCTTGTTCCGAATATGGAATTCAGGCCGTGCGCAAATATGGCGCGATCAAGGGTAGCTGGCTGGGGTTCAAGCGGCTAATGCGATGCCACCCATGGGGCGGCTCGGGCTATGATCCGGTTCCCTGACACTGACGAATTGACCGCGGAGCGCAAATAGCGTGGACGACAAGAAGAATATTATCCTGGCGGTGCTGCTGACCGCGGCCATCCTGTTCGGCTGGCCCTATGTCTCACATTATTTCTTCCCGGCCGCCAATCCGCCGGCAACGAAGATCGAGGGCGGCAAGACGACTCCGGTCGCCGCGCCCGGCACCGACACCGCCGACGGCCCCGCCGTGATTCGCGATCGCGTGACTGTGCTGAAGGAAAGCCCGCGCGTCGCGATCCGCACGCCCAAGCTGGTCGGCTCGATCAACCTGAAGGGCGCGCGCATCGATGACATCGTGCTGCCGACCTACAAGGAAACCATCGCCAAGGATTCGCCCGACGTCCGCCTCTACAGCCCCTCGGGCACGCAGGACGCCTATTTCGCCGGCTTCGGCTGGCAGGGCGAAGGCCTCAAGATCCCGAACAAGGACACGCTCTGGACGGCGCAGGGCAATGAGTTGACCCCGACCAGCCCGGTTACGCTGACCTGGAACAATGGCGCGGGCCAGCTTTTCGAGATCCGCCTGTCGGTCGACGAAAATTACATGATCACCGCCGCGCAGAAGGTGTCGAACAGCGGCGCCGGCGCGATCGGCGTGAAGCCCTATGCCTATATCAGCCGCAACGGCATACCCAAGGATCCTGACACCTGGACCATTCATGTCGGCCCGATGGGCGTGTTCAACGGCGCGGCCAATTATGATGTGAACTACAAGGATCTGGACAAGGGACCGTCGACCCAGAGTTTCCAGTCCAAGGGTGGCTGGATCGGCTTCACCGACAAATATTGGCTGTCCGCGCTGGTGCCCGGCGTCGACGCCGACTTCGCCGGCCAGTTCCGTAAGGGCGCCGGTACGCAATATCAGGCTGACGTCGCGCTCGGTTCGACCATGCTCGCTCCGGGCAAGGCGGCGACGCAGAGCCTGCGCCTTTATGTCGGCGCGAAGGAAGTGAAGACGCTTCAGGCCTATGAGCGCGGCGGCGTGAAGCTGTTCGACCGCGCGATCGACTGGGGCTGGTTCTACTGGTTCGAACAGCCGATCTTCGCGCTGCTCCACTGGCTCTTTACCGTCATCGGCAATTTCGGTGTGGCCATCATCTGCCTGACCTTCTGCGTCCGTGCGCTGATGTTCCCGGTCGCCCAGCGCCAGTTCGCCAGCATGGCGGCGATGCGCGCGGTGCAGCCCAAGATGAAGGCGCTGCAGGAGAAATATAAGGACGACAAGCAGCAGCTCCAGATGAAGATGATGGAACTGTACAAGCAGGAGAAGGTGAACCCGCTCGCCGGCTGTCTGCCCATCTTCATCCAGATCCCGATCTTCTTCGCGCTCTACAAGGTGCTGATGCTGACGATCGAAATGCGTCACCAGCCCTTCGTGCTGTGGATCAAGGATCTGTCCGCGCCCGACCCGATGCACATCCTGAACCTGTTCGGCCTGCTGCCCTTCACCCCGCCGTCCTTCCTGGCGATCGGCGTGCTGGCGCTGCTGCTGGGCATCAGCATGTACCTCCAGTTCAAGCTGAACCCGGCCCAGATGGACCCGATGCAGCAGCAGGTGTTCGCGATCATGCCGTGGATGATGATGTTCATCATGGCGCCCTTCGCGGCGGGCCTGCTGGTCTACTGGATTACCAACAACTGCCTGTCGATGGCGCAGCAATGGTGGCTGTATCGCAAGCACCCGGTGCCCGCCCCGGCGACGGCAGCGAAATAAGGAAAAAGGAGATCCTCCCCCCAAAAGGGGAGGATTTTTTCGATATGACAGAAGAAGACAACACCATCCTGATCGAGGAAGCGCGCAAGCTGTTCTCCGGCCCGATCGCCTTCCTCAAGTCCGCGCCGACTCTGGACTATCTGCCGGACATGGCGGTGAACGAGGTCGCCTTTGCGGGGCGTTCCAATGTGGGCAAGTCGTCGCTCCTCAACGCGCTGACCAACCGCAACGGCCTTGCCCGCACGTCCAACACGCCGGGCCGCACGCAGGAACTCAACTTCTTCGACGTGGGCGATCCGTTGCGCTTCCGCCTCGTCGACATGCCCGGCTATGGCTATGCCAAGGCGCCCAAGGATCTGGTGAAGAAGTGGCGCTTCCTGGTGAACGACTATCTGCGTGGCCGCGCGGCCTTGAAGCGCGCGCTGGTGCTGATCGACAGTCGCCACGGCATCAAGGATGTCGACACCGACATGCTCGACATGCTGGACGGTGCGGCGGTCAGCTATCGCATCGTCCTCACCAAGTCCGACAAGATCAAGGCGAGCGAACTGGTCGCTGTCACCAAGCAGACCGCCGACGCGATTCGCAAGCGGCCGGCCGCGCATCCCGACATCATCGCCACGTCGAGCGAGAAGGGCATGGGCATTCCCGAACTGCGCGCCGCCGTGCTGGAAAGCGTGACGCAAGGGTGATGTAACCACCTCCGTTCGTTTCGATCGAAGCGAACGGAGGATGAATTATCCGTTCAGGCCGCCTGCTTCTGCTTCGGCCGGCCCAGTTCCATATCCATC
Source organism: Sphingobium sp. (assembly GCF_035511395.1). Taxonomy (GTDB): domain Bacteria; phylum Pseudomonadota; class Alphaproteobacteria; order Sphingomonadales; family Sphingomonadaceae; genus Sphingobium. Next base: position 44,879 of record NZ_DATKFP010000441.1, read on the forward strand.
AATATCTGAACCGATCGTACCGCCCCGCAAAAGGCGCAGGCGACCGCGTCGCTGCACGCGTGGATGATCGGCGCGGTCCGCCGGCCCTGTAGCAGGTTGATCAGCATATTCTCGTCCTCGGACAATGCCGGCACGCGCCCGGTCCGCAGCCGCCGGCCGAGCATCGTTTCCGTCAGTCCGAGCAGACTGTCGATCGCAGGCAGCAACTGTGCCCAGCCATGCCGGCCAAGCCGTGCATGAAGGCTCGCCAGCACGGGGCGCCCCGACCGCCGCGCCGCGCTCCAGTAGCGCATGGCGTCGACAAAGAGAAAGAGCGCCGCCGGGCTGTGGCGGGCGATCCGGGAAGAGGGGTGAGTCATGGGATAGCCTTTTCGTGAAGCCTGTCCCCCTTTGTCCGGCTGCTCGTTCTCTGCGGAACGAGTCGGGCCGAGGATGTGTTAGGCCGCTGTTATGTCCTGAAAATTTCATGCACATAACGGATGTGACGCGGAGCGGGCGGAATATGCGCCAAATTGTCATGAGTCTTCCGCTCGCCGACGGCTTGACGAACGGCCATTTCCTCAAGAAGGACGGCGGTTCGACAAAATCGCGGCGAATGCCCGAGCATTTTCAAGTCGGCCGGTGACGGTCGACGGCTCGGGAAATGCGGTACCGAAGGACTAGAGTGTTTTCGCTGCACGCGAAAACACTCTAGATGGGATATTCCTGTCGCGTGACAGGAAGAGTGGAGAAAGATCATGCGCGCCGAAGCGCAGCAATATATCGACCGTATCGACGCCGCGCTGGATCTGCTGCGCCGTTTTCTCGACTGGGACCGGGCGCTGCGCCGTCTGGACGAGCTGAATGCGCGCGTCGAGGATCCGACCCTGTGGGACAATGCGAAGCTGGCGCAGGAAGTGATGAGGGAGCGCACCCGGCTGGACAGCGCGATCGGCGCAACCCGGTCGATCGAGGCCGAGAAGACCGACAATGCCGAACTGATCGAAATGGCGGAGGCCGAAGGCGACGAGGATATGGTCGCCGAGGCGATCGCGTCGCTCAAGGCGCTGGCCGACCGCGCGGACGAGGACAAGATCAAGGCGCTGCTGGCCGGTGAAGCCGACGCCAGCGACACCTATCTCGAAATCCATGCCGGCGCGGGCGGCACCGAAAGCCAGGACTGGGCCGAAATCCTCAGCCGCATGTATCGCCGCTGGGCCGAACGCCGCGGCTTCAAGGTGGAACTGGTGGACTATCAGGCCGGCGAAACCGCAGGCATCAAGTCGGCGACCTTCCTGTTCAAGGGTGAGAATGCCTATGGCTATGCCAAGACCGAAAGCGGCGTCCACCGCCTGGTCCGCATCAGCCCCTATGACAGCGCGGCGCGCCGCCACACCAGCTTCTCGTCGGTGTGGGTCTATCCGGTAATCGATGACAATATCGATATCGAGGTCAAGGAAAGCGACCTCAAGATCGACACCTATCGCGCATCGGGCGCGGGCGGCCAGCACGTCAACACCACCGACTCCGCGGTCCGCATCACCCACGTCCCGTCGGGCATCATCGTCGCGTCGCAGAATGACCGGTCGCAGCACAAGAACCGCGCGACGGCCATGAACATGCTGAAGGCGCGCCTTTACGAAGCCGAACTGCGCAAGCGCGAGGAAGCGGCATCGACCGACTATGCCGCCAAGACGGAGATCGGCTGGGGCCACCAGATCCGCTCCTATGTGCTCCAGCCCTATCAGCTGGTGAAGGATCTGCGCACCGGCGTCACCTCCACTTCGCCCGACGACGTGCTGGACGGCGCGCTCGATCCCTTCATGGCGGCCGCGCTCAGCCAGAAGGTGACGGGCGAGAAGGTCGATGTGGAGGATGTCGACTGATGATGCGGGCGGCATTGGCGGGCATGCTTGTCCTGCTCGCCGCCTGTGATCAGCTGACCGGCGGCAACGAGGCCCAGCGCCCCGTCGCCGCGCAGGATTTCCCCCGCGCAGACCGCCCGGTCGCGCCGATCGTGTCGACCCGCTGGTCGAGTGAGGAAGCGCGCGACCGCGTCAACGAAGCGGAGGACATCATGGACCGGGCGAAGGTTCGCCCAGGCATGACCGTGGCCGACCTTGGCGCGGGCGAGGGCTATTATACCGTCCGCTTGGCCCAGCGCGTCGGCGCCAAGGGCCGAGTCCTCGCCGAAGACATATTGCCCGAAGTGATAGAGGCACTGTCCCGCCGCATCACCCGCGAGAAATGGGACAATGTCAGCGTCAAGCTGGGCGCGCCGGAAGACCCGCGGCTTCCGGAAAACAGCTTCGACCGCATCTTCATGGTCCATATGTATCATGAGATTTCGGAACCTTACGCCTTTCTCTGGCATCTCAGCCCCGCGCTCAAGAAGGATGGCGAACTGATCGTGGTCGATGCCGACCGGCCAACCGACCAGCATGGCACGCCGCCGCGCCTGCTCGCCTGCGAACTGGCGGCGATGGGCTTCCGTATGGAACAGCTGATTCCCAAGCCTACCGCCGGCGGCTATTTCGCGCGCTTCCGCCGCATTGCGGCACGGCCCGATCCGGCCAGCATCGTACCCTGCGCCTTCACTGGTCCCGAAAAACAGGGTTAACGTCCAAATATAGGGACACCCGACTTCGCACCTGCGTTAGAATTTGTGCAGTCGGGGAGATCAACGATGATTGATAACGAGTCCCTGGTCGCCGCGCGTCGCGCGGTGCGCCTCAAATTGTTCGAGCCTGTGGTGCTGCGGGTCCATGGCGTCGCCGAGCGCGCGCATCTGCTGGACCTGTCCGCCACAGGCGCGCTCGCTCATTGCGAGCAGCCTCCCTACACCGGCGACGCGGTGCGGATCGAAGGCGAAACGCTCTCGATCACCGGTCGCGTGATGTGGGTGCTGGGCAAAAGATTCGGCATCCATTTCGACCGGACCCTGACCGACACGATGGTGCTGCGCGTTGTGGAGGGCGACTAGGTTTTGCGGGGTGGGAGGAATCCCGCCAGCTTTCCATCGGCATTTCAGTGATCGAAAAACGGCCGCAGGCTCTTTCTCCCTCCGTGTTCTCCGTGCTGCCGCATGACTTAATTTTTCGCGCGGAGGCGCGGAGAACGCGGAGAAGGAAAGAGGACAGCAAAGGGTGGCTAGGAGACTGACAGGTTTCGACTTTAATAATACAAACGCAGACTTGGCCGTCAGTCGATGAAGTTACCAGTCGTAGCCGCTGTTGGTTCCTCTAGTTCGGAAGCAAAGCTTCTGAAAATCTCGCGGAGCGCAGTATCCCGATTTCGAAGCCCCTCTTTGGCAAGGGCATCTGCGAGATGCTTGGCAACATCAGCTAGTATAATGCCCCACGCTGTGTCTTCGGGTATTGGGCCACTTTCTTCGTAGACGCCGACCTTCAATGAGCAATGTAGCTTTTGCTCAGCGATCCAAACGCGGAGAGGCTCCCACGCATCAGCGTCACGCAATGCCGCAGGGGGGATCGCCCGTTCGTCCATGGTCACTCCAATTCACGACGACTGCTAATCACATGCTGGCGGCCCGTCCGCAATCAGGAACTGATCGCGCCGCCTTGAACGTCAAAAAATGGTCGAAAGCGGCCGCCTCTATCCCTTCCGCCGCCATCGCCGGAACAGCGATACGCCCAGGAATCCCCCGCCCACGACCGCCGCGATCGCGCCGCCGGCTGACGCCAGGGCCCAGGCGCCGGCGGCGAGCAGGCCCGTCAGGAAATCGACGATGATGAGGGTGAGGTGGATCATGACAGGAACAAGACGGCACTAATGTCCCAGTTCCTTGGCTTCCTGATATTTCAGTTCCAGAAACCGGTTCTGCGTCGCCAGCTTGTCGAGGTCGCCGCTCGCCAGAGTCTCGGTCATCCGCGCGATTTCGGCGTCGATGACGGATAGACCCTCGACCAGCTGCTTTTCCGGCACGCGGCCGTTGCGCTCCTCGCGCCGCAGCGGTTCGGGAATCGACTGATAGCCCGTCACCAGTTCGGGCAGATGGTCGGACAGCAGCTTGCGGATTTCCTGTGCAGCCGGTTCCTGCTCGCCCAGCCGCTCCAGTTGCGGCGCCAGCGTCTCCAGCCGCACGCCGATGCTGTCGACCAGCGTGACAGCCGGCGCGGGCAGGGCCTTGCGCTGGTTCTCCAGCCATATTTCGGTCCTGAGCGGCAGGGCGGTGAGTTCGCTTTGTGCCAACGCTTCCGTCCGCACCCGCCCTTCCGAAGGCAGGAGGGCGATCAGCAGCACTGCCGCGATCATCACGCCCAGCGCGATCATCACGCCGGTCACGCCCAGCGGCAGGATGAACCCCGCCACCGCGCTGCCCAGCACCACAGCCAGCACGGCCCAGAAGGCATATTTGACCTTCCGTATCAGCCCGGCATTGCGCCGCTGCCGCGCGCGCGTCGACAGACTCTGCCCGCGCTCGCTATGGCGGCGCAGTACGGCCTCCGCATCGGCCAGCACCCGGTCGGATCGGCTCATGCCTTGCCCTCCAGCAAACCCGTTCGGTTCGAGTAGCCGTCGAACTTGTCGAGACGGCGTATCGAGAACAGTTCTCGACAGGCTCGAAGCGAACGGAAAAGGGCGGGGCGCACGTTCATCACCCCTCGATCGCGCTCAGCAGGGGATTGTCCGCGCGCACTTCCTTCGCGGCCTGGGCCTGCCCCTCGGCGCGGGCGATATAGCCCTTGGACTTTTCGACCTCGTTCGACAGCGTGTTCACCGTCGTCTTCATATTCTCCAACGCCTTCATCTTGAACGTGTCGATATTGTCCATCGTGTCGTAGATATTCTGGAAGGCGCGCTGGAGCGTCTCGATCGGAATCGTGCTCGACGCCGCCTGCTCGTGAATCTGCGCGGTCTGGCTCTTGAGCAGTTCGCCGGTGCGGTCGATCATGTTGGCGGTAGTGGTGTTGAGCGCGCTGATCTGCTCCAGCACCAGCCTCTGCCCGGCCAGTGCCTGCGCCACCGTCACCGCCGTGCGCAGCGCCGCCACGGTCGTGGTGCTGGCGCGGTCGACGCCCTTCACCAGCTCGACATTGTTCTTCTTGACCAGATCAAGCGCCAGATAGCCCTGCACCGTCACCGCCATCTGCGTCAGCAGATCCTGCGTGCGCTGGCGGATATAGAAGAGCGCGCTTTCGCGGATCGCCTTGGCCTTGGCCGGGTCGGTCGAATCCAGTTCCAGCGCCTTGGATTCCAGCCGCTCATCCATCGTCTTGCTGATATGGATCATCTGCTCCAGACGGCCCATGGTCTGCCACATATTCTGGCGTTCCACGTCGATCGCGGCATTGTCCTTGATCAGCACGTCCTTGCCGCTGGCAAGGCTGCCGAGGATCGAATTGATGTGCCCCTGCGCGCTCTTGTAGCCGTCGAAATAGTCGCGCATCTTGTTGCCGAAGGGGATGATGCCGAACAGCTTCTTGGGCGCCAGCAAATTGCCGCGCTTGCCCGGATCGAGGTCTTCGACCGTGCGGCGCAGTTCGGCGAGGTCGGCGCCGACCTTGGTATCGCTGTCCATCGCGCGCACCGGCCGGTCGAGGAAGCGGTTGGAGTGGCCGGCGGCTTCCGCGATTTCCTTGCGGCCCATATTGGTCAGCTGGTCGACCCGCACGCCGAATTCCGGCGAATTGGCGTCCTGCGCGACGAGATCGGCGATGAAGGCATCGACCTTCTCGTCCAGCTTCGACTTCTTCTCCTCCTCGATCGGAACGAGGCCAGACGCCTTGTCGGGCGCAACCACGGGCACCGGGTCGGGCGGCGTCAGATTGAGCGTGTCAGCGGTAGCGGTCGGCGCGGTCGAAGCCATGTCATCTCCCAATAGCCCAAATCGGCCATCGACTGTCATATGTGCATAAAACAGTCGGGCCGCAAGTCTGCCCGCCTGCTATAAAGCCTCCGCCCATGCCATTGCAATCGCTCGACGGCCGGTTAGCATGGCCGGACATTGGGAGAGGAGGCGGGATGACGCAGCAAGAGGAAGATGCCCGGATCGCGGCGGTTGCGGCCGATCCGCGCTATGTCGCGCTGGTGGCGCGGCGCGCGCGGCTGGGCTGGTGGCTATCGGCCGTCATCTTCTGCGCCTTTGTCGGCTATCTGCTGCTCATCGCTTTCGACAAGGCATTGCTGGGCGCGCCGATCGGGGCGGGGGTGACGTCGATCGGCATTCCCATCGGCCTTGGCCTGATCCTGCTGGCGATCGCGCTGACCGGCCTCTATGTCGCCCATGCCAACCGCCATCATGACGCGCAGATGGCGCAAATCCTCAAGGACCATGGTGCATGAGGGCGTGGCTCGTCGCGCTCGCGCTGATCCCGTCTCCCGCCTTCGCCGCCGCGCTGGAGGGCGAGGCGGAGCGCCAGCCGATCAACTGGGTGGCGATCGCCATGTTCGTCGCCTTTGTTGGGCTGACCCTCTGGATCACCAAGGCGGCCGCCGCGCGGACGCGCACCGCGTCGGATTTCTACACGGCGGGCGGCGGCATCACCGGCTTCCAGAACGGCCTCGCCATGGCGGGCGATTATATGTCCGCCGCCTCCTTCCTGGGCATTTCGGCGCAGATCTTCAACGACGGCTATGACGGCCTCATTTACTCCACCGGCTTTCTGGTGGGCTGGCCGATCCTGCTGTTCCTGATGGCGGAACGGCTGCGCAATCTCGGCCGCTTCACCTTCGCCGACGTCGCCTCATACCGCTTCGCCCAGCCGCCGGTGCGCAGCTTCGCGGCGGTCAGTACGCTGCTGGTCGTCAGCTTTTACCTGATCGCGCAGATGGTGGGGGCGGGACAGCTTATCAAATTGCTGTTCGGTCTCCCCTATGCTCTGGCGGTGGTGATCGTCGGCGCGCTGATGATGCTCTATGTCCTGTTCGGTGGCATGCGCGCGACCACCTGGGTGCAGATCATCAAGGCGGTGCTGCTGCTGGGCGGCGCAAGCTTCATGGCGCTGATGGTGCTGGCGCAGTTCGGCTTTTCGCTGGAGACTTTGTTCGCCCGCGCGGTGGAGGTCAAGGCGCAGGCGGCGTTGGCCGACGGCGCAAGCGCGAGCGAAGCGGCGGAACGTGGCCGCTCCATCATGGCGCCGGGCAATTTCATCAAGGATCCGGTGTCGGCCATCTCCTTCGGTCTCGCGCTGATGCTCGGCACGGCGGGCCTGCCGCATATATTGATGCGCTTCTTCACCGTGCCGGACGCGAAGGAGGCGCGCAAGTCGGTGCTGTGGGCGACCGGCTGGATCGGCTATTTCTATATCCTGACCTTCATCATCGGCTTTGGCGCGATCGTGCTGGTGGGGACGGATACGGGCTATCTGGATGCGGAGGGCGCGCTGCGCGGCGGCGGCAATATGGCGGCGATCCACCTTGCCCACGCCATCGGCGGCAATGCGTTTCTGGGCTTCATCTCAGCCGTGGCCTTCGCGACGATCCTCGCCGTGGTAGCGGGGCTGACGCTCTCGGCCGCCTCGGCTGTCAGCCATGACCTCTATGCCACCGTGTTCAAGCAGGGGCAGGCCAGTTCGGTGGACGAACTGCGCGTGTCGCGGCTGACGACGCTGGCGTTGGGTGCGCTGGCGGTGCTTCTGGGGCTGGTGTTCGAGAAGCAGAATGTCGCCTTCATGGTCAGCCTCGCCTTCGCGCTGGCGGCGTCGGGCAATTTCCCGGTGCTGATCCTGTCGCTGCTCTGGAGCGGCTGCACCACGCGCGGCGCGGCCTGGGGCGGGACGATCGGATTGCTGACCGCCTTCATCCTGACCCTGCTGTCGCCTGCGGTCTGGACCACCACCTTCGGACTTGGGCTGGCGCCTTTCCCCTATAGTTCGGCCGCGATCTTCTCGGTTCCGGCGGGTTTCATCGCCATCTGGCTGATCTCGCGCCTCGACGCCTCGCCCCGCGCTGCTATCGACAAGGCAGGCTGTCCCGCCCAGCGGGTGCGCGCCGAAACCGGTATCGGCGCCTTCGCCGCGAGCGACCATTGAACCATCCTGCCTCTCCTCGCGTTCGACGCGCGAGGAGAGGCAGGATGGACCAGATACTGAAACCCGCAGAGACGTTGGCGGCCGGCCGCAAGCCGGTCTTCCCCGGCGAAAGCGACGCCTATCGCGAGGCGCGCACCGCCTTGCTGGCGGAAGAGATCGAGTTTCGCCGCCACATGACGCGCCTCGTCGAACAGCGTCAGGCGCTGCCACCCGGACCGCTGATCGCGAAACATTATCGCTTCAAGGACGAACAGGGGTTCGAGGTCGGCCTGTCCGACCTGTTCGGCGACAGGCAAGTGCTCGTCACCTATTACTGGATGTACGGCCCGGAACGGGAGCGGCCCTGCCCGATGTGTACCAACTGGGTCGGATCGGTCGACGGCAACGCCGCCGACATCAAGCAGCGCGTCGCCTACAAGATTTTGGGCCGTAGCCCGGTCGAACGGCAATTCGCCTTCGCGCAGGAGCGGGGCTGGCGCAACACCGACTTCGTCCAGACGATCGGCGACGATTATGCCAATGACCTGGGCCTGCTCCAGCCCGACGGCGAATATCCCGCGCTCGTCGTGTTCCGGAAGGACGAAGACGGCATCCGCCTCTTCTGGATGAGCGAGATGACGGGCGAGATGGCCGATCCGGGGCAAGACCCGCGCGATGCCCCGGACATCGCCTCGCTCTGGTCGATCCTCGACCTGACGCCGGAAGGCCGGCCACCGACCTGGTATCCCAAGCTGCGCTACTGAAAAGGGGCGGTGTCGCCACCGCCCCTTTCATCGTTTAGCGCGCGCCTTCCGCGTAATAGCGCTCCATATCGAGCCGCATCTGATGCAGCGCTTCCGGGTTCAGATAGACCATGTGGCCCGCCGGATAATATTTGAACTGGAGGTTCTGGCGCAGCTGCGGCTCCAGCATCATGTGCTTGAGGTCGCGCTCGGTCGAGAAGAAGGGCGTGGCCATATCATACCAGCCGTTCAAGGACAGCACGCGCAGATGCGGGTTGGTGCGCATCGCGGCGCTGAGGTCGGCGGTCACGTCCGCAACATTCTGCTTGCCGCCTTCCGGGGGCGTATGGCTCCAGTCCCACTTGAAGTCGCCGCCTTCACGCGCGCTCAGGCGGTAGCTGAGGTCGGTCTTGTAGCCGATCTTGTTCGTCAACTGATCCAGGAAGCTGCCGACATAAAGGCCGGTGATGCCGGTGCTGGACGGATCATATTCGGGATCCTCGCCCGCCGCGTCGGCGTCAATGCCCTTGTAGCGGCTATCGAAACGGCCGATCGTCTCATGTCCGTCGCGCAGCAATTCCTTGCGGAAGCGGGACAGGCTGACGCGCAGATTGGCGCGCTTCAGATAATCGACCGACAGGCCGGTGAAGCGGCTCAATTGCTGGGCGATCTGGTCGGTTTCTTCGGCGCTGATATCGGACCCTTTGAGCAGCGCTGTGGCATAAGGACCGTTGGCGAACGTGCGCGATTCCTCGACAAAGGCTTCCAGGCTGGCGGGGCGGCCGCCGGGCACGCGGTTATGATACCAGGCGGTCGCGGCATAGCTCGGCAGATAGCCGACATGGATCGCGTCGAAGCCCGACTGACGAATGCCGTAATTCATGATCGACGACAGCAGCACCACGCCGTTCAGCGCCAGTCCGCGATCCTCCAGCTGATAGGCAAGCGCCCCCGACCGGGTCGTGCCATAGCTTTCGCCGAAAATATATTTGGGCGACGCCCAGCGGCCATTCTTCGTCGTGTAGCGGATGATCGCCTTGGCAAAGGCGTCCACATCCCCGTCGACGCTGTAGAAATCGGACGGCTTGGCGTCGCCCAATATGCGCGAATAGCCCGACCCGATCGTGTCGAGGAACACCATGTCGGTGCTGCCGATCAGGCTGTCATTGTTCGGGCCGACGTCGAAGGGCGCGGGCTTGACCGCTTCGGGATTGCCTGTGCGGACATGTTCGGGCGCGAAGCTGCCCATGCGCAGCCAGAGCGAGGAGGAACCGGGGCCGCCATTATAAAAAAAGGTGACGGGGCGGTTCTTACCCGCCGCCGTATAGGCGGTGTAGAACATGCTCGCGACCGGCTTGCCCTTTTCGTCGCGAATGGTGAGCGTGCCGGCGGTCTGGGTGTAGGGAATGGACTTGCCGTCCACGCGGGCCGTGCCCTTGCTGCTCTGGGCGACTTCCTCGACCGGCGCGCCGGCCCAGTTGGCCGCGATTTGCTCGGCGACCTTGTCGGCATGTTGCTTGGCGGCGTCGGGCGCGTCCTTTTGCGCGTAAGCAGGGGCGGCGAGGGCGATCAGGGAGGCGAAAGCGAAAATGGCGGCAGACCGCATGAAGGCTCCTTGCAACGATATGGTATATTATTGGCGACGGGCCGCACCATAGAAAGGTCGGCCCGTGGGGCAAGGGATATTGCGCTTTTGTAAAGCAGGGGTTGCCTTGATCCCTCTCCCCACGGCGGAGAGGGCTGCGCAGACTTGGCAGCTTGCTGCCTTAGTCGTAGCTGGGTGAGGGGGATGCAACGTCGCCAGAAGAAGCCAGCATCGCGCCAGCCCAACTCCGCCTAGCCGCTACGCGGCAAGGCTTCGTATCCTTCTCTCCGACGGGGAGAAGGGTTTCACGTCTGTCGCAGCGCCTCGATCACCGCCGCCACATCCTCATCGCTATTATAGACATGGGGCGAAAAGCGGATCGCCGGCATGCCGCCGACCTTCGACGCAGCAGTGGCGATCTTCGCCTGCCACAGCTTCGCGCGCATCGCGGCAACGTCGCGGCCGGGAAAGGCGACGGTGATGACCGGCCCGGTGATCGCCGCCGCGCCGCTGCCGAAGGGTTTCGCCCCCGCTACGCCCGCCAGCGCCTGCCGCATCGAGGCTCCGCGTTCGCGCGCCGCCTGCTCGATCGCGGCCTCGCCCACGCCGTCCAGCACGTCCAGTGTCGCTGCGACCGCCATCAGTCGGGGATCGTCGCGCTGGCCCAATATCTCATATTTCTGCGCCGTGTTCAGGTTAGCCGGATCGGTCAGCCAATAGCCATGGCTCATCATGATCGGCTGCAATTCCGCCAGCCGCTCGCGCTTCACATAGAGGATGCCGCCCTCCAGCGGACCCATCAGCCATTTGTGCGTGCTGCCCGAATAGCTGTCGACGCCCAGCGCAGCGAGGTCCAGCTGCATCCAGCCGAAACTCTGCGCGCCATCGACATGCAGCCATATATTCCGCGACCGCGCGAGCTTCGCGATCTCCGCCACCGGATAGACGATGCCGGTGATATTGCTCATGTGCGACAGGAAGATCGCTTTGGTATCGGGCGTCACGGCGGCGGCGATGCCGTCGAACAGTTGCTGCGGCGTCTTCGCCTCGACCGGCACCGGCACGACATGCAGGTCCAGCCCCTCGCGCTCTGCCCGCAACTTCCAGCTGTCCCAGGTCGAAGGATGATTATGGTCGGTCAGGATGATCCGATCCCCGGCCTTCAGCGCCAGCCCGCGCACCGCCACCGTATTGGCCTCGCTCGCATTGCGGACCAGCGCGATTTCCTGCGCCGTGACCTTCAGCCGCCCGGCGATCCGTTCGCGCAGAGCATCGGCGGCCTTGGGATAGAGCGCGCGCCGCTCGACCGATGGGTCGGTCTGGAATGCGCGCGTCTCCCGCTCATGGATCGCCGCCACGCTGCGGAAGGTCGGGGCGATATTGGCCGCGTTGAAATAGCGGATGGCGGGATCGAGGATCATCGCTTCGCGTAGCATCGGCTTTCCCGCCGCGCTCAGCATCTGCGGCGTCAGCGCCAGCGGCGCGGCGACGGCAGCGGCCTGCATCAGGGTGCGGCGGCTGATAGGCGGGCTGTCGGTCATGCGCGTCTCCTCACTCTTGCACGCGGTTCGACGGATGGCGCCGTCCAACCCGCCACATATGCCGGCCACCCCAATCCGCCACACTTGCCGCAACGCATCATTTCCTGTAGTGGCGCGCCCGATAGTCCTGGACAGGCGTGGTGCCGGCCGGGAGAACCCGATCCCAAAGGCAGATTCATGTCCCTGCGTAATATCGCCATCATCGCGCACGTCGACCATGGCAAGACCACCCTCGTCGACCAGCTTTTCCGTCAGTCCGGCACGTTCCGCGAGAACCAGCGCGTCGAGGAACGCGCCATGGACTCGAACGACCTGGAAAAGGAACGCGGCATCACCATCCTGGCGAAGCCCACCTCGGTCGAATGGAACGGCACCCGCATCAACATCGTCGACACGCCCGGCCACGCCGACTTCGGCGGTGAAGTCGAACGCATCCTCTCGATGGTGGACGGCGTGATCCTGCTGGTCGACTCGTCGGAAGGCGCGATGCCGCAGACCAAGTTCGTGACCGGCAAGGCGCTGGCGCTGGGCCTCAAGCCCATCGTCGTCGTCAACAAGGTCGACCGGCCCGACGAGCGCATCCAGGAAGTGCTGGACGAAGTGTTCGACCTGTTCGTGACGCTGGACGCCACCGACGAACAGCTTGACTTCCCCGTCCTCTATGCTTCGGGTCGTAACGGCTATGCCAGCGAAGATGCCCAGCGCCGCGAAGGAACGCTGGAACCGCTGTTCCAGAAGATCGTCGACCATGTGCCGCCGCCGTCGCTGGATCAGGACGCGCCGTTCAGCTTCCTCGTGACGCTGCTCGACCGTGACAACTTCCTCGGCCGCATCCTGACCGGCCGCGTCCAGTCGGGCACGGTCAAGGTCAACCAGCCGATCCACGCGCTCGACGCCGACGGCAATGTGATCGAAACCGGCCGTGCGTCGAAGATCATGTCCTTCCAGGGCCTGGACCGCGTGCCGGTCGACGAAGCCAAGGCAGGCGACATCATCTCGCTCGCCGGTCTGACCGTCGCGACCGTGGCCAACACCATTGCCGATCCGCAGGTCAGCACCCCGATCAAGGCGCAGCCGATCGATCCGCCGACCCTGTCGATGCGCTTTGCCGTGAACGATTCGCCAATGGCGGGCCGTGAAGGTAGCAAGGTGACGAGCCGCATGATCCGCGACCGTCTGGCCCGCGAAGCCGAATCCAACGTCGCCATCAAGGTGACGGAATCGGACGACAAGGACAGCTTCGAAGTCGCCGGCCGTGGCGAACTCCAGCTCGGCGTTCTCATCGAAACCATGCGCCGCGAAGGCTTCGAACTGGGCATCTCGCGTCCGCGCGTGCTGTTCGGGGAAGACGAGAATGGCGGCAAGACCGAGCCTTATGAAACCGTCGTCATCGACGTGGACGATGAATTTTCGGGTACGGTCGTCGACAAGATGAACATCCGCAAGGCCGAGATGACCGACATGCGTCCCTCGGGCGGTGGCAAGACCCGCATCACCTTCTCCGCGCCCTCGCGCGGCCTGATCGGCTATCATGGCGAATTCCTGTCCGACACGCGCGGCACCGGCATCATGAACCGCCTGTTCGAGAAGTACGGCCCCCACAAGGGCAAGATCGAAGGCCGCAAGAACGGCGTTCTGATCTCGAACGGCGCGGGCGAGGCCAATGCCTATGCACTGGGTCCGCTGGAAGATCGCGGCATCCTGTTCGTCGGCGTGGGCGAAGCGCTCTATGAAGGCATGGTGATCGGCGAGAACGCCAAGCCCGAAGACCTTGAAGTCAACCCGATGAAGTCGAAGGCGCTGACCAACTTCCGCGCCAGCGGCAAGGATGACGCCGTCCGCCTGACCCCGCCCAAGAAGATGACGCTGGAACAGGCGATCGCTTACATCGACGACGATGAAATGGTCGAAGTGACGCCCAAGACCATCCGTCTGCGCAAGCGCTACCTCGATCCGAACGAGCGCAAGCGCATGAGCCGCGCCAAGGCCGCCTGATGTTTCAGGACGGCCCGAACAAGGCCGCCTGATGTTTCAGGGCGGCCCGAACAAGGCCGCCTGATGTTTCAGGGCGGCCCGGATAACGCCGCGGCCTGATTTTCCGAAAGGCGGGGGACATCAGCTTCCCCGCCTTTTTTGTCGCTCAACCACAATCGGGATGCGGACCGGGCCTCCAATGCCCGTCTTGGTCCGTTGCGGAGCGATTCGTCTCGCGGCATCCGCATTGCGTCTTCGTGCGTTGTCGTGTCACTTTGACATCCGACGCGAACCGAATCGCAACCATGGGGGCGGTAGAGATGAATGGAAGGCTGGTCCTCCCCATGCCGATGATGGGTTCGGTAGCTGGGGGTTCAGGCAGGAGGAATGGTGGAGTGGTCGCAACCCTTCCAGCCTTGAGCGAGGGGGAAAAGCAGTGTCTGCGTCTGGTCGCGCAGGGCTTCAATTCCAAGGAAATCGCACGCCAGCTCCATGTGTCGGAGCATACGGTCGATCAGCGCGTGCGCACCAGCCTGCGCAAATATGGCGTCGCGTCGCGCAAGGAGGCAGCGCGCCTGTTCGTCTCGGGCGAGCCTGGAAACGGCCAGAATGACGCATATCAGCCATTGATATATCAATCGGAGCCGCTTGCCTCCGATCCCGAACCTGCGTCATCCCTTGCTCAGCCGGACAGGCCGGATGAGCAGACGGAGCAAACCACTCTCCTGCGTCGCATCCTGGCCTTCGGCCCGCCGCTCGGGGGATCGACCAATGAACTGAGTACCGATGGCCGCATATTGGCGATGATCCGCGCAGCGGTTCTCACTGGTGTCGGCGTCATCACGTTGCTGCTGCTCATTTCCGGAGCCTTCAAGGCGCTGGGTTGATCTTTCCAGAAAGACCATGCTGACAACGCACCGCCGGACGGCGTCGTGCGAAGGAGAAGACTTGTGCTGAACCTCGATACCGTCAAGACCCAGGCCGTCGCCGACCAGACCCGCCAGACCTTTGCCGCGATGGATACGGCGCTGCTCGACGCAGCACAGCTCACCACCGCCTTCATCGCCGCTGCGCAGGGTTCGGGTCTGACCGCCAGCGAGAGTCAGCGTATCCTTCAGCGCATCCACGAAGGTGCCGGCAAGATCATCGAGGGCCGCAGCGACATGATCCGCGCGACCGCCCTGTTGACGCGCTGTCTCGAACATAGCCAGATCGCCGTGACTGCCGTGGGCTGCCCGCTGGGCATGGATGCGCCCGCACAGGACGAAACGCCGCGTCACCTCACCCTGGTCGCCTGATCGGGGAGCCGCCAGCATTGGCATGACCATAATTCTCCCCCGCAACTGGAAATGTAGATGCTGGC
Organism: Sphingobium sp.; assembly: GCF_035511395.1. Lineage (GTDB taxonomy): Bacteria > Pseudomonadota > Alphaproteobacteria > Sphingomonadales > Sphingomonadaceae > Sphingobium. The sequence continues at coordinate 60,037 of NZ_DATKFP010000441.1, forward strand.
GGCTTTTTTTTGGCTCCTGACCCTTTCCGCCTGTGCCTTCGCCATGGTCTATGGCGGCAGGGACGGGCGGTGGTTCACGCTCGTCTTCCTGCTGAGCGTGCTGCTGACCATGCCGGCGCAGCTGGCCGGTTCCTGGCATGCCACGCAATTCTGGCTGACGATCGTCGATACTTTGCTGTTCGTCGGCCTGGTATGGCTGATGCTCCGCAGCACCAGCTATTGGCTGATCTGGGTTGCGGCCAGTCAGCTGATGACGGTGCTGACCCATATCGCGACCCTGTTGCTGCATGGCTTTTCCGACAAGATCTACGAAGGGCTGAGCACGGTCTGGGTCATTCCGCTGCTGCTGTTCGCCATCATCGGCATCGAACTCGACCGGAAGGCGCTTCATGACCGTTCATATCCCGCTTGAACGCACGGCGACCAGCCAGGAGGCGGTCGACCTGGTGGTCGCACTGCAACGGTGCCTCAACAATTTCCATGCCCGCAAGGAAGAACCCGCAATTCTGGACGGGGAGGGCAGTGAACAATTGGCCGTGCTCGCCCGCTATCTCGAAGCGCGGCGATCGCGGGCAACGCTGTTTGGGCAGAATCTCTTCTCCGATCCGGCCTGGGATATATTGCTGCTGCTGTATCAGGGCGAACTGGAGGGAAAGGCACTCACGCTGGAACAGCTCAGCGAAAAGTCGCGGCTGTCGCTGAGTGCGGTCGTCGGCCAGGTCGGTACCATGGAACGAAGGGGCCTTCTGGGCGAACATCATACCTCGCCCAACAGCCGCCGCCGCCGGGCCATTCGCCTTTCACCTTTGGCGATGGATGCTATGGCGTCCTGGCTGTCGTTGGCGTTCGAAGGGATTTGAGGTTCTTACCGAGCCATTGGCAAGGTGACGCTGGCGCGCAGTCCGCCTTCGGTCCGGTTGGCAAAGGCCAGTCGCCCGCCATGGCTGTCGGCGATGTTGCGTGCGATCGCCAGCCCCAGACCGACACCGCCCGTCTCGCGATTGCGCGAAGCTTCGCCCCGGTAAAAGGGTTCACATAGCCGCTCGATCGTCGTGTCCGGTACGCCCGGCCCGTCATCTTCCACCGACACGCTTGCCTGCCTGCCGTCGACAGCGATGGCTATCCGCGCTGCACCGCCATAGCGCACCGCATTTTCGACCAGATTGCCGATGCAGCGGCGCAGCGCCACGACATCGCCCAGCACCACGGCCCGGTCGCTCCGGATCACCGCCACCTCCTGCCCCATGTCGGACAGATCGTCGGCCAGCGTCTCGACCATGGCGCTGAGGTCGATCCGCACCCGTGCGGCGGTATCGGCACCCTCGCGCATGAAGTCGAGCAGGGTCGTCACCATCGCCCGCATTTCCTCGACATCGGCCTGCGCCTTGGCGCGCGGACCGTCGGGCAACTGCTCCAGGCGAAAGGAGAGACGGGTCATCGGCGTCCGCAGGTCATGCGCGATCGCCACCAGCATCGCGGTTCGTTCGCTCAGATAGTCGGCGATGCGCGCGCGCATATGATTATAGGCGGCGCCCACGGCGCGCACTTCGGGCGGACCGGTCAGCGGCAGCGGCTCGGCGCGTTCGGGCCGCTCGGTCGCGGCGCCCTCCGCCAGGCGGCGGATCGGCTGCGTGATGCGGCGCGCCACCCAATAGGCCGGCAGCAGCAGCAGGATGAAGATACCCGCCATCAGCGACAGGGTGATGCCATACCAGCGCAAATTGGCGCCCTGCCAGGCCTGGACGACAGTCCAGCCGTCGCCCGTGCGCTGCGCGACGACGAAGGCGCGGAACAAGGCTGATCGTGCGCTGTCAGACTGAGGCGGCAAGGGGGTGTCGCGCATCGAAGCGGGCGGGCGTTCGCGCAGCAGGCGAACGTCGCGCGTCGGCACACCCAGCATGCCGGCGATCTGCGTACTTGCATGCCCATCGACCTCCTGCCCGACATCTGGCAAGGGCGCGCGATCGGAATGGTAGCGCGCTATGCTCCACGCCGCAGCCGTCGGGGCGGCCTCGCCGCGCAGCAGTTGCGCCGCCTCGGGCAGGAACATCGGCCGGGCATGGGGTGGCGGACCGCGAAAGGCGACCAGCATCATCGCGCCCAGCGCCAGCAACAGGGTCGCGGCGACCAACGCGACGATCCGCGTCAGGATCGATGGGTTCAGGCGATCCAGGTGTGAATTCACGCCGTGCGGACCTCGGCGGTGAACATATAGCCCTCGTTGCGGATGGTGCGGACCAGATCCTCGCTACCTTCGCCCCTGGTGCCGCGCTCCAGCTTGCGGCGCAGGCGGCTGACCTGCACGTCGATCGCGCGGTCGTAGCTTTCGCTTTCGCTGCCCGCCGACCAGTCGAGCAACTGGTCGCGGCTCAAAACCCGACGCGGATGCTCGATGAAGGCACGCAGCAGGCGGAATTCGCCATCGGTCAGCGTCACCACGACATTGTCGGGATCGGTCAGCAGCCGTGCGCCCATGTCGATCTGCCAACCGGCAAAGCGCAGCCTTTGGCCTCCTGAAACCGGTTCATCGACGGCGTTCCGGCGATGGCGACGCAGTACGGTTCGAATGCGCGCGAGCAATTCGCGCGGGTTGCACGGCTTGGGTAGATAATCTTCCGCCCCCATTTCCAGCCCCACGATCCGGTCGACATCGCTGCCGATCGCCGACAGCATGATGATCGGCAACCCGCCGCGCGCCGACAGGCGCCGCAGGATCGACAGCCCATCCTCACCCGGCATCATCACGTCCAGGACGGCGATGTCGAAATCCTGCATGGCGATCGCACGGTCCATGCCGACGCCATCCGCCACCGCCGTCACGGCAAAGCCATGTTGTTCGAGAAAATCGGACAGAAGCGCGCGGATGTCCGCGTCATCATCGACCACCAATATGCGTGAACCATCCATCGTGGCGGGTAGCATATCGGGTGAAGGGGTCAGCTGCAAAGTCATCCGCGCCATTCCTGTCATATCGGCTTCCCTCAGATCGCCAGCCCGACCGTCACCGTGCCGGTGAAGCCGTTCGTTATGTCGCCGGTCATGGTCGGCGTCATCGCCGCGACCTGCGCCGAGCTATTGTCGCCGAACACATTGTCGCTGCTGGTCGTGATCTTCGCGAAGTTGGTCTTGCTGCTGCTGTAGCCGCTGGTGGCATAGACCGTGTTGCACGCATCGGTCGGCATGGCGAATTGCGAAGTCAGCACACGATTGGCATAGCTGGTCGCCCGCGCCAGGCTCGGATAAACCTCGAAATGGATATGCGGGAAGCGCCCGTCATAGCAGCCGGGGAAGATGCTGGTGAAGGTCACCTGCCCGTTGGCATCGGTCACGCCCACGCCGCGCAGATAATTTTCGCCCGGCACGGTGTACAGCGAATAAAGCCCGTCGCGGGTGCAGTGCCAGATATAGACGGCATAGCCCTCCAGCGCCGCGCAACTGCTATTGACGTTCACCACGGTGATGGTGAGCGTCATCGTGATGCCTTCTGCGGTGCCGGACGACGAACCGAAGCTGGACCTTATGTCGGTGCGCACGATGCCCGTGTCGTCCAGCACATTGACCACGCTGCCGTTGCTGCTGTTGGACCCGTCCGCCGGATAGGGGCCGTTCGTCTCTTCCGGATCGACGACGCAGGTGCCGGACGATGTCGACGTGGGGGTGGGCGTCGGAGTTGGTGTCGGCGTGGGGGTCGCCGTAGATGTGGAACTGCTGCTGCCGGAGCTGCCACCGCCGCCGCATGCGCCGATCAGTGCCGCGCCGCTCGCCGAAAAGAGCAGGCGCAGCGTCCGCCGCCGCCCGATATTCTCGCGCGCCAGTTCGCGCACCCGTTCCAGATCGTGCATCAACCCATGATCATGGAGCTCGCTACCCTGCGTCATCCCGCTTCCGCCTTTTCGTCTGTTTGCAGACCCTCGACGATGCGGGTAGAACATGGATATATCCGGGCGATTGCCCAATGTAGCGGCTTTGTAGCATCACCTAACTACAGCAAAGCACTGGCTTCCCTGCGTCGCGATCCATATAGTCGCGCCGTTTGTCATTTCCCGCGAAAGCGCTTCATGCATCTTCTCATCGGCCTTGCCGGCATTCTCCTGATCCTTGCCATCGCCTTTGCCCTCTCCTCCAACCGCCGCGCCATCAAGCCGCGGGTCGTTGGCGCCGCCTTCCTGTTGCAGGCGGGAATCGCGATGCTGGTCCTCTATGTCCCGGCCGGTCGGGCCATTATCGGCGGTATGTCGCATGGAGTCGCCAACCTGCTCGGCTATGCGCAGGCGGGCACCAACTTCATCTTCGGCCCGCTGGCCAAGCCCGAAATCGGCGGGGCCAGCTTCGCCATCGCCGCGCTGCCGGTGATCATCTTCTTCGCCAGCCTGGTGTCGATCCTCTATTATCTGGGCATCATGCAGTTCATCGTCCGCTGGGTCGGCGGTGCGATCGAGAAGGTGACGGGCGTGTCCAAGGTCGAAAGCCTGTGCGCGGCCGCCAACATCTTCGTGGGGCAGAGCGAAAGCCCGCTCGTGATCCGACCCTATCTGGCCGGCCTCAACGGGCCGCAGTTGTTCGCGGTGATGACCAGCGGCATGGCTGGCGTGGCGGGCACCATTCTCGCCGCCTATGCCTCTATGGGGATCAAGATCGATTATTTGCTCGCCGCCAGCTTCATGTCCGCGCCCGGCGGGCTGCTGATGGCCAAGATCATGATGCCCGACGAGCCGGAATGCGAACCCGAACTGCCGCTGGACGACGACATCCACCTGCCCGAAACCCGCCGCAGCGCGGCCGGTCCGGCGGTGCTGAACGCGGAAACCACGCCGGGCGAACCCATGCCCGTCGCCACCCATGACGAGGAAAAGCCCGCCAACATCATCATGGCCGCCGCGCAGGGTGCGCAGACCGGCGTGAAGCTGGCGGTCGCGGTCGGTGCCATGGTGCTGGCCTTCGTCGCGCTCGTGGCGCTCGCGAACGGCATTCTGGGCGGCATCGGTGGTATTTTCGGCTATCCCGACCTCAGCTTCCAGATGCTGCTCGGCTACGTCTTCTCGCCGGTCATGTATCTGCTCAACATCCCGTGGAACGAGGCGCAGATCGCGGGCGGCCTGTTCGGCACCAAGGTCGTGCTCAACGAATTCGTCGCCTATATCAACCTCGGCCAGGTGCAGGGCGCGCTGTCGCCCGCGACCATCGCCGTCATCACCTTCGCGCTGTGCGGCTTCGCCAATTTCAGCTCGATTGCGATCCAGATGGCCGTGACCGGCAATCTCGCGCCCAACCAACGGCCGATGATCGCGAAGCTCGGTCTGAAGGCGCTGGTCGCCGGCAGCCTCGCCAATCTGATGAGCGCGGCGCTGGCGGGTTTGATGCTCAGCCTCTGATCCAAAACGACATGAACCCGTAACGGAGCCTCTACCGCTTGGGTTTATAATCCGTTATGGTTAACCCATGGGGGCTAAAGTTTTTTTCACGGTCGCGATCGCGGCCCTGGGTTGGTCGGGCATGGTCGCTGCGCAGGCGCCCAAACCCGGCATATTGGAAACCTACAAGGACTGGACCATCGGCTGCGACAATCGCAGCCGATGCGAGGCGGTATCGCTGTTGCCCGAAGGTGGCGACTGGCCGGACAATCCGGTGATGGTCGGTGTGGCACGCGGTGCCGGGCCGGACGCGGCGGCCGAAGTCTGGGTCAGCCGCGACGCCAAGGGCGTGGGTGAGGTCAGCTTCCACGTCGACGGGCGCAAGGTTGTCGGCATTCCCAGCAAGGATGGCGAAGCCACGCTGCGCGGTCCGCAGGCCGATGCGCTCGCCATTGCCATGGCGCGCGGCAGCGTGCTGGAGGTGCGCGCGGGCAATCGCGTCCTGGGTCGTCCCTCGCTCGCCGGATCGGGCGCTGCGCTACGCTATATGGACGCGCGGCAGGGACGCGCCGGCACCAGCACGGCGCTGGTCGCGACCGGTGCGCTGGGGCCGCTCGCGGTGCGCGCCGCGCCCGCCATGCCGGAAATCCGCCGCGCCCTGATCGCCAAGGGGGCCGCGCCTGCCGCGCTCTGGCGCGAGGAACTGACCGCGCTCGGCAAGTTCACCGGCTGCACTGACGAGATCCGCAGCGGCCCGCAGACGCCCGAACTCCACCGCCTGTCGAAGACCGAGACGCTGATTCTCGTCCCCTGCGGCAATGGCGCCTATAATTTCACGTCGGTCCCGGTGATCGCCACCGGCGTCGCCGGCCGCCGCGCCTTCCGTTTCGCCAGCTTCGACTACAAGCCCGGCTGGAGCGAAGAGGAGGCCAAGCCCATGCTGGTCAATGCCGGCTGGGTCGCGGAAAAATCGCTGCTCCAGAGCTTCGCCAAGGGGCGCGGCCTCGGCGATTGCGGCGGCAGCGAAACCTATGTCTGGGACGGCAGCCGCTTCCGCCTGACCGAAGCGACCAGCATGGGCGAATGTCGTGGCGCGTGGCACTGGATCACCACCTGGTCGGCGCGGGTGGTGGAGTAGCTCCACCTCCGTTCGTTTCGAGCTTGTCGAGAAACGGATAGCGCTCCGCCCGCCTTACCGCATCCGGCGGAACACCTGCCGCTCCACGCAACCGCGCGGCTGCGCTTTGCAATGGAAACGTTACCTTTGACCGCCCATATTGCGGTCATGGCTTCCTCTCCTCGCCAATCCGCCCCTTCGACCGTCCCCTCGACCCTGCCGGACCCGATCCGCGCGGTGATCTTCGACATGGACGGTACGCTGATCGATACCGAGGCCGCGCATCGCCGGGCCTTTGCCGAAACCGGGCTGGCGCTGGGCTGGCCGATGGCGGATGATCTGCTGCTGTCGATGGTCGGCATCCATCGCGACGAAAATGAGCGAATGCTGGCGGCGCATCTGGGGCCGGACTTCCCGCTGGCGCGCTTCTACGCCGACAGCGACGCGCTGTTCGAGGCGGCGGTCGATGCCGGCATCCCGTTGCGTCCCGGCGCGCCGCTGCTGCTCGATCATCTGGCGCGCAGCGGGATTCCGATGGCGCTCGCCACCTCCACCGCCGCGCCCTATGCGCAGCAGCGGCTGGAAAGGAGCGGCCTGCTTCACTATTTCGACGTGATCGTCACCCGCAGCGACGTGGAACGGCCCAAGCCGCACCCCGAACCCTATCTGCTGGCGGCCGACCGGCTGGGCGTCGACCCGGCCTTCTGCGTCGCGGTGGAGGACAGCCATGCCGGCGTCCGCTCGGCAACGGCGGCGGGCATCGCCACGGTCATGGTCCCCGACCTGCTACCTCCGACCGAGGAACTGGTCCTCGCCTGCGCCCGGATATTGCCCAGTCTCACCGACCTGCGCGACCTGCTGCTCGCGACCGACTAACCCGCCTCCGCCAGCACCAGCGTGAACAACCCTTCGGCGTCGGTCCACTCGCACGCCGGTTCCCATCCGCCCGCGCGCAGCAGCAGCCGTTCGTCGCGCGGGCCATATTTATGGCTGCTCTCGGTATGGATCGTCTCGCCCGGCTCCATGCGAAAACATTGGCCAGCAACATGGAAATGCAGTGACCGCACCGCCTCCAGATGCATTTCGATCCGCGCCTTCTCGTCGTTCCAGACCGCGCGATGGGCAAAGCCGTCAATCGGCAGGTCGCCCTCCAGTTCGCGGTTGATCCGCTCGACAAGGTTGAGGTTGAACGCTGCCGTCACACCCGCCGCATCGTCATAGGCCGCGACCAGCCGCGCCCGATCCTTGATCCGGTCCATGCCGATCAGCAGCATCGCGTCCTTGCCCAACAACCGCCGCATCGCCCGCAACAGGTCGACGGCCGCGTCCGGCTCCATGTTGCCGATCGTCGATCCGGGGAAGAAGCCCAGCCGGGGCAGCCCCTCGACCGCCTTGGGCAGTTCCAGCGGCCCGTTGAAATCCCCCACCAGCGGCAGCACCGGCAGGTCGGGAAAGGCCTGCGCCAGTTCGGCGCTGCTTACGCGCAGGAAATCGCCGCTGATGTCGATCGGCACATAGGCGGCGGGCTGAATCGCGCGCAGCAGGTGCGGCGTCTTGCGCGCGCTGCCCGCACCGAACTCCACCACCGCGCGTCCTTCGCCGACAGCCGCCGCGAAATCCGCCCCATGCGCTTTCAGCAGCGCGGTTTCGGTCCGCGTGGGATAATATTCGGGCAGGTCGGTGATTTCCTCGAACAGTTCCGATCCGCGTCGATCGTAGAACCAGATAGGCGGGGTCGCCTTCGGGCTGCGCGAAAGCCCCTCTATGATGTCGCGGCGAAAGGCAGGATCGATGGTGCGCGTCAGCGTAGGCGCTTCGTCGGTCAAGAGCATTCAGAGATCCTTGGCCAGCCGCAGCCCGGTGAACTGCCAGCGTTGGTGGGGATAGAAGAAATTTCGGTAGCTGGCCCGCCCGTGGCTGCGCGGGGTAGCGCAACTGCCGCCTTTCAGCACGAACTGGCCGGACATGAACTTGCCATTATATTCGCCGACCGCGCCCGGCGCCGCATGGAATCCGGGGTGCGGCCGATAGGCGCTGCCGGTCCATTCCCATACGTCGCCGAACATCTGCGTCAGCGCAGCGCTGTCCTCCGCCGGCCGGGGGCGGGGGCAGGCGGGGCCGTCCAGCTGGTTGCCGCTCACCGCCGCGACATTCTGCGCCGCGCTTTCCCATTCCGCCTCGGTCGGCAGGCGCGCGTCTGCCCAGCTGGCATAGGCGTCCGCCTCGAAAAGGCTGATATGCGTCACCGGCGCGGCAGGATTGACCGGCTGGCGCCCGTCCAGCCCGAAGCGCGTCCAGCCCTGCTCGCCCCGCTTCCAGTAGAGCGGCGCATCGACCTTTTCCGCCTGCACCCATGCCCAGCCGTCCGACAGCCAGTGCGCCGCCGTCCGATATCCGCCATCCTCGATGAAGGCGATCCATTCGCCATTGGTAATGGGTCGGTGCGCCAGCGCATGGGGATGCAGCACCACCTTGTGTCGCGGCCCTTCGCAATCGAAGGCGAAGCCGCTGCGCCCATCCTCGCCGATCTCGACCAGTCCCTGCCGGCCCTCGATCCAGTGGAGCGGCCCCGGCAAGTCGACCGGCGCGGCGCTCGGTGCCTCGAACAGCGCCGGTTCAAGCGGATTGAGCGAAAAGAGATGGAGCAGGTCGGTCAGCAACAATTCCTGATGCTGCTGCTCATGATGCAGCCCCAGCGTCACCAGCGCCCGTGCGGGCTGCGGCAACATGCCGAGTGCGGCGAGCAGCGCCGTATCGACATGTGCGCGATAGGCCCGCACTTCGGCGAGCGATGGCCGCGTCAGCATCCCCCGCATCGGCCGGGCGTGGCGCGCGCCCTCCGCCTCATAATAGCTGTTGAATAGAAAGGCGTAGCGCGGATCGAAGGGGCGATATCCCGTCACATGATCGCGCAGGACGAACGTCTCGAAGAACCAGCTCGTATGCGCCAGATGCCATTTGGCGGGGGACGCATCGGGCATCGACTGTACCGTCGCGTCAGCATCCGACAAGGGTGCAGCCAAGGCTTCGCTGAGCGCCCGCACCGCGCGATAGCGCTCTTCCAGATCATCCTGCCGGGCGTCCGTCCAGCTTCTGGCCATAAATGCCCTTCCCGATACGGTTGTGCCGTTCTCTGGAAGAAAGCGCACAAAAGCGCCAGCGGTTCCGGATCGCCCCTAAGTTCACACTTCCTGAAGCAGGGGCTGGGCGCGGCAGATGCGGTCGCGGCCCGCCTGCTTGGCTTCATAGAGCGCCTCATCGGCGCGGCGCAGCGCGTCTTCCAGATCGTCCCCCTTCCAGCGGCAGATGCCGGCGGAAAAGCTGATCGGCCGCCCACTCACCAGCCCGATCGGGTCGCTGCGCATCCGACTGGCGACGCGCGCGAGCGACCAGCTCACCTCATCCTCGATGCAGTCCTGGAAGAAGATGGCGAATTCCTCGCCGCCCCAGCGGGCGACGATATCCATGCGTCGCAGCTGGGCGGACAGGCGCGCGGCGAAGGCGCCCAGAACCTTGTCGCCTTCGTCATGGCCCAGTTGGTCGTTGACGCGCTTGAAATAGTCGATGTCGATCAGCGCAACGCAGCCCTTGCGCCGATCGATCGGCAGCGCGTCGATCTGGCTCAGGAAACCGCGTCGATTGGCGACGCCGGTCAGCAGATCCTCATGCGCGGCATTGTGCAGGTCGTTGATCCGCGCCTGGGTGGCGTTGGCCGCGCGATGGAATCCGGCATAGAGTGTCTGGATGACGTCGCCCACTTCGGGCAGCGCGCCTGACGTCGTCTCGCCCCGGTGCAGGGTCTCGGCCAGCGCCTGAATCGGACTCAGCATAGCGCCGATGCCCAGCAGAGCGATGGCGGTGCCGACCACTGTCGCCAACGTCAACAGCACGAATTCAGCCAGCGCGATCCGGCCCGTCGACAGACCCCAGGCCAGATAGCCGATCAGCGGCATGTGCGTCGCAACGAAGCAGGTCGCGAACAGCCGCAGCCGCAACGAACGCGGAAAGATGAACGACGTTGCGAGATAGAATTGCACGGCTGTCCCCGTCTATATTGCGACCGCGAGCAGCTTTTTGAGGATGCGTCTAAACGGGTGCTGAAGAAACAGGGTTAATGTCAGCGGACGGGGTAGGTTGTGCGGCGCGAGAGTCGAAACGCGCCGCCGGGATCAGCGTGAAGCGCCCGGCACCCATTTGACATCGCCCGCGCCATTGTCGTTCAACCGCCGCGCCAGCACGAACAGCAGGTCGGACAGACGATTGAGATAGGCCAGCGCCTGCGGGTTCAACGCGACCTCGACTGCGGCGGCGGTCGCACTGCGCTCCGCCCGTCGGGCGATCGCGCGGGCGAGGTGGACGGCGGCGGCGGCGTGCGATCCGCCCGGCAGGATGAAGCTGTCGAGCGGCGCAAGTTCCGCGTTCATCGTGTCGATCTCGTCTTCCAGCCGCTTCACCTGGCTTGCGACGATGCGCAGCGCCCAGGGTTCATCTTCGCCCTCCGGGATCGGCGTGGCGAGATCCGCGCCCAGATCGAACAGGTCGTTCTGGATGGTGGTCAGCCAGCGCGTCTCTGGCCGCGCGCCCATGGCGATGATCGCCAGGCCGATCGCGCTGTTCGCCTCGTCCACATCGCCCACCGCCTGCATCCGCGACGCATGTTTGGGCAGGCGCGATCCATCGACCAGGCCGGTGGTGCCGGCATCGCCGGTGCGGGTGTAGATCTTGTTCAGCTTGACCATATTGGCAAACCGGCCTTGTCAGCCATGTCCCTTCGACATCAGCAGGATCGCGACGATGATGATCGCGGCGGCCTGAAACAGGATGCGGTTCATCATCATCTTGTTCTGCTTCAGCCGCGCGGGGCTGGGGCCGTTGCCCTCGGGCGCGTTCAAATCCTCCTTGGTGGTCTGGAGGAAGGCGATGATGCCCCGGATCAGCGCGACCAAAGTCGCGATCATGGCGAGGATGAGGGCGATGACCAGCACGGTGTTCATCGCGCCAGCCTATGCCCTTGCGAGCCTTATGCCAATGGGAAAGCGTCCGGCGCGCAGGTCGGCGGCCAGTACGTCCGGCGCCACCCCCCGTGCGCGCAGGTCAGCGAGCGCGATCGACCCGTCCCGCTTGGCGAGCCGCCGGCCGTCCGGCCCGACCAGCAGCGGATGATGGACATAGGCGGGGGAGGGAAGGTCCAGCAACGCCTGGATCAGCCGGTGGATGTCGGTCGCCCCGCGCAGATCGTCGCCGCGCAGCACATGGGTCACGCCCATCGCCGCGTCGTCCAGCGTGCAGGACAGATGATAGCTGGCCGGCGCATCCTTGCGCGCCAGCACCACGTCGCCATGGGCAAGGGGATCAGCCTGTACGGATTCCGTTCGGGCTAAGCCTGTCGAAGCCCCTTGCTTCTCTTCGGGAAAAGACAGGCTGGCCCACCGCAATTCCCCCACACGCTCCGCCGCCTGCGCCATGTCGATCCGCCAGGCATGGGCATCCCCTACAGCGATCCGCCTCGCACTCTCCGCTGCATCCAGCCCCCGGCATGTCCCCGGATAGAGTGCTCCCTCCGGTCCGTGCGGTGCCGTCAGGCTCGCCTGAATGTCTGCGCGGGTGCAGAAACAGGGATAGAGCAGGCCCATGGCGCGCAGCCGATCCAGCGCGGCGTCATAGCTGTCCAGCCGCTGCGACTGGAAGGCGATCTCCCCGTCCCATTCCACGCCCAGCCAGCGCAGATCCTCGATGATCCCCGCGACATGTTCGGGCCGGCTGCGCGTGCCGTCTATATCCTCGATCCGCAGGCGCAGCGTTCCGCCGGCCGCGCGCGCCATGTCCATGGCCAGCAAGGCTGACCAGCCATGGCCGACATGCAGTCTACCAGTGGGGCTGGGAGCAAAGCGGGTCACTATATGCTGTGGTGCGGCAGGCTGAGTCATACAGGCTCTTGACGGATGATATTCGTTAATGCTGTCATGCTGGTGTCACGTTGCTGTTGGATGAGCAGCGTCGACAAGGGGGTAGAAGGTTTTCTATGTACCATCCCGACCTCATACGGCATCCGGAAAATTGTCCGGCACTTGTGTTGAACGCGGATTACACGCCGCTCAGCTATTATCCCCTGAGCCTCTGGCCCTGGCAAACTGCCATCAAGGCGGTTTTTTTGGATCGGGTGGACATCATCTCCTCCTATGAGCGAGAGGTGCATAGCCCCAGCCTTCAGATGAAGATCCCCTCGGTGATCGCGCTGAAGCAATATGTGAAGCCGTCCGAACATCCTGCCTTCACCCGTTTCAACCTGTTTCTGCGCGACAAGTTCGCCTGCCAATATTGCGGCAAGACCAGCGACCTGACCTTCGACCATGTCGTCCCGCGCCGCGCCGGTGGCCGCACGACCTGGGAAAATGTCGCGACCGCCTGCTCGCCCTGCAATCTGAAAAAGGGCGGACGCACCCCGAAGGAAGCGGGGATGAAGCTGCATATTCAGCCGATCCGGCCGACCAGCTGGCAGTTGCAGGAACATGGTCGAGCCTTCCCCCCCGGCTATCTGCACGAAAGCTGGCACGACTGGCTCTACTGGGATGTCGAGCTGCTGGCGTGATGCGCCGGCTGGCGCTCGCCGGCCTGCTTCTCCTGCTGCCCGGCCCGGTCCGCGCGCAGGAGGATCATAGCGCGCTCACCCGCGCCAAATATGTCCGCAACTGCCTGATGTGCCACAATCGCGCCGCGCCGGAAGGCGTTTCGCCCGCGATCCTGGCCGGCCTCTATCCCGAACGCGGCCTGCAACCCGCGTTGGCCATGCCCGGCGTCACCTGCTGGCGCCGGTGCACGACATGCTTCGCCCCGGAGCGCAAAAACGCCAGATGAGGGTCAGCCGATCGGCAGCCAATCCAGATCCATGTCCTTGTGCCGATTGGTATAATGGCCGATATCCTCCAACCGTTCCATGTCGAGCAGGGTGATCCGCCCATTGGACCGGCTGATCAGTGCTTCCTGCTCCATCTGTCGGATCATCCGGTTCACATGGACGGAGGTGAGGCCGATGGAATCGCCGATCTCCTCCTGCGTCAGCTTCAGCTCGAAACTGTCAGTAATGCTGTCGTCGGTGACGCGAAGTCGGTCGAACATGTCGAGCAGGAAGGAGGCGACGCGCGCCTTCGCCGAGGTGCGGCCCAAGGCAGCGAGCCGGTCGGTCATCGACACCCGCTCGGCGTTGGACAGCAGGAACAGCAGGGCGGCGACGCGCGGATATTCGTCCAGCAGGCGGCGCAGCGCCTGTTTGTCGAACGGACAGACGATCGCGTCCGAAAGCGCGATCAGCGATTCGGGCGCCTTGCTATAGATGGTGCTGGCTGATCCGATGAAGTCGCCGGGAAAGTAGACGCGCAATATCTGGCGGCTGCCATCGGGCAGGATGACGAAACTCATCACGCGTCCTTCGCGCAGGACGAACAATTCCGTCACTGTCTCGTTGACGCGTTGGATCATCGACCCGCGCTTTACCTTGCGCGGATTTTCCTCAAGCCGGGCCAGTGCGCTCTTTTCCGCTTCCGACAGGGGCACCTGCTTGGCCAGTCTTTCCGCGAAACAGCTCGTTGCCACCAAAAACACCTTTTTCCAGAATTTCTCGTTACGATGGCAGAACGCCCCATCTGCCTTTTGGCTGCATTTTCAGGATATGCACTAAACTCGATCAATCTCCTGTGACCCATTGCAATAATGTTTCGTTGGTCCGTTGCAGGAGTGCGGTCCCGTCCGCTCAGCCGCCTTGCGCGGCGCGCGTTTGCCGCTATTAACCCTGAGCGATGGACCGCATTGATATTCGCGGCGGCAAAGCACTGAGCGGCCGCCTTCCCATTTCCGGCGCCAAGAATGCGGCTTTGACGCTGCTGCCCTGCGCCTTGCTGACCGATGAGCCGGTGACGCTGCGCAATCTGCCGCGCCTGGCTGACGTCGACAGTTTCGGCCACCTTCTGAACCAGCTCGGCGTATCGACCATGATCGAGGGCGCCCGGCCGGAGGATTTCGGCCGCGTCATGACCATGCGCGCCGGCCGCGTCACCTCGACCGAGGCGCCTTATGACATCGTGCGCAAGATGCGCGCGTCGATTCTGGTGCTCGGGCCGCTGCTCGCCCGCGCGGGCGAAGCGCGGGTGTCGCTGCCCGGCGGCTGCGCCATCGGCAACCGCCCGATCGACCTGCATCTGAAAGCGCTCGAAGCCTTCGGCGCGAAGATCGAACTGACCGCCGGCTATGTCCGCGCCAGCGCGCCCGACGGCGGCCTGCCCGGCGGCATCTACACCTTCCCGGTCGTGTCGGTCGGCGCGACGGAAAATGCGCTGATGGCCGCAGTGCTCGCCAAGGGCACCTGCACGCTCGAAAACGCCGCGCGCGAACCGGAAATCGTCGATCTCTGCAACCTGCTCGTCGCCATGGGCGCGGAGATCGAGGGTATCGGCAGCGACAAGCTGGTGATCCACGGCCGCGATCGCCTGCATGGCGCGACCTACAGCGTCATGCCCGACCGGATCGAGGCGGGCAGCTATGCCTGCGCCGCGGCGATCACCGGCGGCTCGCTCGACCTGATCGGCGCCGATGCCGACGACATGCACGCCATCCTCGCCGCGCTGCGGGACGCGGGCGTGCAGGTGGACATACACAAGGACGGCATCCGCGTCTCTTCCGACGGCAAGCTCAAGCCGCTCACCATCTCGACAGCGCCCTTCCCGGCCTTCCCGACCGACATGCAGGCGCAGTTCATGGCGATGCTGACGCTGGCCGACGGCGCATCGGTGCTGACCGAGACGATCTTCGAAAATCGCTACATGCATGTGCCCGAACTGGCGCGCATGGGTGCGGACATCGCCGTCAACGGCCGCACGGCGGTCGTGCGCGGCGTGTCGGGGCTGGTCGGCGCGCCGGTAATGGCGACCGACCTGCGCGCCTCGATGAGCCTCATCCTCGCAGGCCTGGCGGCGGACGGCGAGACGCAGGTCAACCGCGTCTACCATCTCGATCGCGGCTATGAGCGGCTGGAGGAAAAGCTTTCTGCCGTCGGCGCGGACATCGAACGCGTCAGCGATGGCTGACGGACGGGGGCTGGCGACGGATCGGGCGGCGCTGCTTGCGCTCTATGATCTGGACGCCGGGGGCTTCCGCACACTCGACGACATCACCGCCTTCGCTGCCGAACTGTGCGGCGCGCCGATCGCGCTGGTCAGCATCGTGGAGGATGTGCGCCAGCGCTTTCTCGCCCGCATTGGCATTGACGCGGAGGAAACGCCCCGCGACGTCTCCTTCTGTGCTCTTGCCATGCTGGGCGAACATATCTTCGTCGTGCCGGACGCGACGCGCGATCCCCGCTTCATCGACAATGGGCTGGTCACAGGGCCGCCGCATATCCGCTTCTACGCCGGCGCGCCGCTTGTCGATGCCGATGGCGCGCCGCTGGGTGCGCTCTGCGTCATCGATACGGTTTCGCGCGACGACCTGACGGCGCTGCAACGACAGGGCCTGACCCTGCTGGCACGACAGGTGATGGTGGAACTGGAAGGACGCCGCCGCGACCGCGACACGATCATCCAGCAGCGGCTGGATGCTACCGCCGTGGCGGACAGCGACCGCATGTTTCGCACGCTGGCAGACACCATGCCGCAGATGGTGTGGTCGACGCTGCCCGACGGCTATCATGATTATTACAACGCCCGCTGGTACGAATATACCGGCGTGCCGGTCGGATCGACCGATGGTGAGGGGTGGAACGGCATGTTCCATGTCGATGATCAGCCCATCGCATGGGAACGCTGGCGCCACAGCCTGGCGACGGGCGACCCCTATGAGATCGAATATCGGTTGCGTCACCATAGCGGCGACTATCGCTGGACGCTGGGGCGTGCCCTGCCGATCTATGACGCTGACGGCAATGTCGCGCGCTGGATCGGCACCTGCACCGACATTCACGAACAGCGGCTGATGATGGAAGAGCGCGAGATGATCGCGCATGAACTGTCGCACCGGATCAAGAATATCTTCTCCGTGATCGCCGGCCTCATCGGCCTGTCGGCGCGTCAGCATCCGGCGATCGGCGACGTGGCGGAGGATCTGCGCGACCGCATCCTGGCGCTCGGCCGCGCCCATGACTTCGTTCGTCCGCACAGCGCTGAATCGGCGCCGCAGATTGGGCAGGGGCAGGGCCATTTCTGGGGCATATTGGACCAGATTTTCGCGCCTTATCGCACCGGGCAGGCGACCCGCATCCTGCTGTCCGGGGATGATCCCCGCATCGACGACCGTTCGGCCACGCCGCTCGCGCTCCTGTTCCACGAACTGGCGACCAACGCCGCAAAATATGGCGCCTTGTCCGTCGCGGACGGCAGGGTGCATCTGCATGTGTCGGTAGAGGGTGAGGATGTCCGTATCGACTGGCGCGAAGAAGGCGGTCCTGTCGTGACGCCCGCCGGTGCGGAAGGCTTCGGCAGCCGGCTGATGACGCTCAGCGTCGAACGACAATTGGGCGGGCGGCTGGCGCGGACCTGGCGTCCGGCCGGACTGGAGATCAGCCTCTGGATTCCATCACGTTCCATGAGCCGTGCTGACGGAAGGGCGTGAAGCCCGCAATCTCCGTTTCTTCCAGATCCGGCTCGTCCTCGGCTGCCAGTTGCAGCGCGGCAGAGATGCTCTGCGCGCGGAAGGGCTTGGTGATGACGCCCAATGCCGCTACCGATGCCTCGCCGATCTGCGAAGGGTTGGCGGTGACGTAGATGACCCGGATACCATAGCGGCGAGCCAGTTCGATGCCGATCTGAGGGCCGGTCGGCCCATCGCGCAGGTTGAGATCGACCAGCGCGATGTCACAGGAATCCGCCGATTCCAGCGCAGCACACCGGTCAGCGGCGATCGCGCCGACAGTGAAGCCGGCATCCTCGACAATCTGCTCGATTTCCAGCGCGACGAAAATTTCGTCTTCTACGATCAGTACCTTCTTATCCATGCTCTCAGCCTGTGGAACTTGGAGAAAGTAAAATCCGTTTCGACCTTCAGGTTCCCGCGACGGCGAAAAAAATGACAGACCCTGTCATGTCGGTCGGGTCAGTCCGGGACGTTGGTCCATAACGTCTCGAAACTGGTTCCCTTCATCAACAGGACCGAGGCGGGATAGCCCGCGCCGGCCGCCTTCTGCGCGCCGCTTGTGGCGGTCGCCACCGCATCGGCCTGGGTCGGGAAGGGGCCGTAATATTTATTGTCCAGATTGATCTTCCATGCGCCCTCATGATCGAGGACGATGTAACGGGCGTGGGGGAGTGCCATTGTCAGAGAACCTCGGTGTTATAATGGTGCCAGGCCATGATCGCGGCGGCGCCGCGATGCGGGCGCCAGGCTTCGGCGACCTCGCGGGTCAGTTTTTCGCTCGGCCGTTCGGGCAGGCCCAGGATGCGACCGATCTCGATCTGCACAGCCAGGTCGCCGGCGGGCCAGATATCGGGGCGGCCCTCGGCGAAAAGCAGGTAGATTTCCGCCGACCAGCGACCGATCCCCTTGATCTGCACCAGTTGCGCGATCGCGTCCTCGTCATCCTCCGGCAGCGCGCGCAGGTCGAGGGCGCCCGACAGGATCAGTTCGGCCAGGCTGCGGGCATAGCCCTGCTTCTGCCGCGACAGTCCGCAAGCCCGTAATGTGTCGAAATCGCGCGCCAGCAGCGCATCGGGCGTGCAGCCCATGCCCAGTTCGGCCTCCAGCTTGCGCCACACCGCCGCGGCTGCGGCGACGCTCACCTGCTGGCCGACGATGGTGCGCAGCAACGTCTCGTATCCCGGCTCCCGCACGCGCGGTTGCGGATAGCCGACGCGACCGATCGCCGCCACGAAACCCGGCTCCAGAATCGCGATCGCATCGAGGCTTTCGCGCAATTGTTCGGCAGTCATCACCATGGGATCGCGCAGCAGCCCTTGATTTCGCCGCTCCTCTTCGTCAGAGCGGCGGAGAAAATTCTAGGGGATTGGATAGATGCCGAAACTGATCGTGGTCAACCGTTCGGGCGAGGAACAGGCTGTCGATGGCGACAATGGCCTGTCGGTGATGGAAGTCATTCGCGACAACGGCTTTGACGAACTGCTCGCCCTGTGCGGCGGCTGCTGCTCCTGCGCGACCTGCCATGTCTATGTCGATCCCGTCTTCGCCGACTCGCTGCCCGCGATGAGCGAGGACGAGAATGACCTGCTCGACAGTTCGGACCATCGCAACGACACCAGCCGCCTGTCCTGTCAGGTCGTGATGAGCGACGCGCTCGACGGCCTGCGCGTCACGATCGCACCGGAAGACTGAGCGGCTGGTTCTGCATCCGTTCGCTTCGGGCGAAGCCTGTCCTGAGCCTGTCGAAGGGTCGAGAAGCGGCCAGCGCTGTGCTTGACGTTTCTCGACCACACTCGAAACGAACGGCTCCAGAGCATTCTGAAGTCGGCTGAAACAGCCGACGGCTCGCAGAATGCGGTAATCAAAAGACAAATAGAGAGGTGAACGATTCAATCTAATCGTTCACCTCTCTACTGGCTAATTCCTGACCCGCAACGTCGCCATGGGCGCGTCGCTGGTCAGCGGCGTGACCGTCCAGACGATCCGCTTGCCTTCGGGCACGGTCTGCGCGCCCTCTTCCTGATTCTGGCTGACGATCTCCGCATCGGTGGTGAGCGTGAAGGTGCCGTTCAGCGCCTTGGTCGCGTCGTCTCCGCTGCTGCCCATGCCGGCCGGTCCCTGGCTCTTGTCGAAACCGTTGGCAAAGCCCGGCGCCTTCACCCGCACCCGATCGTCCCCGCGCATCTCCACCGCGACGAAGGGCAGCACGATCTGCGCGTCGATGTTGAAGGGGAAGAGGAAGGCGTGGGTCAGCGTGCCGTTGATCGCATAATCGATCTCGAACTTGTGGTTGCCGACATAGCGGGCCGACCGGAAGCCCTTTTCCTTCGACAGGGCGGTGGCGATCGCCTGCATCTGCGCCTCGTCGCTTTTGCCCGTTCCCTCTTTCGCCGCGTCGCTGAAATCCTCTTCCTTCTGCTGTTGCGCGATCTGCATCAGCGTCGGCGTATTTTCCGCCTCGTCCTCCTGCGCATCGCCGTCGGTCGAGGTCGAACCGCCCATGATGGCATCCTTGCCCATGTCCGACGCCAGGATCTCGCCCTTGTAGGCGAAGGCGAAGCTGCGGTCGGCGCGGATGTCGAGGGTGGATTCGAACTTGCCCGGCGTGACCAGGCAGGCCGACAGGGAGAGCAGGCCGGCGAGCGCGCCCGCGATCCGATATAGACGGCTCATCGATGCTCCCCCTTGTTTTGTTTAGCGATTCGTCGCCGCGTAGAGCGCGATGGCGGCCGCATTGGACACGTTCAGGCTTTCCATGCGCGGGCTGATCGGCAGCTTGGCGATGATGTCGCAATGGGCGATCGTATTGTGGCGCAGCCCTTCGCCCTCGGCGCCCAGCACCAGCGCGACGCGCGATTCGCCGATCGCCTGGCCGATGGTCGTGTCTGCGTCGCCATCCAGCCCGATGCGCCAGTAACCGGCCTCGGCGATTTCTTCCAAGGCACGGGCCAGATTGACCACGCGCACCCATGGCACGTTTTCCAGCGCCCCGGACGCCGCGCGCGCCAGCACCCCCGATTCAGGCGGCGCATGCCGGTCCTGCGTCACGATGCACAGCGCATCGAACGCGGCGGCCGACCGCAGGATCGCGCCCACATTATGCGGGTCCGTCACCTGGTCCAGCACCAGGATCGGGCGCCTGTCGTCCTGCCCTTCCTCCAGCACCTCACCCAGCCAGACATCGTCCAGCGGCTCGACTTCGGCGACGATGCCCTGATGCGGGGCGTCTGACGGGACCATGCGGCCCATGTCGGCAACGTCGGAATAGACGATCGGCAGCACAGGCGGCAGGTCGAGCTGGCCCAGCGCTTCGCGCGTGCCCCAGATCTTGCGCACGATGCGGTTCGGGTTGGCGAGCGCCGCGATGACGGCATGGCGCCCGTAGAAGCGCGGGAAGGCGCTCTTGGGCTTGGTGGAGCGATTAGGCTTTTTCATGATTTCGCTCTTTTCACATCAGGCCATTGACAGGCAAGTCTCCATTCGCCATTAGGCCGCCTCCAGCGCGGCGGGGAACGCAAATTCTCCACCGGGTAGGGCACTGGACAGGTGGCCGAGTGGTTAAAGGCAGCAGACTGTAAATCTGCCCGGGTTTCCCGTACGCTGGTTCGAATCCAGCCCTGTCCACCACTGCATCAGGCCATGATGCAGACGGTCCGCCAAGGACCGGAATGAAGGCCAGTGTGGACGCATAGCTCAGTTGGTAGAGCAGCTGACTCTTAATCAGCGGGTCCTAGGTTCGAGCCCTAGTGCGTCCACCAAGCCTTTCCCCGACATGCCGCCTCTTTCGGGTTTCCGGCCGGCCTGTCTTCCCTTTCGAGCCCGTTGAGAGACGAAAGGGAGACCGCGCATGGCGTGGCTGATCCTCGGCATTGCCGTTTTTACCGAAATCTGCTGGGCCTTGAGCCTCAAATGGGCCGCGACGCTCGGCAACTGGCAGGCATCCGCCGTGCCGATCGCCTTGAGCTTCCTCAACATGGGCCTGCTGGCGCTCGCGATGCGCGATCTGCCCGCCGGAACCGCCTATGCGATCTGGACCGGCCTTGGCGCGGTGGGGGTCATCATCGCCGGCATCTTCCTGTTCGGGGACAAGGTGAACCCGGTGCAGGCCGGCTTCATGGCGATGATCGTGATCGGCGTCGCGGGTACCAAGCTCTTCGCGCAGGCCTGACCTCTCGGCCTGATCATCGCGGGGCAGGGGCAAGGCACCGCAGCCGCCTTGCCGCATCGGAGCGAAATCGCCAGCGGGATGTTAACCGGACAAGTTCCGTTCATTCTTCGCAGGCTATTTCCTTCCCCGCATGATAATCGACCGTCGCGACCTCATGATCCGCACGCTGGGCGGCGCTTTCGCCCTTGGCGTCTCGCCCCGTGCCCTGGCCCAAACCGATGTCGAGCGCGTCGACGCCCTGATCGCGAAGATGACGGTCGAGGAAAAGGCCGGGCAGATGACCTGCCTCGCCGACAGCTTCCGCCCCTTCAACCCGCCCAACCCGCAGGTCGGCATCCAGGACGCGAAACGCCTGACCGACGAAGTGCGCCGGGGCCGGGTCGGTTGCCTCTTCAACGGCATCGGCGTCGCGGGCGCCCGCCGCGCGCAGGAGATCGCGGTCAAGGACAGCCGCCTCGGCATCCCGCTGCTCTTCGCCGGAGACGTGATCCACGGCCTCAAGACCATCTTCCCGGTACCCTTGGGCGAAGCGTCCAGCTTCGACCCTTCCTTGTGCGAACGCACCGCCCGCGCGATGGCCGTGGAGGCCACCGCCGCCGGCCTGCACCTGACCTTCGCCCCCATGGTCGACGTCGCCCGCGACCAGCGCTGGGGCCGGGTGGTCGAAGGGGCGGGGGAGGACGTGACCCTTACCGGCCTGCTCTCCGCCGCCCGCATCCGCGGCTTCCAGGGCCGCGACCTGCGCCGGGACGACAGCCTGCTCGCCTGCCCCAAGCATTTCGCCGCCTATGGCGCGGTCGCCGCGGGCCTGGAATATGGCAATGTCGACATCAGCGAGGAAACGCTGCGCGAAACCCATCTCCCGCCCTTCGGCAAGGCGTTCGCGGCGGGGGCCCTTACCACCATGGCCGCCTTTAACGAGATCAACGGCGTCCCCGCTACCGCCGACAGTGAACTGCTCACCGACATATTGCGCGGCGAGATGCAGTTCCGCGGCTTCGTCTTTTCCGATTATACCGCCGACGAGGAACTGGTCGCCCACGGCTTTGCCGAGGATGCGCGCGACGCCGCACGCCTCGCCGTGCTGGCCGGGGTCGACATGTCGATGCAGAGCGGCCTCTATATCCGTTACCTGCCCGACCTGGTGAAGAGCGGCGCGGTCCCCATGGGCACGATCGACGTCGCCGTGCGCCGCATCCTCTATGTGAAGGCCGCCATCGGCCTGTTCGACAACCCCTGGCGCTCATTGAACGAGGAAGCGGAAAAGACCCGCATCTTCACATCCTCCCACCGTGCGCTCGCCCGCGAAGCCGCCGCGCGATCGGTGGTGCTGCTCAAGAATGAAGGCGTCCTGCCGATCGACCCGGCCAAGGGCCAGAGCATCGCCCTCATCGGACCCTTTGCGGAGGATGTCCGCAACCTCTACGGCCCCTGGGCCTTTTACGGCGACCCCGACAAGGGCGTCGACATCGCCACCGGCCTGCGCGCCGCGCTCCCCGACGCCTCGAAGCTGACCGTTACACGCGGCAGCGACATCAGCGGACCCATCGACGGCGGCATCGCCGCGGCGGTCGAAGCCGCCAAGGCCGCCGACATCACCCTGCTCGCCATCGGCGAATCGCAGGCCATGTCGGGCGAGGCCCAGTCCCGCACCGTCATCGAAATCCCGCAGGCGCAGCAGGCGCTGGCCGACGCCGTGGTCGCCACCGGCAAGCCCGTTGCCGTCCTGCTCCGCCACGGCCGCGCGCTTGCCCTGCATGACGGCGTCGCCAATGCCGGCGCGATCCTCGCCACCTGGTTCCTGGGGAGCGAGGCCGGCCACGCCATCGCCGACATCCTGCTGGGGAAGGTCGACCCGTCCGCCAAGCTGCCCGTCAGCTTCCCCTGGGAAAGCGGGCAGGAGCCTTTCTACTATGACCGCAAGTCGACCGGCCGCCCGGTGCTGGGCAGCGGCAGCACCGAATATAAGGCGCGCTACGCCACCACCGACAACAGCGCCCGTTTCCCCTTCGGCCATGGCCTCAGCTACACCGAGTTCGCGATCGACCAGCTGAAACTGTCCGACACCGCGTTGCGTTGGGACGCCGCGATCGAAGTCACCGCGCGCATCACCAACAAGGGGTCGCGCAAGGGCAGCGAGGTCGTCCAACTCTACACACGGGACAGGGTCGCCAGCCGCACCCGTCCGATCCGCGAACTCAAGCGCATGGAGCGCGTCACCCTGTCGCCGGGCGAAAGCAAGACCGTCCGCTTCTCCATCTCCCGCACCGATCTGGAGTTCGTCGGCGCCCGCAACCAGCGTCTCGCCGAACCCGGCGTCTTTGACCTGTGGGTCGGCCAGTCGAGCGTGGGCGGTCTGAACGCGCAATTCACACTTTATGCAGCGGCGAAGGAGTCGGGTTGACGACGGGCGCGCTGATGATGCCGACCATATTGGTCCGACTCGGTGCCTCGAACATGACCAAATCACGTAATTTTATTACTTATATATAGAATTTTATTTCGAGTGCCTTTTGTTCCCATCTTTTGGAAAAAATTCGGGGTCATGTCCTTTAGGACAGAGGTCTCAAAATTGTTTTCCGCTCGTAAAGCAATATAAATTCATTTAAATTCAGGTGCATAGACCGAAAAATTCTCGTTCATTTCTCATTTGTACAATGTGGCAATATTACGTCACATTGCGAAAAAGGACCAGTCTTAAAGCCGAACTGGTTTGCATCATGTCTGAGTAACCGGCACGAGGACGCAGCACTGCGTGGCAGTTGGCTTTGGGCAGCATATATTCTGCCGATCCGGATAAGGGACTGGAAACTTTGAAGAACTTTGGATTTATCGCGTTCTTGCGAGGTGGAGTCGCGCCCGCAATTCTTGCGACCATGATCAGCCAGGCGCCTGCCTTCGCGCAGGATGCAACCCCACAGGCGGCGGCTGAACCGGCTGAAGACACGATCGTCGTTACCGGATCGCTGCTGCGTCAGATTGACAAGCAGGGCGTGTCGCCCGTCACCACCGTGACGGCCGAAGACCTCGCCGTGCGTGGCATCACGACGGTGCAGCAGGGCGTCCAGAATCTGGCGGCCAACAACGGCCCGGCGCTCACCAACGGCTTCTCCGCGAACGGCGCCTTCGCCGGCGGTGCATGGCCGTGTCGCTGCGCGGCCTCACCACCTCCTCGACGCTGGTGCTGTTCGACGGCCTGCGTGCCGCTTACTATCCGCTGGCCGATGACGGCACGCGCAACTTCGTCGACCTCAACACCATCCCCGACGCCATCGTCGACCGCGTCGAAGTGGTGAAGGATGGCGCATCCGCCACCTATGGCGCCGACGCGGTCGCCGGTGTGGTCAACATCATCACCAAGCGCGAAGTGAAGGGTCTGCACCTTCAGGCCGAAGCGGGCGTCGCCGAAAAGGGCTATGGCGCCAACCAGCGCCTGTCGGCCACCTACGGCTATGGCGATCTGTCCGAACAGGGCTTCAACGCCTATATCAGTGCGCATTATCTCAAGAGCAAGGCGGTCTATAATCGCGACCTGGGCTATCCCTACAATAGCGACGACCAGTCGGGCATCTGCCATGACGGCGTGTGCGGTCCGAACAATATCGCCAATGGCGTCGATCCCAGCATCGGCTTCACCGGCCTGTCGACCGCGACCAATGTCTTCATGGTTCGTCCGTTCGATCCGTCGACCAACCTTGGCACCGGGCGTTATCAGCTGCTCAACGGCGCGGCCGGCTGTGGCAGCCTGAATCCCTACACGCTCAACGATCAGGAATATGCGGACAATCCCACGGCGCCGCGTACCGTCTGCCAGCAGGACATCACCCATGATTATAACCAGGTGCTGCCGGAACAGCAGCGCTGGGGTATTTCGGGTCGCTTCACCAAGATCGTCGGCGACAGCGGCGAAGCCTATCTCGAGCTGAACTATGAGAACAGCAAGTCCTCCTACACCGGCCTTGCCTCGACCGTCCGCGCCAATGCGCCGGCCGGCATCGATTATTCGGCCTATTCGACCTCGGCCGGATCCACCCTGCTGCGCCTGCCGGTCTATATCTGCGCCCGTGGCACTGTCTCCTGCGACGCCGCCAACGGCACGCTGAACCCGAACAACCCCTTTGCAGCCCAGGGCCAGGAAGCCGCCATCATCGGCCGCCTGCCGACCAGCACCGAATATAATGAATCGGTCAGCCAGGTCTTCCGCGCCGCCGCCGGCATCAAGGGCGACTTCGGCGACGACTGGCATTATCAGGTCGACGGTACCGCCATGGTTTCCAAGTTGAAGACCACGGCCAAGGGCTATGTCTACATCCAGCATCTGCTGGACGTGATCGCGGACGGTTCGTATAATTTCATAAACCCGTCGGCGACCTCGCAGGATACGCTGGACTATCTGACCCCGACCCAGATCAACCACAGCAAGACCCAGCTCTATCAGGGCCAGGCCAGCATTTCGAAGGAAGTGTTCGACCTGCCGGGTGGCCCGCTCCAGATCGCCGTGGGCGTGGCGGCGCGTTACGAATCGCTGAATAACCCCAGCGGGAACCCCGACTATAATGGCCCGACCGAGCGCTATTTCCGCCTGAACGCCTTCGGCGCCAAGGGGCATCGCGATGTCGAATCCGGCTATTTCGAAGTCAGCGCGCCGGTCGTCGACCAGCTCGAACTGACGGCGGCTGGCCGCTACGACCATTATTCGACCGGCCAGGACAATTTCTCGCCGAAGTTCGGCGCGAAGTTCAAGCCGATCCGCGAGTTGATGTTCCGCGGCACCTTCTCGAAGGGCTTCCGCGTTCCCAGCTTTGCCGAAATGGGTGCCCTGCCGACCACCGGCTATGTGACCCAGACGGCGAGCGCGCTGCCGGATAGCTTCACCAGCCAGCATCTTAACGCAGACGGATCCTACAACACCTATCTGACCAACTATTCGCTCGGTCAGACGACTGTTGGCAATCCCGACCTGAAGGCGGAAAAGTCGCGCAACATCACCCTCGGCGCCACCTTCCAGCCGACCAGCAACCTGTCGTTCGGCGTCGACTATTATAATATCAAGAAGACGGGCGCGATCACCTCGGTGGATTTCTCGAAGGCCGTCAGCAATTATTATGCGACCGGCGAGACCAGCTATGACGGCGTGACCATCGTGCAGGACGAAGTCGACCAGAACCATCCCGATGCGCAGCGCCGCATCGCGTTCGTGCAGGGCAGCTTCATCAACGCCAACACGATCAAGACGTCGGGCATCGACTTCAACGCGATGGGCAAGTTCCGCCTGAACGACAACATCACCTTCACCACGTCGATCGATGCCACCTACGTCATCAAGCTGAACACCGAGTTCCCCGATGGTACGGTCCAGCATTATGTGGACACGCTGGGCAACTTCAACCTGACCTCCGGGTCGGGCACGCAGCAATGGCGTGGCAGCTGGCAGAATACGGTCGATTTCGGCCGGGGTTCGATCAGCGCGACGGCCTACTACACCGATGGCTATGACTATTCGGCGGAGGACCAGGGCGGCACGGCAGGCGATTGTAGCCTGGTGCCGACCAACTATAATGGCGACGCCTATCAGGGTTGCCGCGTGAAGTCGTTCATCAGCGTCGACATGACCGGCTCGCTCAAGGTCAACGACCAGTTTGAGCTCTATGCCAACGTCATGAACGTCTTCAACAACAAGCCGCCGATCGATGCGACCACCTATGGCGCCTATCTCTACAACCCCGTGGTTGGCGAGTCCGCGATCCTGGGTCGTTCGTTCCGCATCGGCGCGAAGGCGTCCTTCTAACTGACAGCCGGTCGAAGGCGGGCCATCCTCCCTTGCGGGATGGTCCGCCTTTGCCGGTCAGACGGCGCGCCGACACCAGCCGACACTGGATGCCGGCGCGTCGCCCCCTGGGGATGAAGGACAGCCACCGCCCTCTGTCCTACAGCCACCTGTTCATGCCATAACCGGACCGGCTCTTTCCCACCGTCCGCCCCTGGCATCCCGCGCCGATCCATTCCCGGCGCGTGCCATTCCGCAGAAATTCTCCTATTGCGAAATCCATGCCACCCGTGCGTCCGCCGCAGTTTCGCGTTGCCGGCGACACTATGTACTTCGCAACGCCGCACCCGCCTGCAAAACGCGCCGCGCATGTCTTCACCACCCGCTACACCTCTGCTACAGGCCGCCCCCATGCTTAACCTCAACGCTATCACCGTGCGCCTGGGCGGCCGCACCATCCTCGACCGCGCGAGCGCCGCGCTGCCGCCGCGCAGCCGCGTGGGCCTCATCGGCCGCAACGGCGCGGGCAAGTCCACGCTGATGAAGGTGATGATCGGCCAGCTCGACCCGGACGAGGGGTCGTGCGACATGCCGCGCGACACCCGTCTCGGCTATATCGCGCAGGAAGCGCCATCGGGCACGGCGACCCCTTTCGACACCGTGCTCGCCGCCGACAAGGAACGCGCCGAACTGATGGCGGAGGCGGAGCATACCGAAGACCCCGACCGCCTCGGCCATATCTATGAGCGGCTGACGACGATCGACGCCTATACCGCCCCGGCTCGCGCCGCCCGCATCCTGGTCGGCCTCGGCTTTGACGAGGAAATGCAGGGCCGCCCGCTCGACAGCTATTCGGGCGGCTGGAAGATGCGCGTGGCGCTCGCCGCATTGCTCTTCTCCGAGCCGGACCTGCTGCTGCTCGACGAACCGTCGAACCATCTCGACCTCGAAGCCACGCTCTGGCTGGAGAATTTCCTCAAGGCCTATCGCGGCACCGTCGTCGTCATCAGTCATGAGCGCGACCTTCTGAACAATGTGGTCGACTATATCCTCCATCTGGAAGGCGGGAAGGTGACGCTCTATCCCGGCGGCTATGACGCGTTCGAGCGGCAGCGCGCCGAACGGCTCGCCCAGCTCGAATCCGCCCGCGCCAAGCAGCAGGCGGAGCGGGAGAAGTTGCAGGACTATGTCGCCCGCAACAGCGCCCGCGCCTCGACCGCGAAACAGGCCCAGTCCCGTGCCAAGGCGCTGGCCCGGATGCAGCCCATCGCCGCCGCGATCGAGGATCCGACGCTGCATTTCGGCTTCCCCAGTCCCGCCGAACTGCGTCCGCCGCTCATCACCATGGACATGGCGGCGGTCGGCTATACCGACACGCCGATCCTGCGCCGCGTCAACCTGCGCATCGATCCCGACGACCGTCTGGCGCTGCTCGGCCGCAATGGCAACGGCAAGACGACGCTGGCCCGCCTTATCGCCGCGCAGCTGGCGCCGATGGAAGGCACGGTGCAGGCCACGTCGAAGATGAATGTCGGCTACTTCACCCAATATCAGGTGGAGGAACTGGACATCACCGACACGCCGCTGGAACATATGACCCGCGTCATGAGGGGCGCGACCCCCGGCGCGGTGCGTGCCCAGCTTGGCCGCTTCGGCTTTTCCGGCGAGCGCGCGACGCAGAAGGTCGGCTCCATGTCGGGTGGCGAGCGGGCCCGTCTGGCGCTGGCCCTCATCACCCGCGACGCGCCGCATCTGCTGATCCTGGACGAACCGACCAACCACCTCGACGTCGACAGCCGCGAAGCGCTGGTGCAGGCGCTCAACGACTATAGCGGCGCGGTGGTGATCGTCTCGCACGACCGCCACATGATCGAACTGGTCGCCGACCGTCTGGTGCTGGTCGACAATGGCACCGCCCAGCCGTTCGACGGCTCGCTCGATGACTATACCGACATCATCCTGCGCAAGGCGGACGGTAATGGCGGCGGCGGTGATGCGCCCAAGGTCGATCGCAAGGCCGACAAGAAGGCCGCGGCCGAATGGCGCGAAAAGCAGAAGATACTCAAGAACGCACTCAACAAGGCCGAGCGCGAGATGACCGCCTTGTCGACCGAACGCAGCCGCATCGACCAGGCGCTGTTCGACCCGAAGACCGCGACCGGCGTGGAGGCGAAGATGACCACCAGCCAGCTGATGGTGAAGCGCGCCGAACTGGAAAAGAAGCTGGAAGCCGCCGAGGAAGTCTGGATGGAGGCCGGCGCGGCGCTGGAGGCTGGCTGAGTCCGCTTTTGATCGGATTCGTCCGCGTAAAATGCTATAAGGATTATCCCTGACGGCGCGCCTCGGGGAGCGAGGCCTGACGTATCGGGAAGCGATGGCTTTGAGTCGGGAGATCCGCGATGAAGTCGGTTCTGCTGCATATCCACGACGACCGCGGCGCTGACAGCCGCCTCCAGGCGGCCTGCGACATCGCCCGCGCCTGCAATGCCCATATCCAGTGCGTCCAGGTGACGCCAATGCCCGATCTGATCGCCGCCGACGTCTATGCCGGGTCTGGTTTCGCACCCACGATCGCGGCCGAACTCCACGCCATTGACGAGGCATTCCGTGTCCGGGTGGAATCCCGCCTCGACCGGGAAGATATCGCCTGGGACTGGCGGCAGGTGGATGGCGACAGCATCGGCGGGTTGCTCTCCGCCGCGCGGCTTGCCGACCTCATCGTCGCGACCCTGCCCGAAGGCCGCCGGACCGACAGTCTGGACCCGCTGCCGATCGTCGCCGACTTGGCGCTGGGCGGGCGCACGCCTGTTCTTGCAGTGCCACAAGCCGCGCGCCGGGTCGCGATTACCGCGCGCGCGCTGGTTGCATGGGATGGCTCGGCCGAATCCTGTGCCGCGCTGCGCGCCGCCGTGCCGCTGCTGCGTCTCGCCGAGAATGTCGACATCGTCACGGTCGAGGAAGCGAGCAAGGCTGTATTTCCTGCGACGGGCGCGCCCGAATATCTCGCTCGCCACGGCATCAAGTCGCAACTGCATAGCTGGCCGCGCAAGGAGCGCCCGATCGAGATTGCGCTGCGCGAAGCGATCGATTCGCTACATGCCGACTGGGTGGTGATGGGCGCCTTCGGCCATAGTCGCTGGCGTGAGTTGATGTTTGGCGGCGTCACCCGCGCCATGCTGCGCACAGCCCGCGTCCCGTTGCTGCTTGCGCACTAAAGTGCTTTCGAAGCGGCTGAAATCACCTGCTGACTCGAAAATCACGGCAACAAAGACTCTAACCGGGATCAGCGGCCCATCAGCATGAAGGGCGCCCAGATATAGGGCTGCGCTGCATCGGGGTGGCGGGACGCGATCAGCTTCAGCATCGCCTTCTGCAACGCGACCGCCCGCGGTAGGCCGCGATCCGCGCCCTTCACCGTCTCCAGCGTGACGAAGGCACTGGCGTCGTCGCGGACCGGCCAGTGCGACACCAGCAGCGATCCGGCACCGGCATAGCGGAACGCCTGCGCCAGCCCCGAATAGGGGGCCGCTTGCGCCTTTTCCCCTGCCGCCGTGTTGCAGGCGGACAGGATCACCCAGTCTGCGCTGATCCGCATGGCGGCGACCTCCGATGCCGTCAGCAGTCCGTCATCGCCGCCATTCCCGACGGTCGGTGGCGACAAGAGCAAGGCCGGTTCGTTCACCCCCGCCTTCTCGCCGCCGACCAGCCCGTGGGTCGCAAACAGGATTACGTTATAGGTTGACAGGTCGCGCGTACGCAGTGCGGCTTCATTTGCCTCTGCCCCGACCATTAGGGTCGCATGACCGGCCCCGAAACGCTTGGCCACCGCCCGCAATTCGGTCAGCGATCCGGGCAGAACCGGCAGGTCCGACAAGTTGCCCGCGCCTCGCGCAGCCGCCGCGTCTTGACTGTCCGTAAAGGCCTGGGGCGCGCCGATGCCAAGGAACATCTGATTGCGCATCGCCATCTGTTCTTCTTGCGCCGGATGAATGGCGAAACCGGGCTGCACTCTGATCGCGAAGCGCCGGACCAGCCATGGCACATTCTTGTCCACGGCGGCAACGGGCCGTTCCGGCAGCATGGCGAAAGGCAGCGATGCGAAGGCGCCGATGGGCACGATCCGCAAGATCTTCGCCTTGCCCAATGTGGCGAGGATGCCCGGCGTGAAAATCTGGCGATACAGGTCGTGCGCCGCCGCCTGGTCGAAGCCCGTCGGCGTCAGCGACCCGCGCAACCGATCGACCAGCGTCACCATGGCGGCGCGATCCATCTCCGCCCGCTCGATCCGGGTGCCATCCGCGCTCACCGCCAGCAGATAGACGCTGTTAAAGGCCGGCATGACCGCCAGCAGCGCCTCTTCCCGACGCAGACCGGCGCGCAAGGTCTCCAGGTCGGGCCGCTCCCCGCCACGCGCTTCGACCCAACGGGGATAGTCGCGCGCAATGGCGCGGCGCTCGGCCTCGACATCAACTGCCAGGGCGGCGCGATCAGCCCGCGCATCCGCGACCTCAGCATCGACCGCCAGCGCCGTCAGCATCCGACGATCTGCCGTCTCCAGCGCCTTCACCCGGTCCTGCAATCCCCGCACCCGCGCCGCCAGCGCCGGATCCTCGACCAGCCGCTGCGCCACCAACCGGTTCGCCTGCGCGATGCGCGATCCGGCGAGCACCGCCATGGCGTCGAGCGCCAGCGCGGCATCCTGCGTCTGCGCTGCAACGGCAAGCACGGTGTCGAGCGCTGCGCGCTGATCCTCGGTCAGTTCGCCATTGGCGTTCATCGCCGCTCCATCGCGCAGCACGCCGGCCAGCCGCCGTGCCGCCTCGCCAAGGTCGCGGCGGTCGGGCGTGGTCCAGGCCGACAGCGTCGCAGCCTGCGCCAGGGGCAGCGCCGGCGCGTTGTCGAGTTGCGCGGTCTCGGCGGCGAAAGCACCCGCAGCCCGGCCCGCCTCAGCGCTGCGCCCTTCCTCGATCAGCGCCGGGATCAGATAGGGATAGACGCGCTGGCCAATGTCCCGATCCTTGTCCGATCCAGCCCGGACCCGCGCCAGTGCCGTATAGAGCCGCCCGATCGCCTCGGCGCGCTGCCCCTCCGCCAGAGTTGCCGCGGCGGCAAAAGCCAGCGCGCGCGCCGATTGCGGGCTATTCTCGCCCTCGATCCGGCGAAAGCCGCGCTCGGCCTCCAGAAACAGCGGCTCGGCATCGGCATAGCGCTCCAGCGGCAGCAGCACCGATCCCAGATTTTGCAGCCCGAAATGAAAATAGAGGCTCTCCGTACCTACTGTCTCGCGCTTGATGGCAATGGCGCGTTGCAGATAGTCGAGGCTCTCGACCCGCCGCCCGGTACGCGACAGCAACAGTCCCAGCGCCTCCAGCGCACGGGCATAGCCCGGATGGTTGCGATCGACATGGTCGGTGGCGATTTCCACTGCCAGCCGCGCATATTTCTCGGCCTCCACGTCGCGGTCGGCGCGCTGGAGCATTTGCGCATACGTGTAATAGGAACCGATCGTGTCGGCGCTGTTCGGTCCTGCGGCCGCGATCCGCGCCTCCATGCTGGCCTTCTGCGCCTCGACCGCCTCGGCATTGCGACCCAGTCGGGTCAGCGCCTGCGCGTGGGTGAAGGCGATGTTGGACCGCAGCATATGCGTGTCCGTGTCGATCCTGTCCGCGGGGGTGCGCGCTATATAACCGTCCATATAGCGGCTCGCCCCCGCCAGCGTATCGGCTCCGCCCGCCACGTCGCCCAGCGCTATCTGGACATAGCCTTTGATCGACAGCCCCTGCATCCACGCGATCGGATAGGCGTCGGCAAAGGGAGCGAGCAGGCGCAAACCGTTATTCGACCGGGTCAGCGCATCCGGGTTCTTCCCGTCGATCTGGTCCATCGAGGACAGGTTGATCAGCGCGACCCCGGCCAGCGGATGCGGCTTGCCACCGGCCTTTGCCTTCGCCGCTGCGTCATACAGCCGCCCCCAGGCGTCGCGCGTTTTCTGCGACATCGACAGGGCGTAATCGTCGCTGTTGAACAGGTCCGACGCCTGACGTTCCAGTGCGTAGAGACGGGCAAAGCGCGGATTGTCGGTGGAGAAGGTGGACGACGCGGCGAAAGCCGGTGGCGCAACCGCCAGCAGTGCAAACGCGGTCAACCAGCGCGTGGAAAGTTTCATCTCACCCCCGCTTCCTTGAATCGACCCGCACCCCTCTTGGGTCGCGCGCGGGCCAGCGTCAAGATGGTCGCGGAGGCGTAACGATCAACCTGCCAGCGTCAGCCGCCAGTCCCAGCGCAGCGGATCGCCGTCCATTACCTCGACCCCGCGTGCGACCAGAGCATCGCGAATCTCGTCCGACAAGGCGAAATCCTTTTCCGCACGGGCGGCGGTCCGGCGCTCCAGTTCGGCTTCGATCTCTTCCGGCATGACCTGCGCATCCTTGGGCTGGATGCGCAGGTCGGCGCGATTGAGCGTCAGCAGATTGAGGCCAAGCGCCTGGTCGAACGCGGCGATCAGGCACAATTTCTCGTCCACCGGCACCTTCTTCATGCCGATGGCCTCTTCCAGCAGCGGCAACGCGCGCGGCGTCATCAGGTCGTCGGCGAACGCCGCGTCGAACTGCTCCAACAGCGGCGCCAGCTTCGGATGCAGGTTGGCGCGCAGATAGTCGACGCGTGGCGACTGCCAGGTGACACCTTCGGCGCGCGCCTTCAGTCCTTCCACCCCCATGACGAGCCGCTTGAGCCGGGTCAGCGCCGCCGCCAGATTCTCCGCGCTGAACTCCAGTTCCGACCGGTAATGGGCGCCAAGGCAGAGCAGGCGATAGGCGATCGGATGCACGCCCGCGTCGATCAGGCTGAAGAGCGTGGTGAAGGCGCCCTTGGACTTCGACATCTTCCCCTGCCGGTCGACGAGGAAATTATTGTGCATCCACCAGCGCGCACCGGTGAAGCCCGCCGCCACGGCGTTGGTTTCGCCGCAGCAGCTATGGAAAGCCTGGTGATATGCCTGGTTCTGGGCGATCTCATTGGGGTGGTGGATCTCGCGATGGTCGATGCCGCCGGTATGGATGTCGAACGGCTGGCCAAGGCGCGCCTGGCTCATGACCGAGCATTCCAGATGCCAGCCCGGCGCGCCCTTGCCCCACGGGCTGTCCCATTCCATCTGGCGCTGTTCGCCGGGCGGGGACTTGCGCCAGATGGCGAAGTCGGAAGCGTTGCGCTTGCCCGCCACCGGATCGATCCGGGCGTGCGCCGCATCGTCGCGCCCGCCGGCCAGCGAACCATAGTCCGGCACGGTCGTGCTGTCGAAATAGAGGCCGCTTTCCAGTTCGTAGCAATGATCCGGCGCGATCTTTTCGGCGAACGCGATCATCTGCGGCACATAGTCGGTCGCGACCGTCCATTCGCTTGGGCTAATGATGTTGAGGTCGGCGATGTTGGACTTGAACGCCTCGGTATAGTGCGCCGCAATGTCCCAGATGCTCTTTGCGCTGGCCTTGGCCGCCGCCTCCATCTTGTCGTCGCCCGCATCGGCGTCGCTGGTCAGGTGGCCGACATCGGTGATGTTGATGATGTGGGTGACATTCAGCCCCTTCCACAGCAGGGTCCGGCGCAGCGTGTCGGTGAAGACATAAGCGCGCAGATTGCCGATATGGGCGTAATTATAGACGGTCGGCCCGCAGCTATAGACGCGCGCATGATTGTCCTCGATCGGTGCGAACGGCTCGATCGAACGGGTCAGGCTGTTGAACAGGCGCAGTGGCGCGGGGATATGCTGGTCGTCGGACATGGTGGCAAGCCATGTCGCGAAGCAAGGCAGGGGTCAATGCTTCCTGGAGGCCGGTGTTCCCGAAAGCCCGATCAATTGTAATAAAATGTTGCGGACGGGCCGATCCCTTGCGGCCGGGCGTTGCCCACCCGATATTGTCGATGCGGGCCGGGCCCCTCTGGCGACATGGATTATCCCCCTGATCCTGTCGCGATGTCGGACCGCATCGGGTGAGCCCGGTGCTGGTTTTGCGGTGATTTGCCCCCTCTCGTTGCCGCAGGAGACCGCACCGGGCCACTCGAACCACATTTGGATGGAGTGAGTGTAACCCATGAATAATCCCGTTCGCATGCCGGGCTATGGTGCCAGCCAGACGGCGCAGACCGATGCCGGCCTGCGCGCGCACATGCTGGGCGTCTTCCGCAATATGGGTATCGGCCTGGTCATCACCGGTCTGGTCGCCGCCCTTGTCGGCAATACCCCGGCGCTGGCCGCCGCCATCTATGGCACGCCCTTGAAGTGGGTAGCGATTTTCGCGCCTTTGGCCTTCGTCTTCTTCTTCAGCTTCCGCATCGAAAAGATGACGACATCGGGCGCTCGCACCGCCTTTTACGCCTTCGCCGCCGTAATGGGCGTTTCGCTGGGCAGCGTCTTCCTTGTCTTCACCGGCGGCAGCATCGCCCAGGCCTTCTTCTCGGCCGCGGTCATGTTCCTCGCCATGGCGCTGTGGGGCTATACCACCCAGCGTGACCTCACGAAGATGGGCAGCTTCCTGATGATGGGCCTGATCGGCATCATCGTCGCCAGCCTGATCAACCTCTTCATCGGCTCGTCGGCGATGGCGATGGTCATCTCGATCATCGGTGTAGTGGTCTTCACCGGCCTCACCGCCTGGGACGTGCAGCGCATCAAGTCGGAATATTTCTACTATGCTGGCCATGAGGTGGCGCAGAAGATGCAGGTGATGGGCGCGCTGTCGCTCTACCTGAACTTCGTTAACCTGTTCCAGATGTTGCTCAGCCTGACGGGTGAGCGCGAATAATGCGCGATCCTGCCGCGGTGTCGGCGATGCTGTGTCCGGTCTGTCATGTCGGCCTCGCCATGACGGATCGGCAGGGGGTGGAGATCGACTATTGCCCGCAATGCCGGGGCGTCTGGCTGGACCGGGGCGAACTGGACAAGATCATAGAGCGCTCGGCGCAGGCGAGCGCGCCCGCGCCTCAACCCGCACCCGTTGCCCAGCCAAGCTACCGGCCGGACCGGGACGATGGGCGCTACTATCAGAAGAAGCGCAAGAAGAGCTTTCTGGAAGAGCTGTTCGATTGAAAAATGGCCGGCCTGATGAGGGCCGGCCTTTTGCTTTCAGTGCGCCGCGCCCCAGCTCGGCCCGGTGCCGATTTCCACGCCCAGCGGCACGCTCAGCTTCACGATCGGTTCGGCCGCCGTTTCCATCACGCGACGAATGACCGCGCTGGCCGCTTCCACGTCGCCCTCGGGCAGTTCGAACACCAGTTCGTCATGCACCTGAAGCAGCATCTTTACGTTCGGTAGGCCAGCCGCCTCCAGCGCCGGTCCCATGCGCGCCATCGCCCGCTTGATGATGTCGGCGCTGGTGCCCTGGATCGGGGCGTTGATCGCGGCGCGTTCGGCGCCCTGTCGTTCATGCTGGATCGCCGCCTTGATGCGCGGGAACCAGGTCTTCCGACCGAACAGCGTCTCGGTATAGCCGCGCTCGCGCGCCTTCTCGATCGTCTCGTTGATGTAGATGCTGATGCCGGGAAAGCGTTCATAATAGCGGCTGATCATGTCCTGCGCCTCGTCCGCGCCGATCTCCAGCCGACCGGCCAGCCCCCATCGTGAAATGCCGTAAAGGATGGCGAAGTTGATCGTCTTCGCCCGTCCGCGCGTGTCGCGATTGACCTCGCCGAACAGTTCCTGCGCGGTGCGGTTGTGAATGTCCTCGCCCGCCTCGAACGCCTCCTTGAGCGCGGGGACATCGGCCATGTGGGCGGCAAGGCGCAGTTCGATCTGGCTATAGTCCGCCGCCAATATGACGTTTCCTGGTTCCGCGACGAAGGCGTGGCGGATCTGGCGGCCGACTTCGGTGCGGATCGGGATATTCTGAAGATTGGGATCGGTCGAGGACAGGCGGCCGGTCTGCGCGCCGGTCAGCGAGTAGCTGGTATGGACGCGACCCGTATCCTTGTTGATCTGTGCCTGGAGCGCGTCGGTATAGGTGGATTTTAGCTTGGAAAGCTGCCTCCAGTCGAGGATCTTGGCCGCGATCGGCGCGCCCTGCGCCTTCAACTGCTCCAATATGGTGACGTCGGTGGAGTAAGCGCCCGACTTGCCCTTCTTGCCGCCCTTATAGCCCAGCTTGTCGAACAGGATCGCGCCCAGTTGCTGGGTCGATCCGATCGCGAACGGCTGGCCGGCAATCTCGTGGATTTCCGTTTCCAGCGCGGCGATGCCGGCGGTGAACTCCGCCGAAAGTCGAGACAGGGCTTCGCGATCGACCTTGATCCCCTGATGCTCCATGCCCGCGATCACGCCGACCAGCGGTCGGTCTACCAGTTCATAAACGCGGTTCGCGCCCTCATTGGCGACGCGCGTCTTGAACCGTTTCCACAGGCGTAGCGTGACATCGGCATCCTCGGCCGCATATTCGGTGGCGCGGGGCAGGGGGACTTCGGCGAAGCTGATCTGGCTCTTGCCGGTGCCGACCACTTCCTTGAAGCTGATGCATGTGTGATTGAGGTGAACCCGCGCCGCCTCGTCCATGCCATGTCCGGCGAGCGACTGGCCGGCGTCAAGGTCGAAGCTCATGACGATGGTGTCGTCATAGGGCGCGATCTCGATGCCGTGACGGCGCAGGACGGTCAGGTCATATTTGAGATTCTGGCCGATCTTGAGGACGGCATCGTCCTCCAGCAGCGGCTTCAGCCTGGCGAGTACCAATGCCTTGTCGAGCTGTTGCGGGCGCTCCGCGAACATGTCGGTGCCGCCATGGCCGACCGGGATGTAGCAGGCCTTGTTCGGACCTGTGGCAAGGCTGATGCCGACCAGTGCGCAGGACACGCAGTCGAGCATGTCGGTTTCGGTGTCGACCGCGACCAGCCCTTCGGCATGGGCGGCCGTGATCCAGCGATCCAGCGCCTCCTCGGTCACGACCGTCTCGTAAAGGCTGCGGTCGATCGCCGGTTCGTCCGCCGGAGCGGGAGGGGCAGGCGGCGCATTGTCGGTCGCGATTGCAGCGGTCGCGGCCACCGCGACGGCGGCGGCGGGCGCGCCGAGGCGGTTCAACAGCGTCTTGAAGCCATGGTGCGACAGGAAGGCCTGCAAGGGTTCGGGCGGAATCCCCTTCAGCGTCAGGTCGTCGAGCGGTTCGGGCAGGTCCATCGCATCGTGCAGCGCCACCAGTCGCCGCGACAGCCGCGCCATGTCGGCATGGGCGATCAGATTTTCCTGCATCTTCGATTTCTTCATCGAAGGCGCAGCCTCCAGCGCGGCTTCCAGCCCGCCATATTCGGTGATCAGCTTGGCCGCCGTCTTGGGACCGATGCCCGGCACGCCGGGAACATTATCCACGCTGTCGCCCATCAGCGCCAGCACGTCGCCCAACTGCTCCGGCTGCACACCGAACTTGCCCATGACATAGTCGGCGCCGCGCCGCTCATTCTTCATCGTGTCGTACATGTCGACGCCGGGCTGGATCAACTGCATCAGATCCTTGTCCGAACTGACGATGGTGACATGCCATCCCGCCGCGACCGCCGCCCTGGTATAGCTGGCGATGATGTCGTCCGCCTCGAACCCGGCTTCCTCGATGCAGGGCAGGGAGAAGGCGCGTGTCGCGTCGCGGATCATCGGGAATTGCGGGACCAGATCCTCGGGGGCTGGCGGGCGGTTCGCCTTATACTGGTCGTACATGTCGTTGCGGAAGGTGTGCGACCCCTTGTCCAGCACCACGGCCAGATGCGTCGGCCCGGTCGCCTTGCCCAGCTCCTCGGCCAGCTTCCACAGCATCGTCGTATAGCCATAGACCGCGCCGACCGGCTGGCCATGCTGGTTGGTGAGCGGCGGAAGCTGGTGATAGGCGCGGAAGATATAGCCGCTGCCGTCGACGAGATAGAGATGATTCTGGGTCATGGGGAGAGCGATAGCTGTTAACGCGATCCCTCTCCAGCCTTCAGGACCAGTCGCGCGCCAATGCCTCCGCCGTGGCGTCGATCAGGCGGGGTTCGGTGCGGCCGGTCAGCGCATAGGACATGTCGCCGCGCCGCCAATAGGCGACGGATTCGGCGCCTTCCTGCACGGCATCGGGCCGCTCCGGCGCATGGCTGCGATCGCGCACGGCGAACAGCGAGAAATTCTGCCCGGCCTCGGTCTTTACCGCCACCACCAGCGCCGGACCGCGTTCGGTCGGGAAGAGCTGGACGTCGGTCACGCGCCACTCTTCGGGCAGATGCGGCATGGCGATATGGGTGTTGGAGGCGATCTCGCGCGCATTGTAGTGGGGTGTTTCGACCTGCGACACCATGGCGGCGCGCATCATCGCGATGCGGTGCGAATTGACCGCATAATCGACATAGTCAGGCGGTCCGGAGGGAGGCAGGAAGACCATCGCCAGACCGGCGGCCGCCGCCATGCCTCCCACGGCCGGCAGCGACCGGCGCCAGAACGGGCGGGCGGGCCGGGGCGGCATCGCCTGCAACTTCACCGCCGTATCGGCCATCGCATCAGGCATGGCGCCGGGACGCGGGACCATCAGTCGCAGCGCGCTGCGCGACGACAGGTCCGCCATGACCTGCGCTGCCTGATCGGGGTTGCGCGACAGATGCGTCTCCACCACGAAGCGGCGGGACAGTTCCAGCTGGTCGTCGACATAGGCGTCGAGTTCCAGCGCATTCACCTCATTGCTCATCCTGTCCTCCCACCAGCCGGAGGTGCGACCCGGCTTTCCCTGTTCGATCCTCGCGCAATGCGCTGCGGGCCCGTGACAGACGCGACATCACCGTGCCGATCGGCACGCCCAGCACGCCAGCCGCTTCCTGATAGCTCAATCCCTCGATCGCGATCAGGTGCAGCAGCGCACGCTGGGCTTCGGGCAGAGCGGCAAAGCCCCGCGCAATCTCCTCCAGCCGCATATGCTCCTCCTGCCGCGGAGCGATGCTCGACAGCAGGGTTTCGGCGAAGCGATCGTTGCGGCGCGCCTCGGCCGCCTGCCGTCGCTTGCCCGAAATGAAGACATTGTGGACGATCGCCAGCAGCCACCGGGTGCGGCTGCGTTCGGGCTGATAGGTGGCCTTGCGCTCGATCGCGCGGAGCAGCGCGTCCTGCACGACATCGTCGGCATCCTGATCGTCGCGGGCGAGCGAACGGGCGTAGCGCCGCATCGCCAGCAGGTCCGCTTCCATGTCGCGCCGTTCGTCCATCCGTCGCTTATCCAGTGCCGGTCAGTGCCGGGCAAGCCTCGACAGCGGTGAAGGGCAACGGCCGGTGCTGGAGCAGCGCGCCATAGGCATGGGCGACGATGTCCAGCACATCGTCCCAGACATGGCCCCGCGCCTCTTCCGCGGCCGCCTGCCGCATGGCTGCGAGCCGCGCCGGGTCATTCATCAGGGCGATCGCCGCATCGGCATAGGCCTGTCCGTCGGCCGGTGGCAGCAGCAGGCCGGTGCGGCCATGGTCGATCAGCGCGGCGGCGCTCGGCACATTGGCGGATAGAACGGCAAGGCCCGATGCCATCGCCTCCAGATTGACGTTGCCGAACGCCTCGGTGACGCTGGGATTGATCAGCATGTCGGCACTCGCCACCGCGCGACCCAAAGCTTTGCCGCTCAGATGGCCCATGAAATTGGCGTTGGGCAGGCGCTGCGCCAGCCAGGACCGGGCCGGGCCTTCGCCGACGATCAGCGGCCGGACATGATGGCCCTGCGCACGGATCGCCGCGACCGCATCGGCAAAGACGTCCAGCCCCTTTTCCAGCACCAGCCGCCCGAAGAAGAGCGGGACGATATCGCCTTCCTCATAGCCATGGGCAGCGCGGAAGAGCGGGTCGCGGCGGGTCGTAGCGAAATCATGCGGGTCGATCCCCCGGCCCCACACCGCCACCCGCTCCGCGCCATGGCGTGCCGCCATCTCGTCGCGGATCGGCGCGGTCGGCGCCAGGATCAGGTCGGCATCGCTATAGAAGCGGTCGAGATAGCGCTCGATCGTCCCGCGCAAGAAGGAAAGGCGATAATAATCGAGATAGGTCTCGAACCGCGTATGGAGGCTCGCAACCACCGGGATACCCCGCGCCTGCGCATATTTCTGCGCCTGCCGTCCCAGCCGGTCGGGGCAGGACAGGTGGATGATGTCGGGCGCGAACTCTTCCAGGTCGCGCCGCACGCCGCGCGTCAGGCCAACGGCGACGCGATATTCGGGACGACCCGGAATGGTGAGCGACGGGACGGAACAGATGTCGCCCACCGACTGGAAGGCGGCAAGGGGCGCGGTCGGCGAATAGATGCGCACCTCCATGCCGACACGGTACAGAAGATGCGCCACCAGCCGGTTCAGTGCCCGGTTCGCGCCATCGCGCACGCAATCATAATTGCCGGAAAAGAGCGCGACGCGGATCGGTTCCTGACCGGTGAAGCCGGTGCGCAGGGGGATGACATTATGGTCGGTCGAAAATCGGAGGGGAAGATTCATGCCCGGCATACGGGTGCCGAGAAGGATTTATTCCATCATATCCCACCAGATTCGTGTTCCATGGGAGCCGGTGCGACCGGCCGGCGCACGCCCAGCGCATGGCCGACGAGCAGCACCGGCAACAGCACGCCCATGCCGACGAAGATGGCGATCAGTCGTTCCAGCGCGGGGCCGAGTTCGACGGAGTCGTACCGGTCCGGCACCAATGTCACCAGCACCGCGAGCGTGAATTGCGTGCCGACATAGCGATGCGCCGGATCGCCATTTTCCAGATGCCGCCCCAGCGCTACGCCGATCGCGGTGCCGATCAGCAGCAGAGCCGGCGATCCACCCGTACCCAGCAGGAAGGCGGCGGCGAACAGTGCGCCGATGCCGCAGCCGATGGTTCGCTGGAGGATGCGGCGGCTCACCGGGATGAGGCCGCTTTGGCCGATGCCGGCCATCGGCAGGACCATCACGGCCATCACCATGATTGCCCCCTGAGCCAGGGCGGGCAGGTCGAAGGCCGCGCCCAGCGCCACCAACAGCGCTAGCGCGACCCCGGCCTGGCAGGCATGGCGGAAGGCGTCGCGATGCCATCGCGCGCTCACGGGCGGTGGGGTCGGCGGGGCTGGCCAGCGCCGCCGCAGGCTGAAGGTGGAGGCGATGCTGACCGCGAGGCAGGCT
>NZ_DATKFP010000442.1:0-3363 GCF_035511395.1 Sphingobium sp.
TGCTGTCGCTGGCCGGCGTCGCGGTGCTGGTGGTCCTCATGCTGGTCAACAATCGCCTGACGGCGCCGCTCGCGATGGAGACGATGCGATCGGGCGCGCGGCGAATGACGCTCGCCGAGGCGACCTTGCGGAATGCCGAAACGCTTCGCGCGCTGGGCATGGCAAACGCACGACGCGACCAGTGGCACACGGTGGAAAGCGAATATCTGCGCGCGAATGACCGCTTTTCCTACATATCCAGCACCTTGTCCGGCTCGACAAAGGCTTTCCGGATGCTGCTCCAGTCCGCGACCCTGGCATTGGGCGCGTTTCTCGTGATCGAGGATGCGGCGACCGGGGGCATCATCATTGCCGGCTCGATCCTCTCGGCGCGGGCGCTGGCGCCGGTCGAGCAGGTGATCGCGAACTGGAAAGGCATGGTATCGAGCCGCCAGGCGCTCGACCGCCTGCGCGAGTTGATGCAAGCGGTGCCCAATCGGATCGAGCCGCTGGGGCTGGAA
Organism: Sphingobium sp.; assembly: GCF_035511395.1. Lineage (GTDB taxonomy): Bacteria > Pseudomonadota > Alphaproteobacteria > Sphingomonadales > Sphingomonadaceae > Sphingobium. Next base: position 501 of record NZ_DATKFP010000442.1, read on the forward strand.
CTGCCACGCTCGCAAGTCGTGGTGAGCGGCCTGAGCTCGGCGCCGCCCGGAACACGGGTGGTTACGCTGGCCGACATGTCGTTCACCTTGAACGCGGGCGATGCGCTGGCGGTGGTGGGCCGCAGCGGATCGGGCAAGACGACGCTGGCCAGGGTGCTCTGCGGAATCTGGCCGGCCATTCGCGGCTCCGTGCGACTGGACGGCGCGACGCTCGACCAATGGCCGGCGGACGAGGCTGCGCGGATCATCGGCTACGTGCCGCAGTCGATCGAACTGTTCGAGGGAACGATCGGGCAGAACATCTCCCGCTTCAGCCGCGATGCGGACCGAGAGGCGATCCTGAAAGCGGCGCAAGCGGCGGACTGCCATGATCTGATCGTCCGGCTCGAGGGCGGGTACGATCACCTGATCGGACCGCAGGGCGGCGATCTTTCCGCAGGCCAGAAGCAGCGGATCGCCTTGGCGCGCGCGCTTTACGGCGACCCGTTTCTGGTCGTGCTCGACGAGCCGAACAGCAACCTCGACATCGAGGGTGAGGCTGCTCTGGGTGTGGCTGTCCAGCGGGTTCGGGAGCGAGGCGGGATCGTCGTCGTCATCGCGCACCGCCCGAGCGTGCTCGCCCATGTCACCAGGATAATGGTCATGAACGGCGGACGGATCGAGCGCCTTGAAACGCGCGACGAGTTCGAAGCCCGGGTGAAAATCCCACCGGCAGCGAATCGCGGCAATGCCGTGCGCGTCGCGGATCGCAGCGAAGCGAGCCTCGAGGGGCGCGCGGATGAAGCGGCGGAGGCCGGCCGATGACCAGTGTCTTGGAATTGCAGGGCGGTGCCGCGATGCGCTCGCTCGTTCCCCACGAGGACGAGTTCAGCGAACGCGGCCTTTCGCGATTGGCGCGCCATGGTCTGATCGCCATCGGGATTCTTGTGCTTGGCCTGGGAGGGCTCATCACTCTCCTGCCAATGGCGGGCGCGGTGATCGCGCCGGGCGAAGTCACGGTGGAGACGCATGTAAAGGAGATTTCGCATCCGTTCGGCGGCGTGGCTGCGGATATTCTCGTGCGTGACGGCGATCGGGTACGCAGGGGGCAGGTGCTCGTCCGGCTGGATAACACCGTTGCCGGCGCGGTGGCCGAGTTTACGGGGCTGAGCCTGGATCAGTTGCTGGCAAGAGCGGCCAGGCTGCGGGCGCTGCAGGCCGGGGCCGGCGCCGTGACCTTCCCATCGGAGCTGACCGCCAAATCGTCCGATCCCGCCGTCAGGGCGATTCTGGATGACGAGCGTCGCAGCTTCGAACTGGAGCGCGGCGCGCGGGTCGACCAGATCAACCAGCTTCAGGCGCGAACCGCCCAGACCCGTGCCGAGATTGCCGCCTACGCTACTCAGGCTGAATCCTATGGTCGCCAGGAACGGCTCGTGCAGCAGGAACTCATCCAGACGCGACAACTTTACGAGAGCCGGCTGACCACGCTGGACCGGCTCAACGCACTCGAGCGTGCTGCGGTAGGCGTTGAAGCGCAGCGGGCTGCGGCACGCTCGGGGATTGTCGAGGCGCAGGCACGCATTGGCGAGCTGCGGGTGCAGATGGCCTCGGTCGGCAGCGCCGCGCGCAGTCAGGCAGCGCTGGAACTGGGGCAGGTAGAGGCGCAGATCGCCCAGCTGCGCAAGGATGACGTAACGGCAAGCGATCAGAACGATCGAACCGCCATCCGGGCGCCGCAAAGTGGCGTGGTCGACAAGTTGCAGATTCGCACCGTGGGTAGCGTCGTTCCCGCGGGGGAAACCTTGATGGAAATCGTGCCCGATCGCGATCGGCTCGTGGTCAAGGCACATGTGAAGCTGACGGATATCGATCAAGTGGCCGAGGGCCAGCTCGCTCACCTGCGCTTTGCAGCGTTGAGTATGCGGACGACGCCAGAGATCGCAGGCACCGTGACTCAGGTCGCGGCGGACCGAACCGTCGAACGCGTCACCAATACAACCTACTACACTGCCACCGTATCCATTTCGGATGAGGAACTTCGCAAGCTTGGAAAGGCCAGGATTTCGGTCGGAATGCCTGTCGAAGTTTTCATCCAGACCGAACACCGCACCATCCTGCAATATATAATTCGCCCGCTTTCGGATCAATTCCGGCGAGCGCTTCGAGAGTAGCGAGGATAAGTACTAACGGGAATTAACGGGGTTGGGGTGAAAGCGCGTGGTACGGCGGAATATATCTGCCTTACGCTGCGAGGTCATCGTCCTGAGTATGCGAGGCAGTCTGTATTCGCTCCGGACGCGCACTGGATCACCAGGTGTCGCCCACATCGGCCCGACCCGGGCTTCGGGTCATTGTCGCTGCTTGGATTTCGATGATGAAGTGGGGGTTGTTGAAATACCTGGTCCCGTCGACGGCGCTGGTATGCCCGATCGGCTCGATCGCCCAGGAGATCGGGGCAAGTACCTCCATCGTCATCGATCCGCGTCTCGACCGGACCGACGTCGCAGGGGCGCGATCTGAATCCGAATACAGGCCCGTCCCCCTTGTCGTCGGCCCCTTCCTGGCGCAACCGCAATTGTCGATCGTTTCGGGATATGAAGGCAACGTCTTCAATCAAGCCGATGCCAAGGCGGCGCAAGTCGTCACTGCCATGCCGTCCTTGGTCGCCAGCGCAAGATTGTCGCAGCACGAACTGAATTTGGCAGCATCCGGCACGGTCAGGCGCTTTTCGTGGTACCGAACGGAAAACAGCGAAGAATTTGCCGTCGCGGCGGATGGGCGCCTGAATTTGACTCAGCAACATGCGCTGCTTGGTACGTTCTCCTATGCCAGCCTGATCGAGCCGCGCAGCAGTGCCGCTTCCAATCGAAACGCGGCCGAA
>NZ_DATKFP010000443.1:0-42120 GCF_035511395.1 Sphingobium sp.
GCGGCCACCGTCAGCCCGGCCGCCATGGCATGGCCGCCGCCCGCGACCAGCAGGCCGCTATCCTTGGCCGCCAGCACCGCTGCGCCTAGATCGACGCCGGATATGGAGCGGCCCGACCCCTTGCCCACGCCCGCTTCATCGATGGCGATGACGATGGCGGGACGGCCGGCCTTTTCCTTGATCCGCCCGGCGACGATGCCGATGACGCCGGGGTGCCAGCCTTCGCCCGCGATCACCGCGACGGCGCGATTGCCCTGCGCCGCCAGCAATGCCTCGGCCTGCTCCTGCACCGTCGATTCGATGGCGCGGCGTTCCTCATTATAGTGATCGAGCTGCGCGGCGATGCGCGCGGCCTCGGCCGGATCTTCCGTCGTAAGCAGCCGCACGCCGAGGTCCGCCTGTCCCACGCGCCCGCCCGCATTGATGCGCGGCCCCAACGCAAAGCCCAGGTCATGGCAGAGCGGCGCGCGCGTCAGGCGGCTGGCGTCGATCAGAGCGGAGAGGCCGATATTGCGGCGCTTGGCCATGACCTTCAGCCCCTGCGCCACAAAGGCGCGGTTGAGGCCCTTCAATTGCGCCACGTCCGCCACCGTGCCGAGCGCAACGATGTCGAGCAGGTCCAATATGTTCGGCTTGCCCCGGCTGGCGAACCAGCCCTTGGCATCCAGCGCCTTCAACAGCCGCGCGCACAGCAGGAAGGCGACGCCGACCGCCGCCAGATGCCCGTGGACGGCAGCATCGGGATGTTCGTCCAGCCGGTTGGGGTTCACCAGCGCAAACGCTTCGGGAAGCTGCGTCGCGCATTTATGATGATCGACCACGACGACATCGACGCCGGTCGCCTTGGCCATCGACAGCGCCTCGAACGCCTGCGCGCCGCAATCGACAGTGACGATCAGGGTCGCGCCCTCCCCCGCCAGCCGCACCAGCGCCTCACCCGATGGGCCATAGCCCTCCATCAGCCGGTCGGGGATATAGGGCTTCGCGTTCAGCCCCAAGTCGCGCAGCAACCGGATCAGCAGCGCCGCACTGGTCGCGCCGTCAACGTCATAGTCGCCGAAGATGCGCACATCCTCGCCACGCTGCACGGCGTCGGCCAGCCGCTCGGCCGCCGCGTCCATGTCGCGGAACAGGCTGGGGTCGGGCATGAACTGGCGGATGGTGGGATTGCGATGCGCCTCCACCGCGTCGCGCGGACAGCCACGCGCCAGCAGAAGCTGAGTCACCAGATCATCGGGCAGATAGGTCGGATCGCGCCCGTCGGCGGCCCCGCCCCGCCAGCGCCAGGGCTGCCCCGAAATCGATCGCGAAATATTGAGCGCAAATGTCATTACACAACTCTAGCCGTCCAGGAGTCATGAGGGAAGCGCACCAAATCATGTCGCTGGCGGAACCGTCGCAACCCGTTGGGCGTATTGCCTCTTTGCCGGGCTTGTGGAATGCGCGGCGCAAAAGGGGCAGCGCGATTACATGAGCAGACGGCAGGCCATTCATGTCCGGCGCATATTGGCCGTGGCGCTGATGACGGCCTCTCCACTGCCGCTGATGGCACAGACGGCCGCACCGGCCGCGTCCGCACCCGCCGCCCAGGCTGAGCCTGAAGAGCCGATCCTGCCCGACGACCAGTTCGAAGAACGGCTGCCCAAGGCGCCCAGCACCGATCCTAACGCGCCCCTGCCGTCGATCGACAGCTGGATCGACCAGCAGATGCCGGCGCAATCGAGCGCTCCTGCCGAACTGCCGCCCGCGACCGACCCGGCCGAGGAACGGGAACTCGCCCAGCCGCTGCCGCCGCTCGACAGCGTCACCGTACCGGCCAATGTCGCCGCCGCCAATGAAGACCCCAACGCCAAGCTGCCGGAGGTTCGCTATGCGACCAGCATCGAAGGCTTCGGCAAGACCGGCCTTGAGGATGAATTCCGCGCCGCCTCCGCCCTGGTCGATGGCGATGGCAAGGCAGAGACTGCCGCCATGGTGCAGGCGCGCGCGCAGGAAGATGAGAAGCTCGCCACCCGCCTCCTCTATTCGCAGGGCTATTATGACGGCACCGCGCTCGCCAGCCTGGATCAGACCGGCGACGGCACATTGAAGGCCGTCGTCTCGGTCACGCCGGGCAAGCGCTACAAGATCGGCGATATCGTGGTTAATGCCGGACCAACCATTCCGCCCGATCTGGTGCGGGGCAACCTGCCGCTCAAGACCGGCGACTATGTCATCGCCACCAATATCGAAGGGGCGGAGGCCAATGTCGCGCTGAAGCTGCCCGAAAATGGCTATGCCTTCGCCAGAGTGGGTGATCGCGACATATTGCTCGATCCCGCGACGGTGACGGGCGCCTATACGCTGCCCGTGGAGGTCGGCCCACGCGGCACCTTCCGCAAGATCACCACCAGCGGCGAGAAGCAGGCCTTCGGCGCCGACCATATGGAGGTGATCCGCCGCTACAAGCCTGGCCAGATCTACGACAGCCGCAAGGTCGACGACCTGCGCAAGGCGCTGGTCGCCACCGGCCTCTTCTCCAGCGTCGCGGTCGATCCGGTGCGCACCAATGAGGTCGGACCGGACGGCACCGAATATGTCGATCTCCATGTCGAGCAGGAGGCCGGGCCGCCGCGAACGATCGCGGGCGAAGCAGGCTATGGCACGGGTCAGGGCTTCCGCGCGGAGGGGACATGGACCCATCGCAACATGTTCCCGCCCGAAGGCGCGCTGATCCTGGGCGCGGTCGCGGGCACGCAGGAACAGGGCGCGTCGGCGACCTTCCGCCGTTCCAATGCGGGCAAGCGGGACAAGACCTTCCAGACCGGCATCACGCTCAACCACCAGAATTACGACGCCTATGAAGCCTATACGGCGGGCCTCAACATCGGCTGGTCGCGCCAGTCGACCCCGATCTTCCAGAAGCGCTGGACCTACAGCTATGGCGCGGAAATCCTGCTGACCAACGAACAGGTCGTGACCAACCTGCTGACGGCGGACAAGACGCGGCGCACCTATTTCATCGGCGCGCTGCCGGTGCAGGTCGGCTATGACCGGTCCAACGACCTGCTCAACCCCACCAAGGGCTTCCGCGCCAATCTGCGCGTGTCGCCGGAAGGATCGTTGCAGGGCAATTTCTCGCCCTATGTGCGCAGCACCTTCGATCTTTCCGGCTATTATCCGGTGTCCGATGGGCTGGTGATCGCGGCGCGCACGCGGCTCGGCACGATCAACGGCGTGGATCGCGACGATGTTGCGCCGTCGCGGCGCATCTATGCCGGCGGCGGCGGGTCGGTGCGCGGCTTCGGCTATCAGGAACTGGGCCCGAAGGACGCGAACAACGATCCGGTCGGCGGCCGGTCTGTCAATGAATTTGCGGTCGAGGGCCGCTACCGCTTCGGCAATTACGGCGTCGTCGCCTTTGTCGATGCGGGTCAGGTCTATGAAAGCCAGATGCCGAAATTTTCCGACATGCGTTACGGCGTAGGCCTTGGCGGCCGCTTCTACACCAATTTCGGTCCCTTCCGCGCGGACATCGCCATGCCGATCAACCGGCAACCGGGTGAGTCCAAGTTCGCGCTCTATATCGGCATCGGACAGGCCTTCTGATGGCGCAGGACGACACCCCTCTCCCCGCTTCCGACACCGTGGTGATCCGCAAGAAGCGCCCGCTGTGGCAGAAGATCGCGATCGGCGCCGTCGGGCTGGTCGTTGCGCTGGTTGTCCTGGTGGCGGGCCTGCTGCTCGGCCTCAACACCCAGCCGGGCAAGAAATTCCTGATCCAGCAGATTGCCGCGCTCCAGATGGAATCGGGGATGACGATCGAGGTCGGCGCGATCGAGGGATCGATCTACAGCGACATGACGATCCATGACCTTGTCCTGCGCGATCCCAAGGGCGTGTTCGCGGTCAGCCCGAAGGTGCATGTGGTCTGGCGGCCCTTCCGCTACATCAACAACCATATCTCGGTCAGCCTGCTGGAAACGCCTTTGGTCGTGCTGGCGCGCAGCCCGCAGTTCAATGTGACGGAGAGCGATCCCAACGCCCCGATCCTGCCCGACCTCGATATCGACGTCGACCGGATGAAGATCGGGAAGTTCGTGCTGGCAAAGCCGGTGATCGGCCAGAAGCGCGAGATCGCGATCGACGGCGTCACTCACATTTCGGACGGCCGCGCCATCCTGTCCGCCGATGCCGTGGTCGACAGCGGCGACCGCTTGCAGGCGAAGCTTGACGCGGTGCCCGAACAGAATCGCCTGGCCATGAGCGGCACGCTGACCGCGCCCAAGGGTGGCGTCATCGCCGCCATGTCGGGCCTGACTGACGGCATTACCGCGACGCTCGACGGCAAAGGGACATGGCAGGCCTGGGACGGGCGGATCGTCGCGACCTCCCCCAAGGGCGAGCTGGCGAACATCATGCTCTCCGCACGCGACGGCAATTTCACCGCAAAAGGCCCAGTGCGGCCGGGACTGGTCTTTGCCGGCACGGTCGATCGGCTGACCGCCCCGCAACTGGACGTAGACCTGTTCGCCGGTCTCAACGAACGGCGTGTGAATGTGAAGGGCACGCTGCGCTCGCCTGCCATGACCGCCGACGCACAGGGCCTGATCGATCTGGGCAAGAGCCAGTTCAGCGCGCTGCGGATCAACGCCGCGCTGCTGACCCCCGGCGCGATTATGGAAAAGGTGAAGGGCAATGACGTGCGCGCCTCCGTCATTCTCGACGGGCCGATGGCGACCCCCTTCATCGACTATGACATCAGCGCGAAGAGCATCGCCTTCGACGCGACGGGCATCGAAAATCTGAAGGCCAGCGGCCGGGCCGTCATCGACGCCGACCGCATCCGGATTCCCGTGAACGCCACCGCGACCCGCGTGACGGGCCTCAATGCGGCGGCGGGCGGGCTGCTCCAGAATCTGCGCGTGAAGGGCGACTTCGCCTACGCCGCGGGCAAGCTGATCAGCGACAATCTCAAGATCGACAGCAACAAGATCGACGCCACCGCCATCGTGCTGGCCGACATCGACAACGCCCTCTATCGCGGCGCGCTGAAAGGTCGGGTCAACGACTATAAGATCGACGGCGTCGGCATCGTCAACCTCAACACCGATGTCGAACTGATCCCCGGACCCAAGGGCGGCTTCGGCCTTGGCGGGCGTTTCGGCGTGCGCACGGCGCGCTGGGAAAATGCGTCGGTGCGCGATTTCCTGGGTGGCAATGCGGTCATGTCCGGCCGGATCGGCATGACGCCGGAGGGCAAGTTCACCCTCGCGGGCCTCAAGGGCGCGGCGCCCAACTTCACGATCAACAGCGGCTCCGGCAGCTATGATACGGACGGACAGGTCGCCTTCGACGCCACCGCCTCGTCGAAACAATATGGCCCGCTGGCGCTGACCGTGCGCGGCACGATGGAGCGGCCGCAGGCGGTGCTGCGCGCGGCGCGGCCCAATGTCGGCGTGCAACTGACCGACGTGGTCGCCAAGCTGAATGGCGAGGCGGCGGGCTACCGGCTCGAAGCGACCGGTGGGTCGCCCTATGGCCCCTTCTTCGCCAATGTGCTGATCCGCACGGCCAAAGGACCGCTGACCATCGACGTCACCAAGGCGCGCTTCGCGGGCGTCGACATGAACGGCCGCATCCAGCAGAGCGCCGCCGGTCCCTTTTCCGGGCAACTGGACATGAACGGATCGGGCATCACCGGCGCGGTGAAGCTGGCGGCCGTGGGCAAGGTGCAGGGCGTCGACGTCAACGCCACCGCCAGCAACGCGAAGCTGCCGGGCGAGGCCGACATCGTCATCGGCCGAGCCATCGTGAACGCCTCCATGCTGCTCACAGACCAGCCGCAGATCAAGGCCGATGTCCAGATCGCCAATGCCGCCTATGGCGCCTATGTCGTGCGCAAGGCGCGGGCGCGGGTCGACTATCAGGGCGGGCGCGGCCGCGCGCAACTGGTCGCCGACGGCTCCAGCGGCGTACCCTTCTCGATCGCGGCCAATGCGGCGCTGCGCCCCGATCTCTATGCCGTGGCGTTGCAGGGCAAGGCCGCCAATATCGACTTCAAGCTTGCGCAACCCGCCATCATCCGCGTCGAGCAGGGCGGCTATCGCCTCGAACCCGCAAGCCTCGTGCTGCCGCAGGGCAAGGTCGATCTCGCCGGACGCTTCGGCGACGTCACCACCGCGCAGGCGCGGTTCAAGGATTTCGACCTCGCCATCGCCAATATCGCGGCACCCGGCCTCGGCATCGGCGGTCGCGCGACCGGCACGCTGGATTATCGGCAGGAGGGCAGCGCCTTCCCGACCGCGACGACGCGTCTTGCCATCAACGATTTCCGTCGCTCGAGCCTGACCGCCGTGTCCGACCCGGTGTCGATGAACGTCGAGGGCAAGCTGTCCTCGGCGGGCGGCGACCTGCGCGGCCTGATCCGCGAAGGCAACAGCACGCTCGGCCGCTTCACCGCCACGCTGGCGCCTCCGGGCGCGGGCGCGACGTGGAGCGAGCAGTTGCAGAACGCCCCGCTCGGCGGCGGCATCCGCTATGCCGGGCCGGCCGATGTGCTCTTCTCTTTCGCAGGCCTCGCCGATCAGCAGCTGACCGGCGGCTTGGCCGTCGCCGCCGATTTCAGCGGGCGGCTCAGCGACCCGCGCCTCAACGGCGTGGTCCGCGCCAATGCGCTGACCTATGAGAATGAGACGTTTGGCACCCGCGTCACCCAGATGAAGCTGGATGGCCGTTTCACCAATGATCATCTCGAAATCCGCGACTTTTCCGGCCGCGCCGGGGACGGCACGGTGCAGGCGTCGGGCAATGTCGGGCTGGCGGCGGCCAGCGGCTTCCCGATGGATATCGCCGTAAAGCTTAACCGCGCCCGCCTCGCCCGCAGCGAAGCGATCACCAGCGTGGTCAGCGGCACGCTCGCCATCACCAACAGCCCGGCCAATGGCGGCCTGATCAAGGGCGACCTGTCGCTGCCCGAAACCCGCTACAAGGTGGCATGGCAGGGCGGCACGGAAATCCGCGAGCTGACCGGCGTGCGGCGCAAGGGCGCGGGCGGCGACGCGCTCGACCAGCGGCTCGCCGCGCGACAGGCCGCCGCCAAGCCCGCCGACTGGAAGCTCGACATCCGGGTGCGCGCCGACAATGAAATCTACGTGACCGGCATGGGCCTCGATTCCGAATGGAAGACGAATATGCGCGTCACCGGCACCACCGCTGCGCCGCGCGTCGTCGGCAAGATCGAGGTGATCCGTGGCCGCTACAGCTTCTCGGGCCACCAATTCGACCTGTCGCAGGGCATCATCAGCTTCAACGGGCCGATGATGAACCCGACGCTCCAGATCAAGGCGGAAACCCGGATCGACACGGTGACGGCGGGCATCCAGGTCGCGGGCAGCGCGCAGCAACCCGACATCACTTTCATTTCGACGCCCACCCTGCCGCAGGACGAAATTCTCGCCCGCATCCTGTTCGGCGACAATGTCGCCAACCTGTCCGCCACCCAGGCGATCCAGCTGGCAGCGGCCCTCAACGGCCTGCGCGGCGGCAGCGGCGGATTGAACCCGATGGGCAAGTTGCAGGGCGCCTCGGGCCTCGACCGGATCGGCATCGTCGGTGGCGACGAGGCGACCGGGCGCGGCACCAGCCTCGCGGTCGGCCAGCATATCTCCAACAATATCTATGTGGAGGTGATCACCGACTCCAAGGGCTTCACCGCCACCCAGCTGGAAATCGCCCTGTCCAAGGCGCTCAGCCTGCTGTCGCGGACCGGCACCAATGCCGGGTCGTCGGCGAACCTGCGCTATTCGAAGGATTATTGAGGGTCAGGGGAAGGCCAACCCGGAAATAGGTGAGGCCTTCGTCAGTCGAGGAATAGGGGCTGGCTCGCCTCTTCGGTCCGGTCTTCCGCACCGATGACGAAGCGCACCTTCTCGATGCAACCCGACGCACCGGAAGCCGATGACGCCTTGCGCGCGGCACGGATCATCTGCACCGCCTGCTCGCCGAAGGCTGCGCTCGGCTCGCTGGCCAGCACCCGCACATTGCCCGTCTCGCCCCAGGGCGCGACGTCATAGGCAATCACCGCCCATCCCTCGATCGCGCGGCGACGATAAGCGGCCGGATAGGCAAGCCGTGGCTGCACCGCCCAGTCGCGGTCGACATCGCACTTCGCTTCCTTCGGCCGCCCCATGTCGGTTTCCGGAATGGCAGGCGCGGCCATGGTCGCGGGCGTCCGCCAATAGGGATAGAGGCAGCCTGTCCGTGCGCCGCCGGTAAAGCGCGACGCTCGCACGGCCTTTACCGACGCCTTGTCCAGCGCCGCATTATCCGTCCCCGCGACGACATGCGGGCGGACGGGCCGCCCTTTCGCATCCAGATCATAGCCAACCATCGTCCAGTCACGCGTGCCCGGCGTGGCAGGCAGCGCATTGAAATCGGGGAACGCCCGATTGAGCGGTGCCGGGCGTGGCGCGGCCAGGCAGGTGGAACCGTCGGACACCAGGCGCTTCCACGCCGCGGCCGGCATCGGTCCCGATATGGGCGACAGGCTATAGGCCATGAGGTCGACGGCCGGCGCCTCTTCCAACGGCGTCGCCTGCGACCGATATTCGACACGACACTCCGTCCGCGCGGCTCCCGCCGTAAAGCGCGATGCCGTCAGGGCAGCCTCCACATCGTCGGTGAGGGCGCTGAAGCGCGCTCCCCGGTCATTCACGATCGAGAGCGGACGCCCCTCCTCATCGATGCGAAACCGATAGGCCTGCGCGACGGCCGGCCGGGCAAAGCCCATGCTGTCGAAGGGCTGCTGCATCCGGACGGCCATGATCTTTTCACCGCCACAGCGCACCTCGCCGGGCATCCATCGGATCAGCTGGCGTTTTCCGTCCGCGATCGGCGGCGCGGGCGGAATCGAGCGAGCCGACGTCGATGCCAGCGTCAGGGCGACAGGCGCGGCAGCGCCCAGGAGCAGCATGGCCTTCATGACGTAAAGCCTATGGGCCGTGCATGACGGCAGCAAGACAGCAGCAGCCCGACTTTCAATGGAAATCCCGCGATCCCGGCAATATCCGCACATTGCGCGGATGGCTGGCGGTGCGGGGATGGGGCCGGGACGCGCGGGTTTCGGGCTGCTGGAGCCGCTGCATCTCCGCGCTGCGATCATGCACGCGGGTTGCCATCAGATGGACGACGCCCTCCTTGCTGCGCTGGATTTCGCCCTCCACCAGCATCAGGCTGCTGGCCATGACCGGGCGGCGCTGCATCTCGAACAGGCGCGCCCAGAGCAGGATGTTGGCGATGCCCGTCTCATCCTCGATGGTGATGAAGACCGCATTGCCCTTGCCCGGCCGCTGCCGCACCAGCACCACGCCCGCCACCTGCACCCGCGCGCCATTCTTCGCCGCGTCCGCCTGCGCGCAGCTCAGCACGCCCTCAGCGGCGAAGACCGGGCGCAGAAACTGCATCGGATGGCCCTTCAACGACAGGCGGGTGACGGCATAGTCGGTCGCCACCTGCTCGGCGAGCGGCATGGCTGGCAGCGCCGCGTCCGCCTCCTCGCCCAGTTCCCGCGCATCCCCGCCCCGCACCCGCGCCGCGGCGAACAGCGGCAGCTCGTCCGAAGGCGTCCGCCGCGCTTCCCACAAAGCCGTGCGCCGGTCCTGCCCCAGCGACCGGCAGGCATCGGCATCCGCCAGCAGCCGCAGCGCCCGCGCCGGCAACCCGGCCCGCCGCGCCAGATCCTCGATACTGTTGAACAGTCCGCCGTCCGCCCGCGCCGTCGCCAGCTGCGCCGCCCAGGACTCACGAAACCCGTCGACCTGGCGAAAACCCAGCCGCAACGCAAGCGCCCGCCCCTTCCCCTCGCCCAGATCGGCGCGGCGCGAGCGCAGCAGCGGCTCCAGCCCATTGTCCCACAGGCTCATATTCACATCGACATCATGGACGGTCACGCCATGCTCGCGCGCATCGCGCACCAGCTGCGCGGGGGCATAGAAGCCCATCGGCTGCGAATTGAGCAGCGCGCAGGCGAAGACGGCGGGCTGATGGCATTTGATCCAGGCCGACACATAGACCAGCCGCGCGAAGGACAAAGCATGGCTTTCGGGAAAGCCATAGCTGCCGAACCCCTCGATCTGCTGGAAACAGCGGGCGGCGAAATCAGGCTCATACCCCCTGCCAACCATGCCGTTGATCATCAATTCGCGGAAATGCTGGATGGTGCCGACATTGCGGAAGGTCGCCATGGCCCGGCGGAGCTGGTTGGCTTGGGAATCGGAAAAATTCGCCGCCGTGATCGCCAGCTTCATCGCCTGCTCCTGAAACAAGGGCACGCCGAAGGTCTTGCCCAGCAGCTGTTTCAGTTCGTCCTTCGGCCCATGATCGGGGCTGGGTTCGGGATAGCTGATCTTTTCTTCCCCGCAGCGCCGGCGCAGATAGGGATGCACCATGTCGCCCTCGATCGGTCCTGGCCGCACGATCGCGACCTGCACCGTCAGGTCGTAGAGAGTACGGGGTCTGAGGCGCGGCAACATGTTGATCTGCGCCCGGCTTTCCACCTGGAACACGCCGATGCTCTCCCCCCGGCACAACATGTCGTAGACATCGTCATCCTCGGATTCCAGATCCACCATCAGCTGATGATCGCCCAGCCCATTGGCGCGCATCAGGTCGAACGCCTTGCGGATGCAGGTCAGCATGCCCAGCGCCAAAATGTCGACCTTCATCAGGCCGAGCGCGTCGATATCATCCTTGTCCCACTCGATGAAACTGCGGTCGGCCATGGCCGCATGATGGAGCGGCACCGTTTCGTCGAGCCGGTTCTGCGTCAGCACGAAGCCGCCGACATGCTGCGAGAGATGACGCGGGAAAGGCGCGTCGAGCAGTTGTCCGACCAGCGCGCGCAGCTGCACCATCTGCGGATTGTCGAGCGCAAAGCCGGCCTCGCCGACGCGCTTTTCGTTCATGTCCCGCGAATAGCTGCCCCATATGGTGCCGGACAGGCGGGTGACGACATCCTCCGACAGGCCCACCACCTTCGCCACTTCCCGGATGGCGCTGCGCGACCGGTAGTGGATGACGGTCGCGGCGATGCCGGCGCGATGGCGGCCGTAGCGCTCATAGACATATTGCATCACCTCCTCGCGCCGCTCATGCTCGAAATCGACGTCGATGTCGGGTGGCTCGTCCCGCTCCTCCGACACAAAGCGGGAAAAGAGCAGGTCTTGTTTCAGCGGGTCGACCGAGGTCACGCCCAGCAGGAAACAGACCATCGAATTGGCCGCCGATCCCCGCCCCTGGCAAAGGATTCCCTTCATCTTGGCAAAGGCAACGATGTCGTGGACGGTCAGGAAATAATAGGCATAGTTGCGGTCGCCGATGAGCCTGAACTCCTCGTTCAACTTCTTATGCACGCCATGGGGAATATGCGGCCCATAGCGGGCATGGGCAGCGCTGATGGTCAGCTCCTCCAGCCATCGCTGCGCGGTCCAGCCTTCGGGCACCGGTTCGTGCGGATATTCGTAGCGCAGCTGTTTCAGATCGAAGCGAATCCGTGAGAGCAGCGCAACGCTCTGCGCCACGGCCTCCGGGCAGGCGCGGAACAGGCGCGCCATTTCGGCAGAGTCATGGACATGCCGCTCGGCATTGGCCTCCAGCAGCCGGCCCGCCTTCGCCAGCGTCGTACCTTCGCGAATGCAGCTCAGCACATCCTGCAAGGGTCGCTGCACGGGGCTGGCATAAAGCGCATCCATGGTGGCGAGCAGCGGCACACCCGTGCGCGTGCCCAGCGCCATATAGTCGGCCAGCCGCCGCGCATCGCGCCCGTCGCGCCGCAGCGCCGCCCCCAGCCAGACGCGGTCCGGCGCAAGCCGCGACAGGCGGGTCAGCAGCGATTCCAGATCTTCGGGGCGCGGCGGCGGAACGAGGCTCAAATGCCCCTGCCGGATCGCCTCGCCATGGGCGCGATCCTCATGTTCATAGTCGACCGGCCGGTCATGCGCCTGCTGCTCGGTCGCCGTGGAACAGGGCAGCACGATCAGCAGCAGATCGTCCAGATAGGCGGTCAGATCCTCATAATGGAGGATACAGTCGCCCTTCACCGATCGCAAATTGCCGATCGTCAGCAATTTGGTGAGTTCGCCCCAGCCGCGCCGGGTCGCGGGATAGGCGACGATGTCGGGCGTCCCGTCGGCGAAGACCAGCCGCGCGCCGGCCACGACCCGCAGATCGGTCTGGCAGGCAGCCTCTTCTTCCGCCGTCAGTTCGAGCGGCTCGCCCCTCTCCTTCTTGTCCTCCAGCAGAAGTTCCCGTGCTTTGGCTGGCGCATCGCGCCGTGCCTTCCAGGCCCGCACCACCCCCGCCACCGTGTTGCGGTCGGCAATGCCGATGCCGGTAAGGCCAAGGTCGATCGCCCGCTCCACCATGTCGGCGCCATGCGACGCACCACGCAGGAAGGAGAAGTTGGTGGCGGCCACCAGTTCCGCAAAGGGCAGCGCATCCTGCGGCGGCGGGAGATGCGGCCGCTCGTCCTTCTTTTTGTCGCGCGCCGCCTCGATCGCGTTCAGTTCGCGCCGGTCGATCGACTTGGTTTTAGTGGGGTCGGGATAGCCCCTGCGCCGATGCCCCTTCTCACCGCTCATGCGAACAGGCCGTGGATATACCAGCCCGGATGTTCCGCCTCCGCGCCGTAGAGGCCATGACGGAAAATCCAGTAGCGTCGCCCGCGTGTGTCCTCGACGCGATAATAGTCGCGGGTGCGACCGGTGCTGTCCCCTTCGATCGCGCCATCCTTCGCCTTCCACCATTCGGGCGCGATCCGTTCCGGGCCTTCATAGCGGATGATGTCGTGCAGTGTGCGCCGCCAACGAAATCGGTGCGGCGGGCCGTCGGGCACCTGCGCCACCACCTCGATCGGCTGGGGCGGATCGAACAGGTGGAGCGGGCGCATCGGCGGGTCGCCGGGTTCGCCCTCCTCCTCACGGTTTTTCGGCCAATTTCCCGGCGCGCGGCTTTCCACCGCCGGCAGCGCGAGTTGCGCCTGTTCGGGGATATGGCTGTCGCGCGGTTCCAGCCGCTGGATGCGCGCGCGCCCGGCCCTGATCGACAGGCGATCGACCAGCGCGGCGACGCTATCCTCGCGCCGCGCCTCTCCTCCTTCCAGCGCCAGTTGGGTGGGCGCCAGCTTCTCCGCCTGCGGCACGGTGAGGCGCAGCATGTCGAAACCGAAGCCCGGATCGATCGGGTCGGACAGCGCGTCGATCCGCTCGCGCATCAGTCGCAGGATCGTGGGCGCGTCGCGCACCGGCAGGCTGGTTTCGACGCGCAGCGGGAAGGCGAGGCCGTCGCTGCGGAAGAAGACCGCCTCGAACCGGCGTCCGCCCTCGCCCCGCTCGGCCAGCCGTTCGCCCGCCTCGGTCGCCATCTCCTCAAGGATCTTGAGCGCATAGGCGGTGCTGCCCAGCGGCTCGGCGAAGCGGCGGTCGATGCGGACGGCGGGGCGCGGACGCCGCGGCCTGAGCGGGCGATGCCCCAGCCCTAGCAGCGCATGCAGCGCATCGACCGCCTCCTCGCCGAAACGCGCGGCCAGCGCGGCGGCGGGCCGGGCGGCAAGGTCGCCCACCGTGCGCAGCCCCGCCCGGCGCAGCGCCACCGCGCTCTCCGGCTCCAGCCCAAGCGCCTCCACCGGCAGGCGGCGCACGGCGGCATCCTCGTCGGGCGCGGGCGGCACCGGGAAGCGGGCGAGCGCATGGGCGGCCTCGGGACTGCCCGCAATGGCATGGCGCACGCGCAGCCCATGCCGCTCCAGCCGCACCGCCGCCTCGGCCGCCAGCGCCTCCTCCCCACCCCACAAATGACCGCAGCCGCTGATGTCGAGCATCAGCCCGTCGGCGCCATCGGGCGCAGCATTGGGGGTGTAGCGGGCGCAGCCGTCACACAGCCGCTCCAGCCAGTCCTGATCGGCATGGGGATCGGCATCGAAGACGCGCAGGTCCGGCTCTCGCGCCCGTGCGTCGGCCAGCGTCATGCCCGGCGTCAGGCCGATCGTCAGCCCATCGGCATCGACCGCCGCCAGCCGCATCGCGCCACGCACCGCCTCCACGACGATAGCCGGGCCATCACCCTCCTCTGCCCAAAGATCGGGCCGCATGATCCGCAGCCGGTCGATCGGCAGGAAGGGGAAGCTGAGCGCCAGATAGCGCCGCACCGTCATCGCCGCTTCGCTGTTCTGCATGATGGCGTTCATCGCCCGAGTCTCCGAATATCCCCTTTTCCCTGTCCCACATCAGCCGCCAGGCCTGCCCGTCCGGCCCTGCCCGTCGCCGCAACAGGGTGAGGGCGAAGCTGGTCTGGCCCGGCGCATTGCCGGGCAGCGGCGCAGAGGGCGCGGCTGCCACCCGCCAGCGCGTTTCCGCCGCGCTCGGCACCGGCTCCGCATCGATCCGCAAGATGAGGGCGGTGACGCCCGATCCCTCCGCCGCCAGTGCCAGCCGGCGACTGGCGGTGAGGTCGAGCAGGGGCGCCCGCCCCCGCAATTCGATCAACAGCGCCCCCAACGCCGGACAGCGCAGCGCATCCACCGCCGCGCGCAAGAGCATCGCCTCATCCGGCATGATACCCAGCAGCAGCCGGTCGGGGTCGATCCCCAGTGCGGCAAGGCCCGGCCCATAAGGATGGCCGCCCGCCTTCCCGGCCGCGACCGTGCGTAGCCAGAGCAGCGGCGCATCGCCGCTCGCCTGCCGGCTCCAGAGCAGCGACAGGCCGGCCACCGCCGCCTCGTCCGCGCTCTCCCCGAACAGTTCGTGCATGCGCGCGCGTGCGAGGCCGCCACCCAGCGCCGCGTCCAGCCCGCCATGCCCGCTGGCGAAGCGGGCGCAAGGCTGCGACGCTGGCGCGCGGTCCAGCGATGCGATATGCCGCTTCAAGGCGGCGAGGCTGTGCAGCGACTCGCTCATGACATTTGTTCCTGTTATGTTCTTATCATCCACAGGAACGACACAAGTCAATGCGGGCCTGCACGCCCGCGCTCTTCATTCCTGCAATTTCTTCTCCAGCGCCATCCCCGCGCGCGTCGCATAGTCGCGGCAGGCGGCCGGATCAGCGAAGGGATGGGGCGTGCGTGCCTTGGCCAGCCTGGCCAGCCGATCGGCATCGCCATCGCGCGGGTGTGAGGCGATCAGCATGTCGCAGCGCATCGCCTTCATCCGCGCGAAGCTGGTGCGGAAGGCGTCAACGAAGCGCCGATGCGCCGGGTCGGCAAAGCGCCAGCCATCGGCCGCGATCGGATTGAGGCTGGCGGCGAAGACGATCGTCCGGCAGTCCTTCCCCTCGCAGCTTTTCCAGCTCCAGCTCATGCTGCCCAGCGTATGGCCCGGCGTCGCATGGGCGGTGACGGCAACGTCGCCCAGCCGGATCATCTCGCCATCGCGTGCCGTGCGCAATTTGGTGACGCCGGGAAAGCGCGCCAGCCAGGCCGCCTGCGGGTCTTCGGGATCGCCGCCACCCTGTCGCAGCACGGCGGCGGCGGGCGCGCTGGCGATCACGGTCGCGCCGCTGTCCCGCGCCAGCGCGGCGATGCCGCCAGCATGGTCGAAATGCGGTTCGGTGCTGAGGATCAGCTTCACCTGCTTCATCGAAAAGCCGAGCTGGCGGATCTTCGCCTCTATATCCCCCACCGCCTGGGGCACCGCGCCGTCGATCAGGATCAGCCCCGCGCTGGTGCGGATCAGCGCCACGTTCAGCCCACCAAAGCCGACCAGATAGGTCTGCCCATGGAGCCGCACCGGCGGCTGCGGCGCCAGCCAGCGCTTTGCGGATTCGGGCGCGATCGGACGCGTCAGCGGATCGTCCGGCTTGCCCGCGCCCATCGCCATCATCCCAGCCAGACTAATAGCCAGCATCGCCAACTTACGCATGATATCGCCTCCTCCTTGGTACGAAGACAAAGCTGCCCCGCCGCAGCATCCACGACAAAGCATGATTTCTCGACAGAGCCATGAGGCCAGCTTATGCCTTCCACCTTATGGACCGCGCCCAACTGCCCCTGAACGCCCTGCGCGCCTTCGAGGCGGCGGCGCGGCATCTGAACTTCACCAAGGCGGCGATCGAACTCTGCGTCAGCCAGGGCGCGGTCAGCCAGCAGGTGGCGCAGCTGGAGGCGCGGCTGGGCGCCCCGCTCTTCCGCCGCCTGCCGCGCGGCCTGATGCTGACCGACGAAGGCCGCGCGCTGTTGCCGGTGATGGGCGACGCGCTCGACCGGATCGGCGCGACCTTGGGCCGGATCGAGGGCGGCCGCCCGCGCGAGATATTGAACCTCGGCGTCGTCGGCACCTTCGCGGGCGGTTGGCTGCTCGACCGGCTGGAGGATTTCGCCCGCGCCTGCCCGCATATCGACCTGCGCATTATGACCAACAACAACCGCGTCGATCTGGCGGGCGAAGGACTGGACCTCGCCATCCGCTTCGGCGACGGCGCCTGGCACGGCACCCATGCAGACCCGATATTGCGCGCGCCGCTTTCCCCTCTCTGCACGCCGGAGATCGCGGCACGCCTGCCCGATCCCGCCGCGCTTTCCCGCGAAACGCTGCTGCGATCCTATCGCGCCGACGAATGGTTGCGCTGGTTCGCAGCGGCGGGGGCGCCCTGTCCACCGCTGCGCGGGCCGGTGTTCGACAGCTCGATCCTGATGGTGCAGACGGCGTCGCGCGGCCTCGGCGTCGCCCTGGCCCCGCCCGCCTTGTTCGAAAATGAATTGCACGCGGGCCGGCTGGTCCAGCCCTTTGCCGCCTCGATCGACCTGGGCGGCTATTGGCTGACCCGGCTGATGTCCCGCCCCGACAGCCCGGCCATGGCGGACTTTCGTAGCTGGCTGCTATCGACCGCTCAGGCCGGATAGGTGATCGTCATCACCTCATATTCCTTCTCGCCGGCCGGCAGCCTGACGCGGCGCAGGTCACCCACCGCCGCACCGCGCAGTGCGCGCGCGATCGGCGATCCCCAGCCGATCCGCCCGGCGTCGACATCCGTCTCGTCATTGCCGACGATCGTCACGGTGCGAGACAAATCATCCTCATCGGCGATGGTGACGGTCGCGCCGAAATAGACCCGGCCCTTGTCGGGTTGCTGCCGGGGATCGACGACCTTGGCGTCCTTCATCTTCTTCGACAGGCGCTTCAACTGGCCATCGATCTCGCGCATCCGCTTGCGGCCGTAGAGATAGTCGCCATTCTCGCTGCGGTCGCCATTGCCCGCCGCCCAGCTCACCACCTCGACGATCGCCGGCCGCTCGACGCCCAGCAGATGGTCATAGTCGGCGCGCAGCTTCGCAAAGCCTTCGGGCGTGATATAGTTGGGATAGGGAGCGGTCATGCCATTGCCTTATCCGCGGCAGGATGCGTAGGCAATTTGGTTCACGCGGAGGCGCGGAGGCGCGGAGATTTTTGGAAGCCTTCGACCGATACTGGTCGCGCAGCGGCCTCAAAACTCCATGCGCAAAAAAGTCCGATGCGCCGACCTTTCAATTAATTCCCTCCGCGTCTCCGCGCCTCCGCGTGAACTAAAAAATCAGCCCGGCGTCTGCTTTCCAAGATAGCGGCTGAGCACGGCGCTCGTCCCTTTAAACTTCGCCCGCTCCGGGTTCATCGCTTCATAGACGACCGCATTTTCCAGCACGCGCTGCACATAGTTGCGCGTCTCGAAGATCGGGATCTGCTCGATCCAGCGCAGCATGTCGGACCCGGCCATGCGCGGGTCGCCATTGGCGGCGATCCACTTGTTCACATTGCCCGGGCCGGCATTATAGGCCGCGACGGCAAGCGGATAGCTGCCGCCATAATAGTCCAGCATCCGCTGGAAATAGCCCGATCCCAGCATGATATTGTAGCTGGGATCGTTGAGCGAGGCGGGGTTGTAGCCAAGGCCGAGCTTGCCCGCCTGCTCCCGCGCGGTGCCGGGCATCAGCTGCATCAGGCCGCGCGCACCGGCA
This sequence comes from Sphingobium sp., assembly GCF_035511395.1. Classification (GTDB taxonomy): domain Bacteria; phylum Pseudomonadota; class Alphaproteobacteria; order Sphingomonadales; family Sphingomonadaceae; genus Sphingobium. Next base: position 17,960 of record NZ_DATKFP010000443.1, read on the forward strand.
TGGCTGACGATCTGCTTGTCGAACTGGCTTTCCTGCCGCGCGATCGCATGGACCATGGTCCAGTTATATTGCGCGGTCGGCGGCACGGGCACCTGCGGGAAGGCGGTTTCGCCATAGCCGGTCAGGCCGCTCGACACGGCGCGACGGCCGACCATCACGCTCATGTCCGGGCGGTTGATCTGCTGCGCCAGTTCGGCAGCGAGGAAATGGTCGGTGTCGCTGTCGGCATTGTTGGCGATGGCGCGGGCGAACTTGCTCTGATCCTCCCAATAGCCCATCTGGCCCAGCGCCTTGACCGCGCGCACGACAGAGCGGCTGTCGAACGCCGCCCGCTCAGCGGCGGAGATCGGCACGGGCCGTTCGACCTGGGCGGGCGCGGGGATGGGACGGCCCAGCCGTTCGAGCGCCAACTGGCCGTAAAACTGGTCCGGGTAGACGCCGGCCTGATTGAAATAGCTGTTGGCGGTGGCGGCATCGCCCGCCTGCAACGCCGCGCGACCCGCCCAATAATAGCCCTTCGACCGGGTCTGGGGCGATTTGGCGGCATCGGCATAGCGGCGGAACATCGTCACCGCGTCGCCCGGCCGGTTGAGATTGTAATAAGCGGTCGTGCCCGCCAGCCACGCGAGGCTGGTATAATCGTCGCGCACGCCGATCGGCTGGTCGCTCACCTGCACGCCGGGCGCGATCGCGTCATCGATCTTGCTGGCGATGCCATAGGCGAAGGTCCACTGGCTGTCGTTCGCGGCGGCCCGCGCCTGGTTCAGCAGCACCTCATAATATTTCTCGGCATTGCTGGGCCGGTAGGTCAGCCCGCTGCGGTTCGCCAGATACTGGCGCGCGCCCACCCAGTTGCCGGTATCGCGCATCCAGATCGCCTTGTCGGCGATGAAGCCCGCGTCGGCCGCGCCGGTCGCCTCGGCCGCCTGCGCCAGCACGGACGCGTCGGGCGTCTTGCGACGGAGCGCGATGCGCGCCTGAAAGGCCGCGCGCCGCGCCGGGCTGACATAGGCGATCATCCGCATCGCGCCATTCACGTCATTGCCCCACAGCAGCGAGTCGGCGCGCTGGTCATGGTCGGCGGGCGTCAGACTGGAGCCGAAGAGCGAGAGCAACCGCGCCTCGTCCGCCGGGCTGAGCGATCCGCCGATCCAGGCGTTGCGTGCGGCAATCCGCGCCTCGTTCATGCGGCCCAGTTGCATCAGCGCCACGGCGTTGCGCGCATGGCCCGTTGCCGTGCGCGCAGGGAAGCGTGCGAAGAAGGCCGTCACTTGGGCGGGGTCATAGCTGTCGGGATTGATCCCCGTCTCGGCCAGCCGGCGCATCCGGTCCTCGCCGGGCCAGCCCGGATTGATCAGAATGAAGCTGGCGTAGGTCGACGCACCCAGGCCGTCGCTCTGCTGTAGCGCGCGCCACTGGCTGATCGTGCCGGCGATGCTCGCGTCGCTGGGCTGGCCGATTCGCGCCTGAACCTGATTCCACTGGCTGGCTGGCTGCTGGCCATATTCGGGCGGGATCGGCTGGACCGTCGCGCCGGAGGCAGACGCAGGGGCGGACACAGCGGGGGCGAGGCCTTCGGTCTGCGCGCCCGCGCCGGCGGTCATGAGCAACAAGGCAATAATCGGCATGCGGATCAGGTAACTTTCGACATGGGTGGAGGCGCGCATGCTGGACATAATCGCATTTGCATCCTTATCAGGCCCTGAATGACGCGCTATAGCGCGCCGTTTCACCGATCATGCCCCGGCCGCCCGGAGATTTGAAGGAGTTTTATCATGTTTTCGGGCTCGATTCCGGCTCTGATCACCCCGTTTCGCGACGGCACGATCGACGAACCCGCCTTCCGCGCCTTCGTCGACTGGCAGATTGAGGAAGGATCGAGCGCGCTCGTGCCCTGTGGCACGACCGGCGAAAGCGCCACCATGACGGTGGAGGAACATAATCGCGTCATCGCCATCTGCGTCGATCAGGCGGCGGGCCGGGTGCCGGTGATCGCCGGCTGCGGGTCCAACGACACGCGAATCGCGCTGGAGCATATGTATGCCGCGCAGGCCGCCGGCGCCGATGCCGCTCTGGTGGTCGCACCCTATTACAACAAGCCGAATCAGGAGGGTGTCTATCGCCACTTCGCCTATCTGGCGGAGCGCTGCGACCTGCCGATCGTCCTTTACAACGTTCCGACCCGCACCATCACCGATATCGGCGTCCCGGTGATCCATCGCCTGTCGGAGGAATATCAGACCGTGGTCGGCATCAAGGACGCCACCGGAAATCTGGGGCGTGTCACCGCGCAGCGCCTCGCCTGTCGCGCCGACTTCTGCCAGCTGTCGGGCAATGACGAAACGGCGCTGGGATTCAATGCGATGGGCGGCAAGGGGTGCATCAGCGTCACCGCCAATGTCGCGCCGCGCCTGTGCGCCGATTTCCAGGCCGCGATGACAGCGCATGACTGGGATAGCGCCCTTGCGCTTCAGGATCGTCTCTACCCCTTGCATGATGCCCTGTTCAGCGATTCTTCACCCGGCCCCGTCAAATATGCGCTCACGCGCGTCCGCCCGGACATGCCCGGCGACGTCCGGCTGCCGATCACCTGGCCGTCGGAATCGAGCCGTGCCGCCGTGGACCGCGCGCTGGAGATTGCGGGATTGGTTTGAGGCGCAGCCGACACCATATCCCGTTCGTTCCGGGCAGAGCCGCGGAATAGGAGATGGGCGCGGCGCGTATATGCGCTGCCCGCGCCCGACACGAACGGAAGATTATAAAAGACCATGGCCCGCCCCCGTCCCGCAACCTTCGACAAGAAGAAGATCGTCGCCGAAAACCGGCGCGCGAGGTTCGATTATTTCATCGAGGACGTGTTCGAGGCAGGCATCGCCCTGCAAGGAACCGAAGTGAAGGCGCTGCGCGGCGGCGAAGGCAATATCGCCGAAAGCTATGCCGAGGTGAAGGGCAGTCAGGTGTGGCTGGTGAACAGCAACATCCCCGAATATAGCCATGGCAATCGCGAAAATCACACACCCAAGCGCCCGCGCAAGCTGCTGCTGCATGAGCGCGAGATCATGAAGATGCACGGCGCGGTCGAGCGCAAGGGCATGACGCTGGTGCCGTTGATGATCTATTTCAACAGTCAGGGCCGGGCCAAGGTCGAACTGGCACTGGCCAAGGGCAAGCAGAATCACGACAAGCGCGACAGCATCAAGGAACGCGACTGGAAGCGCGATCAACAGCGCATCATGCGGGACAAGGGTTGATGAGCAACCGCCTCACCCGCTGGTGGCACGCCAACGCTCCCACCCGCGAGTCGCTGGAACAGAGCAAGGTTCTTGCCCCTGTCGCCCATCGCGTGCTCGAACCCTCGCTCTGGCGATTTACCCGTCGCTCGGTGCCGCGCGGAGTGGCGCTCGGCCTGTTCGTGGGCATCTTCCTGCTGATCCCCGGCGTCCAGATCGCAGGCGCTGCGCTCTTCGCGCTGCCCTTCCGCGCGAACATCCCGGTAGCCGCCGCGATGACCTTCCTGTCCAACCCGGCCACCACGCCGCTCATCCTCATGGCGTCGGTGTGGCTCGGCAACTGGATATTGGGTCGCAGCGCCGACGCCACCGGCTTCATGGCGCTGGTCGACGGCAACGCCTCGATCGGCCAATGGTGCAGCTGGCTCTTTTCCGAAGCGGCCCCTGCCATGCTGCTCGGCCTGTTCCTCATCTCGCTCGCCAGCGCGGTCATCGGCTATTTCCTCGCCGACTGGTTCTGGCGCCACCGCATGGGCCGCAAATGGCAGGCGCGCAAATTGAGGATTGGCAAGGTCCATAAAAGCAGCGCATTGGAGGAAGCCGCCCGCATCTGACGGGCTGCTGGGATTTCGATGTGATGCAGGGGGTTGGCCGCTGATGGCCGCACGGCTGAAAAAGGATGATGAGGCGTGGCTGGCCAAACCGGCCTCGCCCTTCGCGCTGCCGCTGTTGATCGGCGCGGCCTTGCTGTCGGCCGCCCTCGTCTTCTATGCGGCGGGCAGCGCGCCGCTGGCTGCGGGCTTTGCCGCCAGCGTCCTCGTCATCGCCGCGCTGATGAGCTGGTTCCACCGCCTCTACCCCACGCAGGCCGCCGCCGGCGAAGCCACGCCCGACTGGACCGTCGCCCGCGCCGCCGCCGACGCCTCCAGCATCGCCATCGCCGTCACCGACCGCGCCGGGCGGATGGTCTGCGCCAGCGACCTGTTCGGCGAATGGTTTCCCGGCTATCCGACCCCGCCGGGCATTACCGGCGACGCCACCCTGACCGAAACCCTGTCCCACACCGCCCGCGCCGCCTGGCGCGACGGCGACGCGAAGATGGAGGGGATGACACTGGGCGCGATGCGGCTGGACGTAGACATCGTCCGCACCGGCCGCACCGAAGACTATCTGCTCTGGCGCTTCACCCCCGTCCGCCAGCCGAGCGCGCTGGACGACGTCCACCGCTTCCTTACCGGGGAAGCCGGGCGGCAATTGGGGGAAGCGGGCATCATGGCGGTGATGATTGGCGGCGAAGGACGTATCCGCGCCGCCAATGGCGCCTTCATGCTGCGCGCCGCCGGGCGCATCGACGCCAATATCACGGGCCGCGACTTCGCCGCCCATATGCGCGTCGACGACAAGGCGCGGCTATTCCTGGCGCGCGAGGAAGCGGGTGGTCTGCCGCTGCGCCTGCTCCAGGTGCCGCTGCGTCGCGCCAGCCAGCCTGGCAACGGGCAGGGCGTGGCGCAGGATGGCCCGATGCTCCTCCTTCTGATCGACGAGCCGGCGGGCGGCGGCGGCACGTCGGCCCTCTCCTATATCGAGACGCTGCTGTCGCTGCTGCCCTTCGGCCTTGCCATGGCCGACCGCGACGGGCGCATCCTCTTCGTCAACAAGGCCTTCGCCCGCGCCTCCGGCCTCAAGTCGGGCACCAAGCCCAGCTATCCCGGCGATCTCGTCGTGCGCGAGGATCAGGCCGCGGTCGCCGACGCGGTGCGCCGTTTCGCCGTCGGCCCGCAAATGTCGGGCGACATCGCCGTCCGCCTGCGCGAACAGCCCGACGAGCCGATCGCGCTCAGTCTGGCGGGCGTGCGCGGCCTTGGCGAGGCGGCCGTATTGCTGTCGCTCAAGGACAATAGCGAGGAATCCAAGCTCAAGCGCCAGGTCGCGCAGGCGACCAAGATGCAGGCGATCGGCCAGCTTGCCGGCGGCGTCGCGCATGACTTCAACAATATCCTGACCGCCATCATCGGCCATTGCGACCTGATGCTGATGCGCCATACGCCGGGCGACAGCGACTATGATGATATCCAGCAGGTCAAGTCGAACAGCAACCGCGCCGCCGGCCTCACCCGCCAGCTGCTCGCTTTCTCGCGCCAGCAGACGCTGCGCCCGCAGATCCTCCAGCTGCCCGACATCGTCTCCGATGTGTCGAACCTGCTCAAGCGCCTGCTGGGCGAAAATGTCCGCCTCGACGTCAGCCATGGCCGCAATCTGGGCGCCGTGCGCGCGGACCCCGGCCAGCTGGAGCAGGTGATCGTCAATCTGGCGGTCAACGCCCGCGATGCCATGCCCGAAGGCGGCACGGTCAACATACAGACCTATGGCGTCCCGGCGGCAAAGATCCGCGAGATGCGGCAGCAGATATTGCCCGTCGGCGACTATACCGCGCTGCGCGTGTCCGATACCGGCCTCGGCATCCCTCCCGATATCCTGTCGAAGATTTTCGAGCCTTTCTTCACCACCAAGGAACTGGGCAAGGGCACCGGCCTTGGCCTCTCGACCGTCTATGGCATCGTCAAGCAGTCGGGCGGCTATATCTTCGCCGAATCCGAACTGGGCCGGGGCGCCAGCTTCGTCATCTATCTCCCCGTCTATGCCGGGGCCGATGCCGATCATGCCACCCACGTCCCCATCCCCGTGCGCCGCACCGAAACCTGGGGCACCGGCACCATCTTGCTGGTCGAGGATGAGGATATGGTCCGTGCCGTCGCGGAACGTGCGCTTACGCGGCAGGGCTACAAGGTGCTGACCGCCAATGACGGCGAACAGGGGCTGGAGGTGCTGGCCGCGAACGATGGCATCGACCTGCTCATTTCCGACGTGGTCATGCCCAATATGGATGGCCCCGCCATGGTGACTCAGGCGCGGATCATCCATCCTCAGCTGCCCGTCCTCTTCATGTCGGGCTATGCCGAGGAGCAGCTGCGCAAGTCGATCGACATCGCCAATGTCGCCTTCCTGCCCAAGCCCTTCTCCGTCAGCCAGCTGGCGGAAGCGGCACGCGACGCATTGGCCAAACATCCGGCGGCGGAATGAACTTCTTTCCCGCTCAAGCGATTATGCTGGGCAAGAAGTGGGCTTTGCGATAGCCAAAGTTGGAACAAAGGGGGGCTTGGCATAGATGTCGGACGCAAAATCCATCCTCGTCGTGGAAGACGAAGCGATGATCGGCATGATGCTGGAAGATTATCTCGACGCACTGGGTTACCGTCTCCATGCCGTGGCGGCGACCGTCGACGAAGCCTGCGCCCATGCGCGCGAAGGCGGCTTCGACGCCGCGCTTCTGGACTGCAATCTTCAGGGCGAGAAAAGCTGGCCCGTCGCCGACCTGCTGGCGCAGGCCGACATCCCCTTCATCTTCGCCACCGGCGGCATGGCCGACGACCTGCCCACGGGATATGCCGATCGCCCGACCCTCGCCAAGCCCTTCACCATCGGCGCCGTAGAACGCGCGCTGGGCAAGGTGCTGGGCGCGTAACGCTTATTGCGTCCGCGCTTAGCGGGGCAAAGCCATCTCCTGGTCCTCCCGGCCTTGAAGCGCCGCGCTTCGACACACCCCACGGGAATCGAGGTTCACCTCTGGACGCGACCAGCAAGGGCTATTCCGCAAGCTCCAGGGGGCTGGCGAATATCGTCGCTCCGGTCGCCGGTTTATTAGCGCCCTGTCATGGATGGGTCAGGGCAGTCGCGCCCGCGCCAGGTATCACGCCCTTGCCGTTCATAAGCCGACGGTTGGGAAACTACCCCTAAATGGTAATGGCTATATTCTACGAAAGGCGTAACCCGACCAGGCGACCCGAAGGCCAAGGCTTTAAGCCAGACAGCTTTCACCTGGCTCGGCATCGAAAGGTGTCGAGCCGTTTTGCATTGCCCGCCGACCGGGGGGCGTTCGGATCGACCACCTCGCCACATTATCTTTCCGCGATTGAATGTGCTATTCGATGCTATCGCGGCACGACTCTTTTCAGGCACGTCGCGGCAGAGAGACCTTCGTGCTCCCGCTTGGGAGGAGGTCATGATGTCCCATTCCTACAACATGTCGTCATATGCCCGGCATCTATCCGTCGAGAGGCAGTCTCGCGCATTGGGCCTCGCACGCGAAATGAAGCGAGAAGCGATAGCTTCTGAACGGGAGCGGGAAAGACGTCTCGACATTGCTTTGCGCGAATGGGAAGGCGAGGGCGGTTTTTGTGAATCATGATGAGCAAGGCGCACGCGCTCCTGAAACGGCGCTTGTCGAAAGGCTTGAACGGTTGCTGATTGCTGCTCGAGACAAGATTGCGAGAGGCGAAACGCTGTCGCGGGCGGACATGCAGCGACTGAATGGCGCGCTGGACAGCTGGCGCGCCCCTCATTCGCCCTGAAGGCATCGGCGAATTGCGCGACGGTGGGATGGCGCGATTATGGCCATCGGGCATCAACCTCCTGTTTTCGCGGCATTCGGTCGGCGCCGTTTCCTCCGCCTTCCCGTTGCCGGACGCCGTCGTCACCCGATCCTCATCCTCTGCAAAGAAGGGATGCCGCCTTCCGCCCCGCCTGCTAGGGTGCCGCCACGAACCGGAATCCGGAACGGATAGGAAATTTCCGTTCCCCTCTTGTTCTACTGGAACAAACGGGATACATCATCGCCAGGCGCCGAGAGACTCGACGCGATCCGCTTGACAGGGGATAGGCCGATGACCGCAATGCTCCAACTCATCGATTCCAAGAAGACGGGGACAATGGACAGACAGAAAGCATTGGAGGCGGCGCTCGCCCAGATCGATCGCGCCTTCGGCAAAGGCTCGGCCATGAAGCTGGGCAGCCGCGAGAAGATCGAGATCGAATCCATCTCGACCGGCTCGCTCGGCCTCGACATCGCGCTCGGCATCGGCGGCCTGCCCAAGGGCCGCATCATCGAAATCTACGGCCCGGAAAGCTCGGGCAAGACCACGCTGACGCTGCACGCCATCGCCGAAGCGCAGAAGGCAGGCGGCACCGCTGCCTTCGTCGACGCCGAACATGCGCTCGACCCGGCCTATGCCAAGAAGCTGGGCGTCGATATCGACGAACTGATCGTGTCGCAGCCTGACACCGGCGAACAGGCGCTCGAGATCGTCGACACGCTGGTCCGCTCCAACGCCATCGACATTCTCGTCATCGACTCCGTCGCCGCCCTGGTGCCACGCGCGGAAATCGAGGGCGAGATGGGCGACAGCCATGTCGGCCTCCAGGCGCGCCTCATGTCCCAGGCGCTGCGCAAGCTGACCGGCTCGATCTCGCGCTCGAAATGCATGGTGATCTTCATCAACCAGGTGCGCATGAAGATCGGCGTGATGTACGGCAACCCGGAAACCACGACCGGCGGCAATGCGCTCAAATTCTACGCCTCGGTCCGCCTCGACATCCGCCGCACCGGCCAGATCAAGGATCGCGACGATATCGTCGGCAACGCGACCCGCGTGAAGGTGGTCAAGAACAAGGTCGCCCCGCCCTTCAAGCAGGTCGAATTCGACATCATGTATGGCGAAGGCATCTCCAAGATCGGCGAAATGCTCGACCTCGGCGTCAAGGCGGGGATCGTCGAGAAATCGGGCGCCTGGTTCTCCTATGACTCGGTTCGCATCGGCCAGGGTCGCGAAAATGCCAAGACCTATCTCAAGGAACATCCCGAGATGGCGGAGCGTTTGGAAAAGGCGATCCGCGGCAAGACCGAGGAAGTTGCGGACAAGATGATGACCGGACCCGATGCGGAGGATGATGGCGAATAAGCCTGGACAGGCGCCCCGGCCGGATCAGTCGGGGAATGGCCCAGGCAGTTCGCCCGCCTTGCGCATCACGCACTGAAAAGGCCCGTCGCGCCACGTTGCGCGGCGGGCCTTTTACCGTCGCGGCCATGGCCGGTCCGGCTTTCCGATAGGATCAGGCCGGAGCAATAAAAGAACAGGATTTGCGGGAAATATGCGAAGTTAAGCAGGATGATCCAGGACAGACCCAGCTACCTCCTTCGTTTCGAGCGCAGTCGAGAAACGCCTACGGAGTGCTATCCGCTTCTCGTCCTTGCCTGTCCTGAGCTTCCGAAGCAGCCACGTGCCTGCATCGGACCTTGGCAGGCAGTCGGAGGGCTCGAACGGATTAAACTAACGTCATCTCACTTTAGAGCCGAACTTGATCTCGCCAAATCCCGGCGCCCCTGACCCCAACTCCGCCAAAGCCGCTTGCCTCCAGCCTGCTCGCCCACGATGTTGATCCAACGGGACGACTCGTCCCACGCTCCAACCGGACTTTGCCCCATGCGCCTCGCGATCGAAGCGATCCTCGACTATGAATTTGCCGAACCCAGCGACGTCCTGCTCGCGGTGGAGGCGGCCGCCCAGCCTGACCAGCGGGTGATCGAGCAGACCCACATCATCGACAATGCCGGTCCGCTTACCAACAAGGTCGGCGGCAGCGGCGTCGGCCGGCGCACCTGGACCCGAACCGGCACCGGTCGCATGGTCAGCACCTACCGCGCCACGATCGAGGTGGAGCGCCCCACTGTCGACCTCGCCACCCTCCGCAAAAGCCCTCTCCCCAGCCTGCCGGAGGACGTCCTCCCCTTCATCTGGCCCAGCCGCTATTGCGAGGCGGACCGCTTTGGCAGCTTCGTCAGCGGCCATTTCCCCAATCTGGAGGGCGGCGCGCTGGTCCAGGCGCTCGAAGCCTGGGTGCATGAGAATATCGCCTATGTGCCGGGCAGTTCCGGCATAGCCACCACCGCCGCCGACACCTTCGTCGCGCAGCAGGGCGTCTGCCGTGACTTCGCCCACCTCACCGCTGCGCTGATCCGCTCGCGCGACATTCCCGCACGGCTGGTGTCGGTCTATGCGCTCGACCTCGACCCACCCGATTTCCACGCCGTCGTGGAAGTATGGCTCGACGGCGCCTGGCATATCGTGGACGCCACGCGCTTGGCGCCGGTCGAGACGATGGCGCGCATCGCCGTCGGCCGCGACGCCACCGACATCGCTTTCATGACCATATTCGGCGGTGCCCAGATGAACGCCCAGTCGATCAGTGTCAGCCGCGTCCCTGAACCAGCATGACCGTTCAGCCGCTGGACAGCCGGACGCGGCTATGGCTCATTCTGTCGCAGGAGGAACGGACATGATCGGGACCAAGGCACGCTGGATGACCGGAGCGCTGGTGAGCGCGGGACTGCTGCTCGGCAGCGTCAGCGCAGCCGAGGCACGGCCCCGCTATGGTTATGGCGGCGGCTGGGATCGCGGTGGCTGGGACCGGCATCACCGTCATCGCGGCGACGGCTTTGGCCTGGGCGACGCGATCGGCGTGGCGGCTATCGTCGGCGCGGTCGCGATCGTCGCCAACTCCATGTCGAAGAGCAAGAAGATCCGCGATCCCCGCACCGGCGGCGAATATGACGCCCCGCCGCCCAGAGCCGGTACCGATTATGGCTCCGACGTCCGCAGTGACGCGCCCGCCCGCGACCCTGTGCGCGACGATGCCGATTTCTCCGACATCGCCGATGCCAATGGTCGCGACGACGCCATGACCGACGCCTGCGCGGTCGCCGCCCGCGACGAAGCGCAGGGCGAGAATGGCGGCTATGCCGAGGTTCGCCGTATGGAAACGCCCATCGCCACGGCGGACGGCTATAATATCAACGGCTATGTCGAAAGCCGCAGCAGCTATAGCGCCAACGACGGCACGTCGCGTCGCTTCACCTGCTCGATGAAAAATGGCCGTGTCGCGCAAGTCTATATCAGCCGCGATCTGGTAATGCAGTAAACGAACCGGCAACGTCGCTTTATCCTGTTGCAGCCTCCTTTCGTCGTCTAGCATCGTCCCCGAATCAGGGGGTTAGGAGTGGCTGCCTTTCTTTTAGCACCGGAAAATATCGTCTTCGTATCGGCACTGCTGCTGATGCTGCTGATCGGTGGCGTCCAGGCGCTGGGCTTTGCCGGCGACGCCGACCTCGATCTCGACAGCGACGCCGACCTGCTCGGCTGGCTGGGCTTCGGTCGCCTGCCCTTGCTGGCTCTGGTCGCCCTGTTCCTCACCCTCTTCGCGATCATCGGGCTGCTCGGCCAGCAGGCCGCGCACGACCTGCTGGGCGCGATGCTCTCGCCCTGGATCGCGGTGCCGGCCGCCGGCGTCGCGGCCCTGCCCGCCACCGGCGTCGCCGCGCGCATCGTCGCGCCGCTCCTGCCGCAGGATCACACCACCGCCATCCCGCTCGACCATCTGGTCGGCAGCCATGCGCGCATCGTCACCGGCCGTGCCGCCAGCGGCTCCCCCGCCCGCGCCCGGGTCGAGGATCATCATGGCCAGACCCATTATGTCATGGTCGAACCCGATAATCCGGGCCAGGTGCTGGAGGAAGGCGAGATCATCCTGCTCGTCCGCCGCGACGAGCATCTGTTCCGCGCCATCTCCCATGGCGACCATTATCTGCCCAGAATTTAAGCCCCAAAGTCCAGGAGACAGACATGAACCTGCCTGCCGTCCAGCAAAGCTTTTCCATCCTTCCCTATGCGATGATCGCAGGCAGCGGCCTACTGGTCCTGATCGTGCTCGGGATCGTGATCGCCCGCCTCTACAAACGGGCGTCGAAGGAAATCGGCTTCGTCCGCACCGGCTTCGGCGGGGAAAAGGTCGTCATGAACGGCGGCGCGCTGGTGCTGCCGATCTTCCACGAGACGATGCCGGTCAACATGAACACCGTCCGCCTCGCGGTCGAGCGCAAGAATGCCGACGCCCTCATCACGCTCGATCGCCTGCGCATCGACGTGAAAGCGGAATTCTATGTCCGCGTCCGCCCCGACGCCCAGTCCATCGCCACCGCCGCCCAGACGCTGGGCATGCGCACCATGAACCCGGAGGCGCTCAAGGAACTGGTCGAGGGCAAGTTCGTCGACGCGTTGCGCTCGGTCGCGGCGGGCATGACCATGAACCAGTTGCACGAACAGCGCGGCGACTTCGTGCAGAAGGTGCAGCAGGTTTCCTCGGTCGACCTCGCCATGAATGGCCTTGAACTGGAAAGCGTCTCGCTGACCGGTCTGGACCAGACCTCGATCGAGCATTTCAACGCCAACAACGCCTTCGACGCCGAGGGTCTGACCAAGCTGACCGAGCAGATCGAATTGCGCAAGAAGAGCCGCAACGACATCGAGCAGGAAACCCGCGTCCAGATCGAGACCAAGAATCTGGAGGCCGAACGCCAGTCGCTGCTGATCTCCCGCGACACCGAATTTGCGAGGCTGGAGCAGGAGCGTGAGGTCGAGATGCGTCGCGCTGCCCAGATCGCGGAAGTCGCCCGCGAACAGTCGCTGCGCCAGCAGGAAGCGGACCAAGCCCGGATCGAGGCGAAGAAGTTGGTCGACAGCCAGCAGATCGAGGCTGACCGCGCCGTGCAGCAGGCTCGGATCGAACAGGAACAGGCACTCGAACTCGCCCGGCAGGAACAGCAGATCGCGGTCCAGAACAAGAGCCGGCAGGAAAGCCAGGCCAAGGCGGAAGCAGATGCAGCCCGCGCCAAGGCGGTCGCCGCCGAGGAACAGGTCCAGACCTCCCGCGCGACCGAAGTCGCCGAACGCGCCAAGCGGATCGAACTGATCGACGCCGCGCGCGAGGCCGAGCGTGCCGCCATCCAGGTCCGGGTCGAGGCCGAGGCCGAGAAGCAGGCCGCCGCCGACCGCGCCGAGGCGCTGCGCGTCGCTGCCGAAGGCGAGGCGGAAGCCGCCAAACTGCGTGCAGAGGCCGACCGCGTCCGCTTCGAGGTGGAAGCCGCCGGCCAGCGCGCCGTGAACGAGGCATCGAACCTGCTCTCGTCCGACCAGATCTCGCTCCAGACCAAGCTGGCGCTGCTCAAGGTGCTGCCCGAACTGGTCCGCGAAGCCGCAAGGCCGATGGAGGCGATCGATTCCATCAGGATCGTTCAGGTCGACGGCATCACCGGCCAGAATGGTGGAAGCGATGGCGCATCCATTGGCGGGGGCGGCGACCAGAATCTTGCCAACGCCGCCGTTTCCGCAGCGCTGCGCTACCGGGCGCAGGCGCCGGTGATCGATGGCCTTATGAAGGAACTGGGCCTCGACGGCTCCAGTCTCGACGCGCTGGTCAAGGGCGCGGTGGACCCCGCTCCGGTCGCACCGGTGATCGTGGAAAAGATCGTGCCGAAGACCGACAGGCTGGGCGACTGACCCCACCTACGAGGCGCCCCGCGACAAAGCCTGTCGCGGGGGCATCGGCCATATCAGGCCTCGACCACCTCGCCGACGCCGCGCATCCGGGTGAAGATGTTCCAGGTCGCGATGAACAGCGCCGCGATCACCGGGCCGATGATGATGCCGCTGAAGCCGAAGAGCTCGATCCCGCCCAGCGTGGAGATCAGCACCACATAGTCGGGAATGCGCGTGTCGCGACCGACCAGGATCGGGCGCAGCACATTGTCGACCGATCCGATCACCAGCGCCCCGCACACCACCAGCACGACACCCTGCCAGATCGCTCCGGTCGCGAACAGATAGATGGCGACCGGCACCCAGACGATCGCGGTTCCCACAGCCGGCAACAGCGAGAACGCCCCCATCAGCACGCCCCAGAGCAGCGCGCCCTGTATCCCCAGCGCCCAGAAGACGATGCCGCCGATCAGCCCCTGCACGATGGCCACGACGATGCTACCCTTGATCGTGGCGCGGATGACGATGACGAACTGCTCGAACAAGGCCTTGCGCTGACCCGCCCGCAGCGGCGCGGCAGCGGCGATCCGTTCCGACAGCGCTTCTCCGTCGCGCAGCAGGAAATAGGTGAGGTAGAGCATCACACCCAGCGCCACCAGGAAACTGAACGCACTCTGTCCGATCTGGAATGCCTGCGCCGCCAGCGTACGGAAACTGCTGGTGATGCCCTTCGTCACCATGTCCTGCGCCGCGTAGAAATTGCTGAGGCCCAGCCGTCGCAGATAGGGCATCGCCCAGTCCGGCAGGCTGTCCACCACCTGCGCGAAAAGTCGCGCGAAATTGATCTCGCCCGACTGGATCTTGCCGTAGAAATAGGCCGCTTCCTGCAACAACGCCGCGCTCAGTACGAAGGCAGGAACGATCACGATCGCCAGGATCAGGAACAGGGTGACGAGCGCCGCGCCGTTGCGATGTCTGGGCATGGCCGCCAATATCTGCCGGTTGATCGGCGCGAAGACGATGGCGGCGATCACGCCCCACAATATCGCGGCGAAGAACGGCTCGACGACGAAAGCGAAGGCGATCGAAACGATCAGCACGACGCCGAGGAAGAAGCCGTCCTCTATCCTGGGAGACACGTTGAGCGGCGGCGGGGGTGGTTGGGCGTCCATGACTGCTCCTTCGCAAAATTTATCGCGCAAATCCATCGCGCAACGATCATCATGGCCTGCCCCCTGTCCTTTTCGTCTTTCACCCGGTAGAGAGGCCGCTTCCTTCGCTCTTTTGGGACCAGCATCGAACGTGGCACGCGAAATCACCGGATTTTCCAACCCGCTGGTGAAGCGCGTCCGCTCCTTGCGCGAAAAGAAATATCGCAAGGTCGAGGGGCGGTTCCTGGCCGAAGGGCTGCGGATCCTGACCGAAGCGCGCGAGGAAGGCGTGCTGCCCGAGATGCTGTTTCACGCCGGCTCCACCCACCCGCTGGCGCTGGACCTGATCGACGCGATCGAGGCGGCGGGCGGCGATGTGATCGAAACCACGCCCGACATCCTGTCCAAGATCAGCGGCAAGGATAATGCGCAGGCCGTGGTCGGCGTCTATCGCGACCGGCTGACCCCGCTGGAGAAGCTGGACCGCGACAAGGCCGATATCTGGATCGTCGCACAGTCGCTGCGCGATCCCGGCAATCTCGGCACCATATTGCGCACGGGCGACGCGGTCGGCGCGGGCGGCCTCATCCTGATCGACGATTGCGTCGATCCATTCTCGGTCGAATCGGTCCGCGCCAGCATGGGGGCGCTCTTCACCCAGTCCATCACCCAGGCGCGCTGGGGCGAATTCATGCATTGGTTGCGGCAGGGACCGGGCGAACTGATCGGCACCAGCCTCAAGGCCACCCAGGATTATCAGGAGCCGCGCTATCAAAGCCCCGGCTTCCTGCTGGTTGGCAATGAAGCGCAGGGCCTGCCCGAAGCCTATGAGGCCGAATGCGACCAGTTGGTGAAGATGCCGATGCTGGGCAAGGCCGACAGCCTGAATGCGGCAGTAGCAACGGCCGTCATGGCCTATGAACTGCTGAACCAGAAACGACGGAACTAATTGACTGTCATCCCAGCGAAGGGTGGGATCTCACTTCTTGGCGAGCAAACAGATGGAAGGGAGATGCCTGCTTTCGCTGACATGACGGATTGAGGGGGACAGACGGTGGCGAACTATAACGGCATGGGCGAAATGTGGCGGCACAAGCGCGTGCTCGCCGCCAGCCTGATCGGCACGGCCGTGGAATTTTACGACTTCTACATCTACGCCACAGCCGCCAGCCTGATCTTCCCTTCGCTCTTCTTCCCCGCTTCCTCGCCCACGGCGCAGTTGATGGCTTCATATGGCAGCCTCGCCCTTGCCTTTTTCGCCCGGCCGGTCGGCGCGGCGGTGTTCGGCCATTATGGCGACCGCATCGGGCGCAAGGCGACGCTGGTCGCCTCGCTGATGCTGATGGGCGGCTGCACGCTGCTGATCGGCTTCCTGCCCACCTATCAGATGATCGGATACTGGGCGCCGCTGATCCTGTGCCTGCTGCGCTTCGGGCAGGGCTTTGGCCTTGGCGGCGAATGGGGCGGCGCTGCGCTGCTGGCGGTGGAGAATGCTCCGCCCGGCTGGCGCGCGCGCTTCGGCATGTTCCCGCAACTGGGCGCGCCGGTCGGCTTCATCGCCGCCAACGGGCTTTTCCTGCTGCTCGGCGCTTTCCTGACCGACGCGGACTTCTTCGCCTGGGGCTGGCGCCTACCCTTCATCGGCAGCGCGGTGCTGGTGATATTGGGCCTTTGGGTCCGCCTGAAACTCACCGAAACGCCGGAGTTCGCCGCCGCGCAGAAGGAAACGCCGCCGCCCGCCGTGCCGCTGGCAACTTTGCTGTCCTCACATCTCGGCGCGGCGATCGCGGGCACCTTTGCCTGTGCCGCCTGCTTTGCCGTCTATTATATCGCGACCGCCTTCGCCTTGGGCTATGGCACCACCGCACTCAGGATCGACCGGGAAATCTTCCTCGCGATCCAGCTTGGCGCGATCCTGTTCATGGCGCTCAGCATCGTATTGGCAGGCTGGTGGTCGGACCACACCAGCCCCACCACGGCGCTCGCCTGGGGCTGCGTCGGCACCGTGGCGATGGGCCTCGTCTTCGGCCCGCTAATCGGCACCGGCGCGATTCTGCTGATCTTCGTGGCGCTCAGCCTTGCACTGTTCGTGATGGGCTTCATCTACGGGCCGCTTGGCGCCTATCTGCCCGCGCTCTTCCCGATCCAGCTGCGCTATACCGGCGCATCCTTCGCCTTCAATCTGGGCGGTATATTGGGCGGCGCGCTGGCCCCGATCGTTGCGACCTGGCTGATCGGCGCGCAGGGCGTGGGGCTGGTCGGCCTCTACATGTCCGCGGCAGCGCTCATCAGCCTGGGCGGCCTGTGGTGGACCAGCCGCCAGAACTGATCAGATCGCCTTGCGCATCAGCAGCATCGGCACGCCGCTGTCCTCGAACGGGCGCACGCCCTCGAAGCCGAAGCTGCGATAAAGCGGCACCCCCGCCATCGTGCCCGACAGTTCGAGCGCGGCGAATCCCTCCGCCTTTGCCGCCGCCTCGCACAGTGACAGGATCAATGTCCCCACGCCCTTTCGCACATGGTCGGGATGGGTATACATCGCCCGCACCCGCGCCGGCTCGCTCGCCGGGTCGAGCAGCCGGTCGTCACGCCCGGCGCTATGATTGCCGCCATAGGCGGTCGCGCGCCGGCTCCAGCCGCCGCACCCCGCCATCTCGCCATCATCCTCGATGACGAAATAGGTGCAGTCCGCGATCAGCCGGCTGTCGAGGCCCATGAAGGCATGGCTCGTCATCACCTGTTCGGGCGTCAGGAAAGCAGATTGCAGCCGGTCGATGGCCAGAGTCATGACGGCGGACAGCGCCGCTTCGTCGGCAGGGGTTGCGAGGCGATGAGTCAGCATGGGCCGCTCATGAAAGGAAGCAGCCGGCCCCGCAAGGGACCGGCTGCAAGATGATGGCGGAGTCGGATCAGAATTTGAAGCCGACCTTCCCGTACCAGAAGCCGCCGTTGAAGCCGAAGGGCGACACGTCAGGATAGATATCGCCCGTGAAACGGCCGCCGGTCGAGGCATAGACCGGACCCAGCGTCCCCTTCGTATTGGAGAATTTTTCGGGATAGTTGCTGAAGATATTCTTGGCGCCGGCGCTCAACGTGAAATTCTCGTTGATCTCGTAGCTGACCTCCAGGTCGAACACGAACTCGCTGCCGAAAGTCTGCGACACCGGGCCGTCGTCCGTCACCGTATATTTGCCATACCAGTTCATGCGCCCCAGCACCGACAATGGCCCTGCGGTCCAGTTCTCGGTCAGGATGACGCGGGTCTTGGGCAGCGTCCTTTCCAGCTGGGCGACGCGCACGTCCGACACGACGGTGGGATCGCGGTCCGTGACCTTGGTCTTGTTCCAGTTGAAGGCCAGGGTCGAATTGAGCGATCCAAGATCGCCGACCATGAAGCGATAGCTGCCCACCACGTCTATGCCCTGCGTCCGCGTGTCGAAGGCATTGGTCAGGAACTGCACTTCGTTGACCGTGGCATAGTTGGCGAGGCCCAGCGACTGGAGCGTCGGCCGATCCGCATCCTCGATCACGAACGTGCCAGACGTACCGATGCGGTCCTTCACCTTGATGTTGTAATAGTCGATCGTCAGCGTCGCGCCGGGCGCCGGGGTGAAGACCGTACCGACCGAGAAGCTGACCGATTCTTCCGGCGTCAGCGGCTTGGCGCCGAGATAGGCGGCGACCGGGCTGGTCACCGGCAGGGTCATCGATTCGATCGCGTTGGGATTGCCGGGGTTGAAGGTGGTCGCGATGCTGCTGGTGTTGACCTGACCCGGCGTCGGGGCGCGGAAGCCCGTCGCCACCGTGCCGCGCAGCGCGAGAATGTCCGGCAAGACGGCATAGCGGGCCGAGAATTTGCCCGTGGTGGAATTGCCGAAGTCCGACAGATGCTCGTAGCGGCCCGCGATGCCAAACGACAGCTGGTCGGTCACGTCGCCTTCGATGTCGATATAAAGGCCCTTGGAGTTGCGGCTGCTCTCCCCCGCAATCGCAGGGCCATAGCCGGGGAAGCCGTTGGCGCCCACCGGCAGCGCGACCGACAATTGCGTGCCGTCGGCATTCAACACCGGCGTACCGTCCTGATGGAAGACCAGGTTACCGGTATAGGGTCCGATCGCATAGGATGCCTGGTCGCCCAGGCCCAGCTCATAGGATTCCCGGAAATATTGCCCGCCAAAGGCGATGGTGATCGGACTGGCGAAGCCGACTTCCCACGGATAGCTGAAGTCCGCATTGAACAGGGTTTCTCGCTGTTGCAGCTTGCCCAGATAGAATTCGGTCGGCGACGTGATGCCCAGCGACGGGTTCATCGTGCCGTCCATCGTATAGCGCAGCGTCGACTGGCCATAGCTGCCCGACAGGTCGTAGTTCAGGCCGAAGCCCATCGTGCCCTTGTAGCCGACGGTACCCGAAATATCGTCGATCTTGCCGAAGAATATCGGGGTGAAGCCGCCCGAATAGACGCAGCTCCAGTTCTGGACCAGCGGATCGGAACAGTCCGCGACCTGCGTATAGTCGCGCGTGGCCGGATCATAACCGTTCGGCGCATAGACATTGCCGCCCGCGCTTCCGGTCTGGATGCCCGGCTGCGTGTTGTCGAAATCGGTGAAATAGTCGTTGAAGATGCCGTTATGGCCGAAGCTGTTGCCTTCAATATCGACGCCTGCGGTGTCGACCGACTGGCGGTAGTTGAAGCTCTCCTCCTGGAAGCTATGGCCATAATTTCCGAAGAAATAGACGCTGCTGTCGTCGCTCAGGTCGAAACGACCGTTGGCGAAGATGCGATAGGATTCCATCTTCGGATTGCCGTAGCGCTGCGCCAGCGCAGGCACGCCGATGTCGGGTTGCTCCTGCGCGAGCAGATGGGAGCCGGCGCGGGTGACGCCGCGACTGGTCTTGCCGGCATTCACATATTCGCCGCTGATGTTGATGACGCCGCTGTCGCCCAGCTTGAAGCCGGCGTTCAGCGCCACCTGATAATCCTCGCCATCACCGCGATAATATTGGCCGTAGCGGGCATAGCCCGACAGGCCGTCCGCATCGTCGCGCAGCGTCATGTTGATGACGCCCGCGATCGCGTCCGACCCATATTGCGCCGACGCGCCGTCGCGCAGCACTTCGACCGCCTTCACCGCGATCGCGGGAATCTGCGCAAGGTCGGCGGAATGCGCGCCAGCCGACTGGGCGTTAGCGCCGATCTGCACCAGCGCGCTCCGGTGCATGCGCTTGCCGTTCACCAGCACAAGCGTCTGGTCCGGCGCCAGGCCGCGCAGGTTGGGCGGACGGACGAAGGAGGAACCGTCGCCGATCGCATAGCGCGCGACCGAGAAGGACGGGACGAGATTCTGGATGACCTGGTTCATGTCCGCCGTGCCCTGCTTCTGCAGTTCCTGGCCGGAATAAACGTCGATCGGCGTCGGCGATTCCGCAACGGTGCGGTCGGTACGGCGCGTGCCGGTGACGATAATGGTTTGACCCGGTGCCGCTGCCGGTTCTTGCGGCGCAGCATCCTGCGCCAATGCGGGCATTGAATAGAACAACGCGACGGCAATCGCGCCGCGCGAAATCAGACCCTCATATTTCATCCAAAAAGCCCCCAATTATGTCTTTTACAGAGGCCTTTTCGACATCCCCTTCCGACCCATTACCCTGACTTGCCAAGGCCGCATGAATACTTGACCGAAATCAGGGATTTCGGCGCGGCAGCATTCAGCAACATCTGGAAATGGAAGGCTGGCACAAATCCACTTGCGTAGAAATGGCCCTTTTTTGCAGTGCCGCAAAAATCTCTTGCGACTACAAAGTCCGAACATGTGTCCGAATTTGCCAAATCATTGCAACATAAAGAAAAAGGCGACGCCCTTGGGGGGCGCCGCCTGTTTCTTTTTTACAACTGTCAAGAAGCGATTTGGACTATCAGCCCTCGCTGCGCACGTCGCGGCGCTCGGCGATACGAGCGCGCTTGCCGGTGCGGCCGCGCAGATAGTAGAGCTTCGCACGACGCACGACGCCGCGACGGACGACGGTGATCGAATCGATGTTGGGCGAATAGAGCGGGAACACGCGCTCCACGCCTTCGCCGAACGAGATCTTGCGCACGGTGAAGTTGGAGCCCATGCCCTTGTTCGAACGGGCGATGCACACGCCTTCATAGTTCTGAACGCGGCTGCGCTCGCCTTCGATGACCTTTACGCCGACGCGCAGGGTGTCGCCGGGGCGGAAGTCAGGAATATCCTTGGCGAGGGCGGCGATGCTTTCCGCCTCGATCTGCTGGATGATGTTCATGTAACGTCAGTCCTTGGTCTTTTGCTGCGCACCAGAGGGCGACTGGTCCCGAACGCCGATATGACGTTCCCAAAGGTCCGGCCGCCTTAGCCGTGTATCATTCTCCGCCTGTTGTTTCCGCCAGGCGGCGATCTTCGCATGATCCCCCGATCGCAACACTTCGGGGATCCCGCGACCCTCCCATTCCACCGGGCGGGTATAATGCGGATATTCGAGCAAGCCCGTTTCAAAGGACTCCTCGACTCCGCTGGAAGCCGCGCCCATTACACCGGGGAGCAGCCGAACACAAGCATCGAGCAGCAGCAGGGCCGCCATTTCCCCGCCCGACAGGATGATGTCGCCCATGCTGACCTGCTCGATCGGCCGTGCGTCAAAAATCCGCTCGTCAAACCCCTCGAACCGGCCGCAAAGGATCGTCGCACCCGGACCCGCCGCCAGTTCGCGCACCCGCGCCTGGGTGATTGGCTTGCCGCGCGGCGTCATCGCCAGCACCGGCAGGTCCGGCCGATTCTCCAGCGCATGGTCGACCGCATGGCCCAGAATGTCGGCGCGCAGCACCATGCCCGCGCCGCCACCTGCCGGCGTATCGTCCACGGTGCGATGCCGGTCGGCGGCGAAGTCGCGGATATGGACGGGATGGCAGGCCCATTTCCCCTCAGCCAGCGCCCTCCCCGCGAGAGACACGCCCAGCGGCCCCGGAAACATCTCCGGATAGAGGGTCAGGATTTGTGCAGTGAAGCTCATTTGCGATGACCCTGGACGATCAGATACACGATGGCGGCGGCCACAAGATAGATGATGAGCGCAGTGAGGCCGAGCATCATGGCACCCGCCATCGCCATGCCGCACGCGTCCACGCCACAATCCTGCTTCGACGCCGTTGCCGCGCGCAGGAACACAAAGGCAGCCAGCAGACATGCCAGCAAGGGAAGCGGTAAGGCGGACAGCAGCGCAATGCGCCGGCTGCTCCAGCGCGGCCGCCGGGCGACGACCCAGTGCGAACACAGGACCGACAGGGCCGTCATTGCCAGCCCGGAGATGAAGATCAGGCCAAGGTCGCTCATGCCCGACGCCTTTTTCGCATCCAGGCCGCCGACACCCCTCCCACCAGGCAGATGGCACCGCAGATGGTCAGGACCACACCGATATTCAGCAGCAGGTCGGCAAAGGGCCGTTCGGGATGCAGAAGCGACGGCAAGATGAACAGCATCGGCAGCGGGCACACCAGGCCGACAGCGGCAGCGACCTTCACCCAGCGCGGCCATCCGATCCCGAACAGTCGCCATCCCGCGACGAGCATCATCAGCAAATAGATAGCGGTGACGATCTGGGCCATCGCCGCCGCTTAGAGCGATTTCCGGTCAGAGGGAACATCGGACGTTTAGGAAAATCGCGATCAGGGCAGCTTGATCGCCAGCTTCAATTCCTGAATCTGCGCCATGGCGGTCGGCGCCAGCAGGATTGTGCCAGCCACCCTGCCCCGCGCGCAACTCCAGGTGAAGCTGCCGGACAGGTTGCCTGTGGCGGTCACGGGCGCATCGGTGCGGCACGCGCCGACCTCGCCCTTCAGTGTCGCAAGTTTCTTCGCCCAACTGTCCATGTCGCTGTCCATCAGGAAGTTCATAGCCAGCCGATCGCGCGCCGGGCCGACGCTTCCGGCCGAATAAATGCGCCCCGCCGCTGCATAGCCGTCCGCCAGCAGCGTCGTCACCGGCATATTGGGCGCGATCAGCGCCCCCGCCTGCTTCAGCGCCAGCGCCGCGTCCCAGGCTGGCCCCGCCCCACCATTATAGGTGCGGCTGGTGAAGACGAAAATGCCCACGCCATAATCGGCCATCAGCATCACATGACTGCCATAGCCCGGATAACCGCCGCCATGCGCCAGCGTCAGTCCCAAGTCGCAATCCTGCGCGATCCTCATGGCAAAGCCATAGGCCGCCGCCTGTCGGCAGGCGGTCGGCCCGCTCTTTCCATTACGTTGGGCGACAGTGACGAAATTGCTCCCTTCCGCCAGCATCCGCACGGCCGAGCGCGATACCGGTCCGGCCTCGCCTTCGTCCCGCGCCGGCCAGGCCGCCAGCAGGAAGGCGACCCAGCGCGCATAATCGGTGGCGCTGGTCTGAAGCCCGCCCATCGCCCCGAAGGCGCCATCCGCCATGGTCGGCTCGCTCTTCCACCGGCCATCTTCCCAGCGATAGCCGAGCGCGCGGCGCTCCAGCGGCCATTCACTCACCTCATAGCCGCTGGACGCCATGCCGAGCGGCGTCAGCAGGCTGCGCTCGACATAACGGCGGTAGGGCACGCCACTCACATTGGCGATGATCCGTCCCAGCAGCGCATAGCCGAAATTGCTATATTCATAGCGACTGCCGGGCGCCGTGCTGAACGGCACGCCCACAGACAACATCTTCGTGAATTCAGCCTCCGGCATCGGCGTCTGACGATCGCCCCAAGGGTTATCGTCCACAAAACCGGCACTGTGCGTCAGCAGGTCGCGGATACGGATGCGCGCGCTGTCCTTCGTCGGATAGGTCCAGCCGCGCATTTCCGGCACATATGCCTCGGCCAGATCGTCCAGCGACAGCTTGCCCTCCTCCCGCAATTTCAGGATCGACAGGGCCGTGAAAGCCTTGGTCATCGATGCGATGCGGAACAGGCTGTCGGGCGTCACCGGTCGGTTATGGACCAGATCCTGCACGCCAAAGCCTTTCACATGGACCAGCCGCCCATTGGCGACGATGCCATAGACCAGCCCCGGCGTATGGCTGTCGACCTGAAAATCGGCGAACAGTCGGTCGATTTCGGGGATAGCGGCGTCGATCTTCTGCGCATCGGCGGCGCTCGCCATTCCGGGAAGAAGGGCCATGAGCAGCAGCCAGGACAAGAAGCGTCGCATCACCAGGTCCAATCCTCCACTTTCAGGCCGAGTATGTCGGTAAAGTCCGACGGGTTATTGGTGACGACCGTAGCATTGACGCTGAGCGCATGGGCTGCCAACAAACGATCGAAACGCCCTCTGCGAAAAGGCATTTGCGCGTATGCACACGCCGCCGCCTCATCAAAGGGCAGCAACACGACTTCCTCAAGAAACGCTTCGAGCAGTTCAGTTGGGGGTATCTTGCCATTGGCTGATCCCAGAGCCAATTCGGCCAGAACGATCGTGGACAACGCAAGTTCGCCGGAACCGCACGCTGCCACGCGCTCAATCAGGATGGGATGAGTGCCGGTGAACAGAAAGACACAACTGTTCGTATCCAGCAGATACATCAACGAAAGCCCCGAAAATTGGG
>NZ_DATKFP010000444.1:0-3216 GCF_035511395.1 Sphingobium sp.
AACAACATCTGGCTCGCCGCGAAGAGCGGCGCCGAATAGCCCGAGACACATAGTTCGATCAGGAAATAGCTGGCATAGGACAAGCTCTTGGGAAGCTGAAAGAACAGCACGATCAAGGGGCCTGCAATGCCTGCACAGATCAGCGGAATCCACAAATACCAGCGCTTGTCGCGACGGGCGAGACGGTCGGCCAACAGACCGAAAGCCAGAGCGCCGACGATTCCCATAAGCCCCTGGGCCAGTCCGCTTACCGAGCCAACCTCGGTGGCGCTCAGCCCGTGCGCACGGATCAGATAAGTGGGGACCCAGTTCTCGAAGGCGGAGGTCGCACAGGAGATAAAGGCGAAGCCGAAGGCAATGCCCATGAAACCGCGATGGCGCAGCACGAAGCCGACGGCATCCGCCACGGAATAATGACGGCGCGCCTCTTCGGTATTGTCATCGAAACGGCCACGGACTGGCTCCTTCACCGTGAAGGCGATCAAGGCGGCGAAAACGACACCGGGGAGCCCGAGCACAAGGAAGGCATTGCGCCAGCCGAGCGAATCCGCGGCGAAGCCGCCGAGCGAAAGTCCGGCCCAGGTCCCTATCGAAATGCCCAGCGAATAGACGGCGATCGCCGTGCCGCGCCGGTGCACGGGAAAATAGTCGGAAATCAGGGAATAAGCCGCCGGAGAACAGCCCGCCGAGGCGACAGCAATACCGAAACGCATCAGCGCAAGGCCGAAGAAAGACCCGACCATCGCAGTAGCGGTCGTCAATCCGCTCCACACGCCAAGGACAATGGAGATGATCGTGGAGCGCGGTCTCCGATCCGCCATGCGCGCAATGGGAAAACCTGAAAGCGAATAGAGCAGCGAGGCGCCGAATCCCGTCAACAGACCGATTTGCGTGTCCGAAACGCCAAGATCCTTGCTGATCGGATCGATCAGGATCACCAGCAGAAAGCGATCCATCCAACTGAAACTGTAGGTCAGCATCAGCAGGATGAGAACGAACCAAGCGTAGCGTGTCGGCTGCGCCTGGTCGACGATGGTCGCGTTCAACGCGGATATCCGAACCGGGGAATCGATGACGTGTTCTGACATGACCCCATGGTTCCGCCTGGCTTATCGCGCATGAATATCAAACGCGGCAAGCTTGGTTGCGCTTTCAAGAACGTGACGGGCCTGCCCTGCCGCAACCTGCATCCCTCATTCGGCGGCAACCGCCGCGGTGGGGGAAAGCTGATTAACGAAGGCGCGCGTCAAAGGCGGCGGGGTTCCGCTGCGCGTAATGGCGCTTATCCGGCTACTGAAGTTAAAGGTTTCCGGGGCGATCACCCGAAACCGGTCGCGACACCAAAGCGTCTCCACATAGGTCTTCGGCAGGAAGCCGAGATAAGTGTCGGAATTGATCATCATCGCGATCGATTCCATGTTGTTGACCGTAGCCGTGCGCGGGAAAACGCCCTCCACGCCCATTTTTTCCATCAGATTGGCCATCGGATAGCCGGCCATTTCGTAACAGGAGAGGTCGGCCTCACGAATGTCGCCGCCGTGATCGCCCCAGAGGGGGTGCTTGACCGAACAATAGAGCAGGCTGATCTCGTCATACATGACGTGGTAGGAGAGCTGGTCCATGTATCGCCGTTCGAACACGATCCCGATATCCAGTTTGCCCTCGAGTACCTGTTGTTCGATCAGGTTGGATGTTTCGATGACCATCTTGAAGGTGACATTCGGATATTCCCGCTTGTAGGCGCGGATCGTTTCGGAAAGCTGGCAATTCGGATCGCTTACGAGGGAATCGACCATCCCGATCCGCAACGCGCCCGCGGGATTGGCATGAATATCCCGAACCCGGCTCTCGAATTCATTGAGATTGTCGAACAACACCAGACACGCTTCATGGACCTGCCTGCCTTCCTCGGTCAGCGTGAAGCCGCGGCGGCCCCTGTCGCATAACCGCAAGCCGAGCCGCACCTCGAGATCCTTGATGTAGCGGCTGATCGAAGGCAGACCGATCTGCATTTCCGACTCTGCGGCCACGAAGCCGCCATGCCGGACCACGGTGCAGAAGGTTCGCAACAGGCGCAGATCATTGTCGCTGATGCGCCCGGTAAAGCCTTTGACCGCAAGCTTCATACTTCGATCCCCACGCAACTAATATTGTCAAGGCGGGCATTCCCAGGAATCCCGAAAAGCCGCTTTATCGTGTCATGAGATCGACGCTTTCAACAAGCGGAACTTCACAAAAATATTGCATTGCATCCAGAAGAGCCGCAGCGAAAGAGTGCTGAAAATATTGGCTTTTAGGCATCTCCATCCGGCAGCAAATGCCTAATTATTTTGCAGCGCAATATCTTCATGGCGTGCCTCGCCGGCGCGCATGCAGAGCGGTAGGCGTTCGCGATTTCGCGGCAGCGATAGCTGCGCAATCGCGCAAGTAAAGAAGTATGGAGTCGGATTTCGATGGCGGCTTTGTTCAGCAAGGAGATCGGGAATTCTTGGCCGAAGGATGATCGAAACAATGCGATCGACTACGCCATCCCGCCGGCGCTGCGCGCCAAGGCGTCGCTGACAATCCCGCAATGGGAGGGATATCGTCCGACACCGCTCATATCGCTGCCTGGCCTGGCTGACCATCTGCATCTCGGCGCGACCCTGACCAAATATGAGGCCGGTCGCTTCGGGCTCGGCTCTTTCAAGGCGCTGGGCGGGGCCTTCGCCGTTGCCAATGCGCTGGAGGGACTTCCGGCCGAGGCCGTCCGCGAAACGACCGTGGTGACGGCATCGGATGGCAATCACGGCCTGTCGGTCGCGTGGGGCGCGCGGCGTCACGGATGCCGCTGCAAGATCTATCTGCATGAAAATGTTTCCGCCGACCGCGTCGAGCTTGTCAGACAGCAGGGCGCAGAGGTTGTCCGGGTAGCCGGCACCTATGACGATTCCACGCATCAGGCGCGGGAAGATGCGCAAGCCAATGCCTGGGTGCTTCTGTCCGACACGGCAATCGTGGAAGGGGACGAAGCGCCGGGTGCCGTAATGGCCGGCTACACGGTGATGCTCGATGAGATCGTAACCGATCTCGCCACGCAGGGCGTCAGGCCCAGCCACGTCTTCGTGCAGGGCGGATGCGGCGGACTGGCCGCTGCCGCCTTCGGCGTTTTGCACGAACATTGGGGCAGCGAGCCGCGTCTTGTGATGGTCGAACCGGACAAGGCCGATTGCCTGT
>NZ_DATKFP010000445.1:0-12140 GCF_035511395.1 Sphingobium sp.
ACAGTGCGAAGACGGCACGGACGCCGCATTTGAACCCGACGCTACCGGCATTGAACGGGTGAGCGTCCTTCCTGCCAAGGTGAGCAGGCTTCCATCTGCGCGAACCTGTCAGGCGTGACAGAGCCAGAGCGCCTTCGCGAGCGCGGATGGCCACCAAACGCCGCGCCTTGCCGTCGGTTGCAGGGTGGGAGCCGGAGCCGTCGGTCAAGAATACGAGCCCTGCGAATGTTTGCGAGCGGCAGGTTTGGGCGATCAGCGCTCCTGCTCCCAGCGTCTCGTCGTCAGGGTGCGGGGCCAGCACGAGCCAGCGTCGCGTGCGCCAGCGACGCGCAGCAAGCGGCTCGGCAGGCGCGCTAGTCCTCACCACCAGGCATCTCCCTTGCCCCAGACGTCCTTCTCCAGCCATGCTTGCGCGGCCCGGTCGCGCGCATGATCGGGACCTGCCTGTCTCAAGTAGAGCGAAAGATCGCGGATGATCTTGTCGATGCGCTGGCCGTCCATCGCGCTTCGCGTGCCGACTATGCGCGCGGCCAGCTCCATCACATCCAATCCGGCGCGTTCGACCACGCCGCGGGTCATAAGCGCGAAGGCAGGTGAGTCATCCTCCTCGTGCGCGGTGCGCAGGGCGCACTCGCGCACCCACATATACGCCGTCCGGCAGGCTTCTACGCATTGTGCGAACTTGGTGCGCTGGAGCGGATCTTGGCTGGCGCCCTGCTGCATCGCCTCGCGCACTTCGCTCACCAGCGCCTCGATCCCGCCAAGCTGCACGGCGGTGAAGCGCCATGCCCCGGCAGTGAAACGCGGCTCTCGGTCATAGTCGCCGGGCGCCCCCAGTAAAGCGGCGGTTTCGACAGTCATCCCTGTCAGGTCATAGCGCCCGCTGCAGGTCGCTCGCATGCCCCTTGCGCGCCACTCGGAAAGGTCGGCGCGCTTTGTCTCGTCAGCGGCCACGATCACCAGTTGTCGCTCGCCATTGGGCGGCTTTGCCGTCACCAGGGCCCACTCGATCCCTCCTGCGCCGCTGGCGAAGGACTTCGCACCCATCAACTGGCGTGGCCCGTCGTCTGCGTCCTTGATCGTCACCCCGGGCGCGGGTTCAGTGGCCCAGACGCTGTAGAACTGCCCGGCCTCGAGCGTTTGCGCCAATCTATCGGCCTGCTGTGGAGAACCGTACCACTCGATGAGACTGAGCGCATTGACATGCCCTTCGAAAAGACGTCCGATGCTGAGATCGGCCCGGCCCAGGATGCGCAGCACATCCATCAGCGCATGATGACGTTCGAGGGAGTCGGAAAATCGTGCCCCCCCGCTTTCCTGTCCGGCAAAGTCCCGGTGCAGTCCGGCTCGGGCGAGGCAGCGAATACTTTCGATAGGGAATACCGGCGCCGCATCGTAACGCGCACCAAGTTCCGCTAGGCGCGTACCAGCCGCCTGGGCGCGTGCAACGATCTGCGCTCTCGATATCAGTCGGTCCTGCCGCATCACGGCGTAGTCCCGGCCGCCACCGCCTGCGAAGCTTGCCCGGCAATCCATTCGGCGGCTTTTGCGGTTCCCTCATCGTCATGAAGGGCGCGGCGGGGCGCATCAGACATGGCAAATGCCGCCGCGATGACCGCCGCCCACTCATTGGGACGGGGCACGACCGGGCATACAATAGCCGCCCCGATCTCGCCGAGGCGCAGCGCAGTGGCTTCCTGCTCGCCATACGGGCGACGCTCCGGAATACAGACGAATGGCCTGTTCGCGGCCATTACCATTCCTACCAGCCCGTTGCCCGCTGCGCCTACGACTAGGCTGGCTTCGGCGATCTCGCGCTCGGGCATATCGACCCACTGCGCGAATTGGAGGTTGGATGGCAAGGCGCGTGGAAGACTGGCGGGCCCGATGACCCGCCACTGCCATTGCGGACAGGCCCTTGCCGCCTCGGCATAGAGGCGCCCGTCGCAAGGCTCTCCGCCCCGACCGGAGACAACCAGGATGCGTTTGTCGACCGGTGCGCGTCTGGAAGGCTGGGTGGTGATGCCACCAAAAAAGCACGTCTTTTCCTGTACCCAAGAAGGAACGCCCGCCCCATCGAGTGCTCGCGGATGAGGTGCCAGAATAGCCTCGGCGCCCCGAAACGCATCAAGATGCGCCGCATCTGTACGCTGGCCGTTCAGCCGGACGTAGATCATCGGCACCGAGGCGAGGCGTGCAAGCATGGCCACTTCGACCGACACGTCTACGACTATCAAGGCAGGTCGCCGTTCCGCAATCCAGCTGGCGATGCTCGCGGTGCGCTGGCGGATGCCTTCGTGATCGAGGGGGGCGTAGTGTAAAGCAGTCGGGCGTGCACCCGCACCGTCGCGTCCATCGAAGCGGCCATTTGCCGAATGTAGAGCCCGGTCGTCCGCCAGGTCGATGCCGCGCGAACCTATGCCGGTACCCATCAGGACGACTGGCCAAGGACAAGCGTCAGCGATCGCCTGCGCCCGAACGAGATGTCCCGCGCCGTGGTGATGGACGTAGTATCCAATCGGCCTTTGCGTCATGCCGAGATATCCAGCATCATGTCGTGGGACATGGGCGGCAGCAGCGGCTCTTCCCGCGCGATCCGCACAGTGCCACCGGACAGCGCGCGCAAGTTGCGACGCCACTTCGCCCGTTGCCGCCATTGGTCATAGGAGGGCACGAGGCGCGCACTACCCTCGGCTGCCTCCACCGAAAGTGCGCGCATTGCCTGGGCCATACCCCCGCTTGCCCGGCCGTCGCAGCGCGGCGACACGAACGTGAAAACATCCTCCGGATGAGCCAGCTTACCGCCGCAGGCCAGTGCCGCGCGCACTAAAGCTACATCCTCTCCGGTTGCTATCGGCGGCACCCCGCCGCATGCGCGGTAGAGCTCAGCGGTGATTGCCAGAGATGCGCCGGTATGGTCGCCGTGGCGCGGAGCAGGATCCCAGGGTAATGGGTCGATCTCATCCTCTATGTCGCGCACCGCCCGCCAATAGCGTTCCCAAGCGAAGCGGCGTGCCGCAACCTCGTTCGCTATCGGCTCGAGCGGGTCGATTTCTATACGCCCGCCAACGATGTCCGCGCCGCGCGCCGCGGCACTGGCAATGCATGCCAGCCAGTTCTTCGGCGGCCGTGTATCCGCATCGGTACTGACCAGCATGCCGTCGACACCGTTCCGCAGAAGCGATAAGCCGGTATCCATCGCCAGGCGCCGGGCCGATCCGGCATGGGCTTTCACCGATGGAAAAAGAACATCGACCAGATGGACTTCCAAGCTTCCGCCATGGTGTGAACAGGCACTGGCGATAACACTGCGACTGTCATCGTCGGTATTGTTGAGTGCTATCACGACCCTCACGGGAGCCTCCCAGACCTGGGCGGCGAGCGCGTCGAGCAAAATCGGCAGGCGCTTCGCTTCATTGCGCGCGGGCACGCATACGCACAGTTCAAGCACTAGCGTATTCTTTCGTCTCGCGCGAGATCGGCGGGCTGCCCCTCGCTGCGATGCGCCGGCGGTAGAGCGCCTCGTATTGCCCGACCATCCGCGAAGCATCGCACGCCAATTCCGCGCGTTGCCGACATGCCGCACGCTCGAGCACGAGGGCAGTAGTGCCTGCCGCCGCCAGCGACGCGGCATCATCGGGCCGAGCGAGGACGCCGCAGCTTGCATCCAGGATTTCGCTGATCGCACCGCGCGCGAACGCGGCAACCGGGACGCCGCAGGCCAGCGCCTCGGCCACGACCAGCCCATAGGGCTCGTCCCAGGTGGGCGTGCATAGGAACGCGCGCGCGCCGCCTACGAGCCGTGCCAGCGCCTCATGGTCGAGGTGCCCCATGTGCCGGGTCTTGTCATCGAGCTGGGACGCGATCCGGGTGTCGAAATAGGCTTGGTCGAGGACTGGTCCGGCAATTCGCAGCGGCAAGCCGATCCGCCGTGCCGCCTCGATGGCGAAATGCAGCCCTTTCTCGGGCACGATCCGGCCATACCAGACAAGATAGGCCTCCGCATCGGGCCGGGGGCGGAACGCGAAGCGAGCCAGATCGATGCCGTTCAGAATGACGTCGTCGACCTGGGCAACATGGTCCCACAGTCTGCCGACCGAGCGCGAGACCGCGACAAGCGCGTGGTTCTCTGCGGAACACAGCCGAAGGCCGCTCTCCAGCCAACAGAATGGCGGCGTGTGGAGTGTTGTAACCATCGGCATCGGCAAGGTGTCTGCCAGTGTTACCGGCAGGTAGTGCAGCGAGTTGTTATGGATGACGTCAAAATAGCGGTGGCGCAGATCATTCATCAATGAAAGGTAGGCATGATGCTCTCTGAAGAACGCCTCGTCCCGCGCCTCGGCGGTCCCGACGGTTCCAAGCGCCGTTTCCGGGCAAATCGCCTCGACCCCTATCCCGGGCTCGGAACGCGAGGAGGCGAATACGGTTACCATGTGCCCGCGTCCTCTCAGCATCCGGGCAAGCAGATGCGTGTGCATTTCCAGCCCTCCCGCGAAAGGTTCCGCAATCGGATACTTAAGGTGCGCGATGATGCCGATTCGCATGGGAGGATCAGGTATAGGCCTGTGCATCAATGCTTTCTCCCGTCTTGATGGCAATCGAGCCCGACCCACCGCCCAGATTGAAACATGTCAAAGCCGCTCGGTGAGCCGGGCGAAGGGTGTCTCTCACGGCCCATCACGAATTGGATTGGACTGAACTAGGACGTTTAAGTGAATGCCTCGTTCGGGCGCGTGTTAATGAACCAACGCTCCGCTCGCTTGTTGCCCGCATGTGGCCCCCGCTTAACATTGATTAATGCGAATGCGCGCGTTGCTTTCCGACCCCGCGCTATGAGCGACTTTTATCGTTTAGCCCGCCGTTTGCTTACCGGGCCCTTTCAACGGGACACCTGTCTTGACCGAGTTTGCCGAATGGGTCGCGCCGATCGCGACGATGATTGCCGCAATCATGACCGCATCGAACCTCGGGGCGCGCGTCACAGGGTGGGGTTTCGTCGTGTTCACGATGGGATCAATCGCGTGGACGTTGGTTGGAATGTCTTCTGGCCAGACAAATCTAATGGCCGCCAACTGTTTTCTGACCGTGGTGAACCTGATCGGAGCGCGGCGCTGGCTTGGCCGACAACAAGCTTACGAAGAAGGCGGACGATCGGCGCAACGCGCCAGTCGCCACTCTTCCGCACCTTCCCTCTTCCCTGCAAATGCCATACTTGGCATGTCGATCGAAGACTGCCACGGCAAGCGGATTGGCAAGGCGGTCGAAGCTATGCTGGAATGCCGGACCGGGACAGTTCGCCATGTCGTAATTGCCAGCGCGGCAGACATGGGATGGGACGAGCATCTGCGGGCGGTAGCGGCATCTGCAATAGTCTTCGGCGGTGACAAAGCCAGACTGCGCATTTCGGCGTCGGAGTTTGCGCAGATCGTCCCGCTCGATGGCGACGATTGGTCGGAAATCGGCTATCTGCGATGAGCCGGGAGAGGTGGATCAATTTTTTGATTAACATTTCGGTATGACTCTTTTGAGGACATCCCACGTGAGCATTGCTGAACGCCACGAGCAGGAAGCGGCCCAAATGACCGCGTGTACGGCCAATCTAAATTGGCCATTCGCCGAGGAATTGCTCAAGACTCATTGGCCCATGCTCTTGTCCCTGGCCTGATTCCTTTGCGCGGCCGCACGGAAGGTCGGCCGGCAACTTTGCCTGGGCGAACAGCGTTACCGGGGTAAAAGGAGAATGCAGCTATGGCAGGTGGCGGCGAATATGAACCCCGGGACTCCCGCAAGGTTACCGGCGAAGCGGGCGACCCCGCAAAGTCGTGGCGCAAGCAGGAAGATGCCCGCGCCGGCCGCGGCGAATACGAGCCTCGCGATCAGCGCAACGTCACGGGACAACCCGCAGACGAGGATGATCGCTGGCGCAAACAGGAAATCGACCCGCCCAAGGCGAACGGTGAACCGTCACAAGGGACGCGCAGCAAACCCTGAAGGGCGCGCGGGGTCAATTGGCGATGCGTGGCACATGGTTGCATCCGCTTCCTCGATATGTCCGCGCGGCGAAATGCGATTGACTTAGGTTAAGCCGCTCGCCCCCGCCGAAACTCAGTGCGGGCGCCGCTGTTGTCCCGTCAGGCCCTCCGCGCAAACACGGCGGGCATTTCCATGGCCTAGACACGACATCACGGGAGCACAGTAATGGCGAAGACGACAGGCAAGGACACCGGGGCGCAGTCTCAAGCTACCAACTTCGAGGCCACGGTCGGGGAAGGCGGCGAACTCCACCAGATTGCGCCTGAAAGCGACGAGGTGCTGACTACGCAGCACGGCGTGCCCCTAGCAGATGACCAGAACAGCCTGCGTTTGGGCGCGCGTGGCCCAACGCTGCTCGAGGATTTCCATCTTCGCGAGAAAATCTTCCATTTCGACCACGAGCGCATACCCGAGCGTGTGGTGCACGCCCGCGGGTTTGGCGCCCACGGCACGTTCACGCTGGATGAGAGCCTCGCTGAATATACTGTCGCCAAGATCCTGACGGATGTCGGGGAAAAAACGCCGATGTTCGTGCGCTTCTCCACGGTCGCGGGAAACAAGGGCTCATTCGATCTTGCCCGCGACGTGCGCGGGTTTGCCGCCAAGTTCTACACCAAGCAAGGCAACTGGGACATCGTGGGCAACAACATCCCGGTGTTCTTCATCCAGGACGCGATCAAGTTTCCCGACCTGATCCACGCTGCAAAGCAGGAGCCTGATCGCGGTTTCCCGCAAGCTCAAACCGCGCATGACAATTTCTGGGATTTCATCGGCCTGACGCCGGAATCCATGCACATGATCATGTGGGCCATGTCGGATCGCGCGATCCCGCGCTCGTTCCGTTTCATGGAAGGCTTCGGCGTTCATACGTTCCGCCTGATCGACGCCAAGGGCAAAGGCACTTTCGTCAAGTTCCACTTCAAGCCGAAAATGGGCCTGCAGTCGGTAATGTGGAACGAGGCGGTGAAGATCAACGGTGCCGATCCCGACTTCCACCG
This sequence comes from Sphingobium sp., assembly GCF_035511395.1. Taxonomy (GTDB): domain Bacteria; phylum Pseudomonadota; class Alphaproteobacteria; order Sphingomonadales; family Sphingomonadaceae; genus Sphingobium. The sequence continues at coordinate 7,032 of NZ_DATKFP010000445.1, forward strand.
CCGCGACCTGTGGGACGCCATCACCATGGGCACGCCGCCCGAATGGGATCTTGGCGTCCAGCTGTTCGATGACGCCTTTGCCGACAGCTTCGAGTTCGATGTGCTTGATCCCACCAAGATCATCCCCGAGGAGCAGATACCCGTCCGTCGCATCGGCAGCTTTGTACTCGACCGCGTGGTCGACAACTTCTTCGCCGAGACCGAACAAGTCGCCTTCTGCACTCAGAACGTTGTCCCGGGCATCGGCTTCACCAACGATCCGTTGCTACAGGGCCGCAATTTCTCGTATCTCGATACCCAGCTGAAGCGCCTCGGCAGCACAAACTTCACGCACCTGCCGATCAACGCACCCAAGGTGCCCGTGCGCAATTTCCAGCAGGACGGCCACATGGCCATGCGCAATCCCACGGGCCGGGTGAACTACGAGCCGAATTCCTGGGGCGGCCCGCGCACGGATCCCAGCAATGGCTATCGCCATTTCGCCGCTGAAGAAACGGGTCGCAAGGCACAAGTCCGCTCAGCGACCTTTGCCGACCATTATAGCCAGGCGCGTCAGTTCTTCATCAGCCAGACCCCGATCGAGCAGAAGCACATCGGGGATGCGCTGGTGTTCGAGCTTTCCAAATGCGAACGCGTCGACATTCGCGAGCGCATCGTTTCGCATTTGCGCAACATCGACGAGACGCTTGCCACTGTTGTCGCGGACAGCCTTGGACTGGCAAAGCTCCCCAAGGCGTTCGAGGCTGCAGTGCCGACCCGTACCGATCTTGCGCCGTCCGAAGCACTCAGCATCATCAAGCGGGGGCCGGACAGTTTCGCGGGCCGCAAGCTCGGCGTCCTCGTCACCGATGGTGCATCGGCAACGATCGTCAAAGCCTTGGTGTCGGCGGTAGAAAAGCTGCCTGCCGTGTACGAAATCGTGACGCCCAAGGTCGCTGGTGCTACCCTGGATGATGGTACTCTGATCGAAGGGAAGCAGAAGGTTGATGGCGCGCCTTCCGTTCTTTACGACGCGGTGGCGCTGGTCGTCTCCGAAGAAGGTGCTGCCATGCTCGCGCAAGACAAGACGGCCAAGGACTTCGTTAACGACGCATTCGCGCACGGCAAGTTCATCGCCTATACCGCGGAAGCGTTGCCGTTTATGGAGCGGGCCGGGATCGCCCCTGAAGACCACGACGAGGGCCTTGTCGAGCTGGATAAGGCAACGGCTGCCAAGGCCTTCCTGGACAGCTGCGGAGCCTTGCGCTTGTGGGAGCGCGAACTGAAGGTCGATCTCGACGCGGCGGGCTTCTTGAAAGCGAACGGATGATGGCCGCGCTCGATCTGCAGATGCAGAAGGCGGGCCCTGACGCGCCGCCCTTGCCCTCTCCCGAACGCATCCAGGAATTGCTCTTCGAAGCAGCCCGTCTCGGTCGCGACGATGTCATTCCGGCGCTGCTGCAGGCCGGAGCCGATATCGAGGCATGCGACGCGCGGGGACACTCCCCGCTCGTCCTTGCCAGCTATCACGGGCACGAGAGCACGACTGCACTGCTCCTGCGCTCAGGTGCACTGCCCGACGGGCGCGACGATCCGACCGGCAGTGGCAGCGCGCTGATGGGCGTCGCCTTCAAGGGACATCTGTCGATTGCGCGGATGCTTCTTGAAGCGGGGGCGCACCCGCAGCATCGCAATGCGGCCGGACAAACGGCGCTGATGATGGCTGCCCTGTTCGACCGCCGTCACGTCGTGGCAATGCTACTGGATGCAGGTGCCGACACCGCTGCACGCGATAGCGCCGGCAACGACGCAGCGTCGGTAGCACGAACTCAGGGTAACGAGGAACTCGCAGCGTTGCTGCAGCCCACCGTTCAGAATGGAGACCCGACATGAGCGACCATGGAGCGGAAAAGCGGGGCCTAAATCCTGCCGCAAATCCCGAGCGCACCGGCCGTGAGGAGTTCGGCGAGGAACTTCGCAATCCCGGAATGAATGCCGAAGGCCGGACGGGCGCCGGAGCAGGAGCCATCCCGCCCAGCGAAGCCGAGGCGGATGCAGCGACGAGCCGAGCAGGCGAACAGGCCGGCACGCCACGTGACGCCATCCACCAGACCGAGGACGACGATTCCCACGTATCGGGAGGCCGCTGACCGGCAGGTGACGGCGCCGGAACGCAGGCGCCGTCACTCACAGTTCAGCCCCGCAGGCTGTCCGGCACGATGCCGCCGCTGCTGGCGAGCTTGTCCATGACAGCTCGGTGGAGGGCGATATTCTGCTCTGCCGTACCGTCATCTCCGGCGCGGACGCCCAGTTCGTGCGCAAGCTCCTTGCGCGCGGTCAAGCTCGAATCGAGGTCCAGCAGCTTGAGAAGATCTACGATGGAAGTGCGGTAATTGCCGCCGTGATCGGCCTTCATCGCGGCCATGGCCTCGAGCACCGCGCCAACATCAACCACAGGCTGGGGCGCAACCACTGGAGCCGTGGGTGCGGGGGCGGCTGCAGGTGATACGACCGCCGTCGGAGCAGGTGATGACCTATCCTTTGGCGCGTTTGCAACTGCGGCGTCATCAGACTTCTTGCCGGACCCGTGGCGGAAGATTTTATTCAGGATGTTTCCAAAGATGCTCATGCCACTCTCCTTGTCGATGGCAGGGACGATAACCCGATGGTGAGCCCTTCAAACGCGTCAGCGCGTCGATAGTTGGGGGGAACGTCTTTGCGCCGCAGATCGTTCAGCCTTCATTCCCCACTACTCAACGCGGAGCATAGATCGTGATCAAGCACAGCGCGCTCTTGGCAGCATCTCTCGCCGTCGTCAGCCTCACCGCCTGCAACAAGAAGGAAGCCGAACCTGCCGCCGACATGACCAGCGCGCCTGCCGCAGACGCCCTCGACGAAACCGGAGCAATGCAGGCGGAAAGCCCGAGCCAAGCCTTTGCTAACATGGCCGCAGCAGGCGACATGTTCGAGATCGAGACATCGAAACTGGCAGCCGAAAAGGCAGTATCCGCGAAGGTAAAGACCTTCGCCAAGCAAATGGTGAGTGCCCATACCGCTTCTACCGAGAAGCTGACCGCAGCCGCCGCGATGGCAACCCCACCGATTACCCCGACCCCCCGCCTGAGCGCCGGTCAAGAGGCCCAACTCGCTGACCTCAAGGCAAAGGCCGGCTCCGCTTTCGACGAGGCATATGCCAAGGCCCAAGTCGGTGCCCATCAGGCCACGCTAGACACGCTCAAGGGCTATGCCGCGGGCGGTGAGGAGGCCGCGCTCAAGAAATTCGCGACTGATCTCGTTCCTACCGTCACCGCGCACCTCAACATGGCCAAGGGGCTTTAACGCCCATTATCCCGTCCGCACTCCAGTCCTCGGTCTATAGGAGCGATCATAGCCGGTCGGCTTGCAATCGAGTGCCCTAGCACCCGACAACCAAAACCCCGTTCCGCGTGCAGGCTGCTCCCCGGCATCGCGCAAGCTGGAACCAAGGCCTGGTCGCGGCAAAGAAGGCAACCTCAGCGCGTGCAAGCTCGTCGGCCGCAAGGCGCTTGTCGCCGGCGGCGGACCAGGACGCCGCCGCGACCGCTGATACGCGTGAAACGCAGACGTGGGCATCGCCTTTCGATCGATTCCAGCACACAAGTGGGCTTCACGCCGTTCCGGCAGTTGGCACGAACGCAACGGATTTCGAGCAGAGCGCCGCGAAGGTTGAGAAGTACTTTGCGCACTCAAATACCTGTTGGCCAGGCATGAATTTCCCGGGATAGTCCAGTCATGACTAGCATCTCAGAGGCTTCTGCATCCGAAGCAGATGCCGAACCGGGGCTCGACGCGAATGAAGGGCGGGACGTCGAGGAAACGGCGCGCGGGAGTGCGGGTCCGCAAGGCTTAGCTCAAGCACGAACCCGAAGCTCTGACGCATGGCATGACCGACCTATACCGCTATGAACGCATGCTGCAGGACGAGCGACGCCTACTCGCCCCGGAAGTCGGTCGTCGCATGGAAACCGAGCCGCGCCCGCTGCGCTACGTCATCGAAGCTGGCGGTAATCAGTCGGCCGGCGCTTGATTTGAGTCGACTGAGCCCGGATCCGCCCCCGGCCGCTGTAACACCCCGATAGACGTCGATGCGACAGCCAAGGCGATCACGAACATGGCTAGTAGCGCGAGGGCAATTAATACTATCTTGCGCACGTTGCGCCCTGGGCTTGGGACGCGATCATTCATTGCATCGTTGGGATCGGCCACGCATCACTCCATCACACGTTGGCATCGAAGATGCCGGAACAAGACCAACCCTGATGGGCCGCCTGGGTTGCGTTCCTCATTGCCAGCAGCGCGCCGACCCTCTTTTGATCAGATACCCGCCAGCGTCTGATCGCCGACGTCCTGATGATGCTCAACGATGCTCGATGGTGACTTGCCCAACGAGCGTGCGTTCGGCTCATCCGATCCTGCCCGTCCTCGCAACTGTTGAAACTTTCCAGGTTGCCGGGCTCGCGGCGATGAAAGGCTTTGCGCCTAGCGAAGCTTCGCCGCTTGCAATGGCGGAACCAAGCGAAAGAAGGCTTTATCCCTTCGCAAAAACCAATCTAGTTCAGAGGTGAGTTCAGACAGCGCGCAGCTCATATGAAAAGAAAGCTGGATTTATGGCTTGGGGCTCGCAGGCGCGCGGCGAGGCATATTCCGTTAGATCGGCACTGAAATGCCCACCCCCTTTTCGGGGCTGGCAAAATCTGTTCCCTTGCGTCCACAAGCAAAGGACACGGATTATGTCAGTGGCAGTCTTCGACCGATTATGCCCAGACTACGCTGCTGCTCTGCCAGAACCGAACATATCGACAAATCGAGCTGAAGGCATGCACATTAAGTTCGGACTTCGTCAAAAAGTAGAAACCGTGCAGATCGTATCGCGGCCTCAATTGAAATCATCCCCCTCGAATCGGGCCTGAGGTCGTGTCAGAGATTGGCGAAGATTCGAGACCACTGCTCAGTCTCAAACAGGCGGCGCGCCTTCTCGGCATCCACCCCAACACGCTGCGATCCTATATCAGGCTCGGAATCATTCGCGGCGCCAAGCTTGGACGTACTTGGCGATTCCAAAAGGCCGACCTTGTTGCCGATGTGAGGGCG
>NZ_DATKFP010000446.1:0-3217 GCF_035511395.1 Sphingobium sp.
GCTTGCGCATCCCCGCCGTGTCGATCAGGCGGACGGGGCGCTCCAGCCCCTCGCGGCTGGTCCAGCTCCATTCAACCGCGATGCTGTCGCGGGTGATACCGGCTTCGGGGCCTGTCAGCAGCCGGTTCTCGCCCAGCAGCCGGTTGATGAGCGTGGACTTGCCGGCATTGGGGCGCCCGACGATGGCGAGCTTGAGTGGCGCGCTTTCCTCGTCCTCGTAAAATTCCTTTTCCTGGCTGAACTCCTCCCTTTCCAGATGGGGGAGAAGTGCCTGAAACAGATCGGCCAGACCCTGGCCATGCTCGGCGGAAAAGGGAATGGGTTCGCCCAGGCCCAGGCTGAAGGATTCCATGACGCCGTCTTCGGCCGCCTTGCCCTCCGCCTTGTTGGCGACCAGCACCACTGGCGCGTCATTGGCGCGCAGCCAGCGGGCGATTTCCTCGTCCAGCGGGGTGATGCCGGCGCGCGCGTCGATCATGAATAGCGCGACGTCGCAATTTTCCACCGCCGCTTCCGTCTGCATCCGCATCCGGCCGGGCAGGGACTGTGCATCCTCATCCTCGTACCCGGCGGTGTCGACGATGGTGAAGTCAAGGCCCAGCAGATGCGCTTCGCCCTCGCGCCGGTCGCGGGTGACGCCGGGCTGGTCGTCGACCAGCGCCAGCTTCTTGCCGACCAGACGATTGAACAGGGTGGACTTGCCCACATTGGGACGTCCGACGATGGCTACCGTGGGCAGCATGCCCGCTTTCCTTCCGAAACTGTCATCACTGATAAAAGCAGTGCTCCTGCGAAAGCAGGAGCCCAGTCCAACCGTCGGAACTGGGCTCCTGCTTTCGCAGGAGCACGCTTAGCATATTTGTCGCTCTTAGCGGAACGCCGTCAATTTTCCATCATCCGCCAGCATATAAAGCATGTTGTTGGCGACGATCGGCGACAGCGACATGGACTTGTCCATATCGATCGTCGACTGGACGCTGCCGGTCGCCGGATCGACATAGACCATCTCGCCGCGCGTCGACACGACGATCAGGCGGCCGCCGGCCAGGATTGGCCCGGTCCAGCGGATCGCCTTGTCCTTCTTCTTTTCCTTCTGCCAGCGGCGCAGTTGGCTGACCCAGCGGATCTTGCCGGTGGCGCGCGCGATGCAGAGCAGGCGGGCGTCGCTGGTCACGGCGAACACCCATTCGCCCACGACCGCAGGCGTTGAAATGCCCGCAATGTTGATTTCCCAGAGACGCTGGCCGCTGGTCAGTTCATAGCTCGCCATGCGGCCGCCCTGACCGATCGCGAAGACGCGGCCGCGATCGATAACCGGATCGGCATCGATGTCGGTCAGCGTCGCCACTGCGGTCGAGATGCTGGTGCGCGACAGCGCATCGCCCCACAGGCTGCGGCCATTTTCGTAGCGATAGGCGGTGATTTCGCCCGAGCTATAGCCCGCGATCACCGTACCCTGCGCGGCGGCCGGAGCGGCAACGCCGAAAATGCCCGTCACCTGCAACGTGCCGCTGTCGGTCCACTGGGTTTCGCCGTCACTCTGGTTGAGCGCGAAAATCTGGTTGTCCTGGCCCATCACATAGGCATGGCCATTTTCCAGCGTGGGCGCGCCGCGCAGCGGACCGCCCGGATGCTTCTTCCACAGGATCGCGCCGTCCGAGACGTTGAGCGCGAACACATCGCCCAGGCCGGTGCTGGCGAACACCCGATCGCCCAGCACGCTGACGCCGCCGCCGAACAGCGCGCGGCCATTGCCCTTGCCTTCGGATGGGAGGTTGGTCTGCCACAGCTTCGATCCGCTCGCGGCGTCAAAGGCGATGACATGCGCACCGGCGTCGGTGACGAACAGCTTGCCGCCCGCAACCACCGGTGAAGCGGCAAGGCGCGCCTGTGGCGAACTGCCCTCGATCTTGGTGGTCCACACCTGGCTCGGCGATCCGCCCAGCGACACATGCCCCATCGCCTTGGACGGGTCGCCGCCCGGCTGTGCCCATGCGTCGTTGACATAGGGTGCGGGCAGCGTGACCGGCACGTCGGCCAGCGACGGCTCGACTTCCACGCCCTGTTCGTTGGTCAGGATCGACACGCGATTGCCGACGACCGGTGTCTTGGGGCCGCCCTTCTTGCCGCCAACGATGCCGCAGCCGGCGAGCAGCGCGATCATCGCCACCATGGTCATGCTGCGCCCGATCGGGGCCAGGCTCTTCATGCTTACCATGTACTCGCTTATCCTTCGCTCGGCTCAGCCGGTATCTCGACCGCATCGATACCCATGACGCCTGCCATCTGACGGGCGCGTGAACGGATCGACTGGGGTACATTGGTATCCTTGGCCAGTGCCGCGAACATCGGGCCGGCCAGGTCGGTCTTGCCCATCTTCATATAGGCGATGGCGACCAGTTCGCCGGCGCTGCCGAACCAGGGCGCACCCTCGACCGCGAGCGGCTTGAGCCTATCGACAACCTGCTGGGGCTTGAGGCTGTCATACTCCAGCGACGTCTGGCGGATCAGCGCCAGGTCGCGATAGGGCTGGTCGAGGCCGCTGTCCGCCGCCATGGCGCTGTAGACCGCGATCGCGCCCTTTGTGTCGCCCTTGCGCGCGGCAGCGCCTGCCTTGGTCAGCAGGGCCGAAGCGCGATAGCCCGGCTGGCCGGCATTGGTCAGTGCGTCGAGCTGCTTGGCGTCGGGCGTGCCGCCGCCGACCGCGGTCTGGAGCACGCCGTCCATCTGTTCGGACACGGCTTCGGACTGGGTCTTGCTGTAATGCTGCCAGTAGAGCCAGCCACCGAACGCGGCGAGGCCGAGCACCACCACGACCAGCAGGGCACGGCCATACCGTTCCCAGAAGGTCAGAAGCTGGTCCTGACGGACCGCTTCGTCCACTTCGCGCATGAAGGCTTCGCTGTTTTGCGGCGTAAGTGCCACGGGAATCTCCGAGAAATGGGTCAGAAAACTCTGCCGGAAGGCGCGATCAATAGCGGCGCTTATGCCACAGGCAAATCACTTTTTGGGTCGATAGACCTGATCATCGGTCGGAAAGGCCCGACTGCGCACGTCGGCGGCATAGCGTTCGGCGGCATTGCTGATCGTTTCCGCGATATTGTCGTACCGCTTCACGAAGCGGGCCGTGCGCTACGAGGGCCTGATCCACGAGCAGCCCCATCACCATCTGCCCGTGCGCCGCCTGCCGGTGGTGATCGGGCACGACGGTTATGCG
>NZ_DATKFP010000447.1:0-9846 GCF_035511395.1 Sphingobium sp.
ACGGCCCCCATATCTTCCACACCAATTCGCAGGAAATATTTGACTATCTTTCCCGCTTCACCCGGTGGCGGCCTTATGAGCACCGGGTGCTGGCGGCGGTGAACGATCTGCAGGTGCCGATGCCGATCAACCGGACGACGCTCAACAGCCTTTATGGCCTCGATCTGAAGACGGAGGAAGAAGCGGCGGCCTTTCTTGCGGCGCAGGCGGAGCCGGTGTCGGTCGTCCGCACCTCCGAAGATGTTGTTATTTCCGCCGTGGGACGGAAGCTCTATGAGACATTCTTTCAGAGCTATACCCGCAAGCAATGGGGACTTGATCCTTCCGAACTGGACAAGGCGGTGACGGCGCGGGTGCCGACGCGCACCAGTGACGACGATCGCTATTTCATGGATAAATTCCAGGCGATGCCGCTGAACGGCTATACCCGCATGTTCGAAAACATGCTGGATCATCCCAATATCGAGATATTGCTGGGCGTCGATTACTGCGAGGCGCGCGACGCCTATCCCCATGATCATCTGGTCTTTACCGGACCTATAGACGAATATTTCGGCTACCGCTTCGGCAAGCTGCCTTATCGTTCCCTGCAATTTCAGCATGTCAACCTTGACGTTGATCAGTTCCAGCCTGTCGCGGTGGTCAACTATCCCGCGCCGGACGTGCCCTACACGCGCATCACCGAGTATAAGCATCTGACCGGCCAGCAAGTGGCGGGGACCAGCATCACCTATGAATTTCCCTCAGCTGAGGGCGATCCCTATTATCCCATCCCCCGTCCTGAAAATCAGGAGCTTTTCAAACGCTATGAAGCGTTGGCCATGACGCAGACGGATGTGAGTTTCGTCGGGAGGCTCGCCACCTATCGCTACTATAATATGGATCAGGTGGTGGGACAGGCATTGGCCACATACCGTCGCATGACAAAGGCGCAGATGGCGGACGTTTCGAAGAGCGGATCCGCGGTTCAGCCGCGGCCCGTCGCGATCTGAAGGGCCCAGAATAGGTGCATTGGCGGCTAAAGCCTTCGGGAAGGAGAGCCTTGGTGAAACGGCTTTTGACAATATCCTTTTTTGTCCCGGCGCTGCTCGGCGCGTGCAGCCCGGCAGCCCGCGATGAGAATGGCCGGTTCCCAGGCCGCGTCAATCAGCAGGACGCCATCAACGAAGCGGGCAACGGCGGCGGGCCAGACGCCATTCCGGGAGTCGGTGCGCCGGGTACGGGCGGAAACGGAACGCAGCCGTGACGGGCGAGAACAAACGGCTGATGCACGGCCTGGCCGCCTGCCTTGCCACGCTGATCATGGCGGGATGCGACCAGACTCATGGTGTGGCTGACCAGGGCGGCGCCGCCAATGGCAGTGCTACGGTGGCCAAACATTATGAAGGGTCAAAACCGGAAGGCGTCTCCGGTCCGAACGATGCGGTGACGACCACCTTCTATATTCCGCAAACGGCGATCGGCGACATGTATGAGATAGAGGCCGGAAAGATCGCCATGGTTCGCACCCACGCGCCGGAGGTGAAGGCCTTTGCCCGGATGATGATCGAAGATCATCAGAAGAGCAGTGAAACGCTGAGGCGCTTCGTGGCGGATCATCCGGTCAACATCGCCATCCCGCATAATATCGATCCGCGTCGGCAGGCGATGGGGGGGCAGCTTAACAGCGCGGGCGATCGGGAGTTCGACAGCGTCTATGTCGGGCAGCAGGCAGCGGCGCACCAAGAGGCGTTCAACCTGCAGAGCAGCTATGCTGGGCGAGGCGATCATCCGGCATTGAAGAAGCTGGCGGCAGAGACGGTTGCGGTCATCGCCGCCCATCGCAAACAGGCGCAGGCGCTGGACGACAAATTCGGCCCCACTGCGAGACCGATCCCGGCGGGCCAATGACCAGCAGCCGCATCGTCATTACCGGCGCGTCGAGCGGGATCGGACAGGCCACGGCGGAGGCCTTTGCCGCGCGGGGCGGGAAGCTGGTTCTGGCGGCGCGCGACAGGCTGGCGCTGGACGAGGTCGCGGAAAACTGCCGCCGAGCGGGCGCGCAGGTGTTGACGTTGTCGCTGGATGTGGCCGATGCGCCGGCCGTGCGGGAACTGGCCCGCGCCGCGCGCGCCTTTTGCGGAACCATCGATTTGTGGTTCAGCAATGTAGGCGTGGGCGCGGTAGGCAAGTATGTGGACGTGCCGGCGGAAGCGCATGAACGGACCATCCGCTCCAACCTGATCGGCCATATGAACGATGCCCACGCTGTGCTGCCGATCTTCATCGCGCAGGGCCGGGGCATTTTCGTCAACATGATTTCTCTGGGCGGTTTGGCCAGCACGCCTTTTTCCGCCGCGTACGGCGCCAGTAAATTCGGACTGCGCGGTTTTACCGAAGCGTTGCGGGCAGAGTTGTCCGACTGGCCGGACATACATATTTGCGACGTCTATCCCGCCTTTATCGATACGCCCGCCATCCGCCATGCAGGCAATTACACCGGCAAGGCGCTAAGCGCGCCCTCCATGATTCTCGACCCGCGATCGGTCGCGGCGACCATCCTCGCGCTGGCGGACCGTCCGCGCAATAGCGTTTATCTGGGGTTGCCGACCTGGGCGGCGCGGCTGGGTCATTGGATTGCGCCTTCATGGCCGAGCCGGATCGCGAAGGCGATGTTCGAGCGTTACTTCGCGCAGGCGGATGGGGCGCCGCCCGCGGCGGGAAATCTGTTTGACCCGCCTGAAGGCGGGCGGGGCATCGATGGCGGCTTTCGACAGCCGATGCCGAAGCAGCGGAAAACCGTCGTGATCACTCTGGCGACCGGCATGCTTATACTTGGTCTGCTGGCCGCAAGCATGGCGACGAAACAAGGCGGCGCTAACTCAAAATAATTTTGCTATCATTGCCAACGGAAACGCGATGATCAAGGTTAGTTGAAGTTGTTCTCCCGGTCTTGCGCCGGAACGGTTGCAGGTCAAACCCGTTGAGCCGCCGTCCCGGCGAAACCAATAGCTTCTGTACTACCAACCAATCCCGAACGCAGTCGTCTCCGCCGGGACGTATGCGTCCGGACATGGTCTGACGGCGGGCTTGATGCACGCCGTGCGCCGAGGCAGATGGTCATTGAGCGAAGTAGTGTCGCGTTCCCAACTCCTTCGCTCGGCAGCTGATGATCCGCATTTAGCTTCTTCCGGGCGATTCAGAGCAGTGGCCGACAAACCGGCTGCCGCTGTCGCGGATCGATCAGTACGAAGACAGCGACTGAGATGCGCGGCGGCGGTCGTTAGCTGATGCCTGCAGTCCACCCTGCGCGAGTTCGACCTGATCGTCGCCAATTCTCCATTCGTGATGGACGAAAATGGCTCCACTTATCGGGACGGCGGGTATGTTCAAAGCGGCGGGGTCAGTCTGGCCATAGCGGGAAGCGCTCTACCGCCAGGCGCTAAACGGGCGCTTCCTGCTTTATACCGCAGCGCGATCATCGTTGGCCAGGATGGGCTTAGCAGCCGACTCGTGGCGCTGGCGGACCTGCGCCGTTTTTCGCTGCGTAATGATAAAATCAATCCCGGCATATTCGGCGAGGAACTGACAAGGCCTGCTATAAGCATGCCGAGCGTATGGCGCTGTCGGCATGCATAGAAAATTTGTCATATTGGAGCGATTTGCCTCCGCACGCAGTAAGTCAGTGAGCGGCGGCGGTCCTTCGCAGGACGGACATAGCCTGAGCATAAAAGCGAACGGCATTCTTACGGTGGAGGTAAATCACGTCGGTACCCGCTCCGGCGCTCATCGCTTCCCGCGCTTTGTTCGATTCCTGCTTTGAACGTTGCAAAAGATTGTCGGCGTCGGCTGTCGCACTCATATATCCGCTCCCGGAAACATTGTCGTGCAGCCATTAGCTCAGTTCACGCGCTGCTTTTTTGACATCGATTAAACAAGTGTTCCCGGTATTCGGCTATTAGGGGTTACACCCCATGTTCAAGCAGGCTGAAGGCTATTGCGTTCAGATGACAGTCGATCGGCCATCAGCCCGGAGATAGTCGGGCTGATGGCAAAATTTTGGTCAGAACGCTGAATATCGCAGTTTGTCAGCTGCCCGCCTGCGTGTTGATGGGGGGCGCCAGCGGGTTTGGATCGTCATCATCGCCCTCTTCGACGTTTTCTGCCACGTTTTCGTCCACCTCTTCCGTCGCTTGTCCGGGAGATCCTTTTTCAGGTGGCGGCACTTCGTTGCGTCCTTCGGCGGGGTCTTCAGACGATTTGCTCTGCTGTGTTTCATCGTTCATGTCGATCTCCTTCGTTCAGGCGCCCGGGCTCCCTGTGAAAGTCCGGGCGCCCAGTTTACTGAATGGTTTGTTTCATCAGTTCCGCCTTGCGTGCGGCGAGTTCTGCTCCCAGAGCCTTAAGATCAAGATCGCTGTCTCTGCTTTCCGGAAACATTTCTGACTCTTCCTCCTCGACATGATGGCTTACATATTCGCCCAAAACCTTCACCTTGGCATCGAAGAGATTGTCGCCGGCCTTCATCGACTGGATTTCAGCGATCAGTTGCTTGGCGCTCGAATGCTCGACTTCCGCTTCATCAAGAAGGTCGTCATCGTCAATCGCCTCTCGAACCGCAGGATAGAAGATTTCATCTTCAATTTGTGTATGAACGGTCAGAGCCAGACAGATTTTGTCGGCCAGCGCCTGCTTTTCCGCATCGTCTTCCAGATCCTCATATTGCTTGAACCAGCCCTTCACTTCCTTGTGATCGTCCTTCAGCAGCTTGATCGCGTCCGCCGGCTTCGATGCGGCGCGCGCCGTTTTGCGGCCGCTGCGAGAGCCCGTTTTTTTCTTAGCCGACGAACGCGCCGGTCTTTTAGCAGGCGCTTTGGACGGGGATTGTGTTGCGGCCATGATCATCTCCATCGTTGATAAGGCTGCACGCGCAGCCTGTGCGATCTCAACTCAAGGAAATGGACAAGGCTCCATCGGATTTCGCATTCTATCTGCGCTCATCATGCCGAGCCGCCGGAAACATGCGGAAATCATTTTCGCTGATAACGTGGATCAACAAATATTTTTCGAGACTATTTCTCCAGTGGATGCACAGATCGCGGCAGCGCAGATGCAGGCCCTTTATCCGGGCGCTTTCCATGCTCCGGATTTGACGGGCTTGCGCAACCGGGTCACGCTTTGAAGTTATCGCGGCATCACATCCTGATCATAGCCGGTGATAAATAGAAACGGCACGCCTTCCCGCCTGATATCGCCGGCCAAATCGAAAGCACCACCGCTACGGCCATTCGTCTCGCGAACCGCGGTGCGCGAGATCACGGCGATTTCGACCAAAGCATCCGTCTCGGTCGTGCAAGATCCCATCACTGCGGCTTCCGCGCCTCTCAGCGGCCCCCGCCAGGTCGGAGGTCAGATAATAATAATCCTCAACCACCAGCATCCGCTATACTGTCATAACGGCCTGCCCCATCATATCGACTATGCCTTTACACGTGCCAGCAGGGCGGGGGGCGAGAACGCTTGTGCCTTCCTGCAAGGGATATTCGAGATGACATCGCGGCTTGACCCGCCAGGTCCATAGGATATCCTGCCCTGGGCAAGCTTGGTGCCAAAATCGGTTCTACGGGGTGCGTCGGAAGACAGCGGCGCGAGCGCTTCCGTCCGCGCGAAGCTCAGCCGCGTCCCTACTTCTTGTCAATAATCTCTCATTGCCCCAGCACCTTGCCGTTCGGGACGAGGATCGCGCCTTTTTTGTGCGCGTCGGTCGTCAGTTCATGGATCGCGAGTGTTTCGGTCTCGCCCACTTGGGCGGCAGGCCCACTCCGGCCTATGGCTTTAAACTAGCCCGAATGCGAGGCTAGGGGTTGTCGTCTACGATCGTCGTTATGGCGACGCCGAAGTTAGCGGCGCGTCGAACCGGCGTGGACGCACCCGAAAAGCTCAGTCGGCCGGAATGATCTGAGCATAGTCTTTCCCGCTCCGGGCGCTGTCACCCGTCCGCACCGCGACAGTGCAACGCAACGCAATGATATTGCGCACCCGAAGCTAAAGTTGGGCGAGAAGAACGGCCTTCTCGTCAACGAGTAATTTGGATCAGGACGATTTTAGCACCCACCCTGAAACTTCGCGATGCGGCGCGCGATTAAGTCGATGGCCGGATTGGCAAGGAAGGATCATATGGTCGAAGCAAGACGTCACCTCGCGAGGGAGAAACGCGTCGTCGGGGCCCGTCGAAGCGGGCTGAGAGATTTCTGGATCGCGGCGCGGACGTTCTTCCGCCATCCCAGCATGGTCGGGTCGTCCTTCCCTGCTTCCCAGCGAATGGTTTCGCGTATGTTCCGCAGTGTCGACTGGAACGCGATAAATCTCATGGTCGAGTTCGGGCCGGGCACTGGCGCTTTCACCGCTACGGCTCTTGGCTACCTCCGCCCAGATGCCACACTGCTGGCAATCGATACCAGTTCCGACTTCACCCAGCATCTGCGCCGCACCCTTGGCGGCGATTCCCGCCTCATCGTGGTCACCGGTTCGGCCAGCGATCTAGACGCGATTCTCGCGGCGCGGGGAATTAATCACATCGATTGCATCCTGTCTGGTCTGCCCTTCTCAACGCTGTCTGAGGCGGAGGCGCGCCGCATTGTCGACGCCAGTGCGCGCCTTCTGCGCCCGTCTGGTAGTTTCCTAGCCTATCAGATGCGCACGGCAATTCGCCCCTATCTCGTGGCACGGTTCGATACGGTCATGCATGATTTTGAATGGTGGAATCTGCCGCCTTGCCATCTTTATCGTGCCTGTTTGAACGCGAGTGGGGTGCTCCTGCGGGCCAACGGGATGCAGCCTCGTCACCGTGTCCTGCTATCGGGGCCTCCGCGCAACGGGAAAACATCGGTTGCAGAGGCCGTCGCTGAAGCGCTCGCGGTCCAGTTTTTCACGGTTCGCTATGACGCACTGGTCGGCTCGTATCTCGGCGAGACAAACACCCGTCTGGCGCGACTGTTCGATTATGCCCGGACCGTTCCGTGCGACCTCTTTTTCGATGAGTTCGATTCGATCGGGAAAGAGCGGGGCGACATTCATGAGACTGGCGAGATCAAACGAGTCGTCTCCTTCCTCCTCATGCAAATCGATCAGCTCCCAAGCTATGTCGTGACGATCGCAGCTACCAACCACGCCGAGCTTCTCGACCGAGCGGTCTGGCGCCGTTTTCAGTTGCGCCTCAGCCTCCCGCAGCCCTCGACCGAAGCCCTGGCTGTCTTTCTGCAGCGTCAGTTCGACATCTGGCCCGAACCGGCAGGTACGCGCGCGTCCACAGTCGCCAGCAGGCTTGGCGAAATCAGCTACGCTGAAACGCTGGAATTCTGCCAGACTGTCCGCCGCCAGCATATTCTTTCGCTGGGTGGCCGGAGCATCAAGGACATTCTCAAGGAACAGCTCGACCTGTGGGCGACAAGAGTGGGGACGAACGAGGTAAATGCCGCACGATCTGGGAAAGCCGCTCCTTCGCCTGAATGATCCCACTGAAGCACTGCGGCGCCCGTCGGTTGGAGGCGGAGGTGAAGCCCGAGCTTTCACGAGAGCGGCGCAGGTCGCCAATCATGGGCCGTTCTTCAAGCAGCTGGGCGACGTGCTGGATGGCGACAATCCGACGCTTGCGCTGCGCGCTAACCCCGATTCGCTCGCGCCTGAACGATTGCTGGTGTTTGAAGTCACTGGATCGGTTTCGAATTTCGCGCGGGCTGTGAGCCGAATCGCCGGTCTCGAATTTACCGGCGCGGAGGAGCTGGAGGCCGACGAGCACGACAAGAACCCGGAATTCTACCTGCTCGTGCCCCAGTTGGGGGCCTTGAAAGAAATTCTCTCGCTATGGAATGGTTGGGAGGCCACTGGCACTGTTCCTCGGAATTACACGCCTTGGCGCGATTTATTCCTTCAGCTTCGGAGCGTCCGACCCTGGGGCCCGGCAGATCGCGTGTCGCCGCAAAACCGGGAATATTTCGAGGCGATGGTCGATGGTGCTCCTGACGATCATCCAGTCCGTATCGAGATCGAGCTGGTGTTTCGCGCTTCGGCAGATGCGCGGCAGAAAGCGGAACAGGAGGTCGCCGCGGCAGTGATTGCGAGCGGGGGACAGGTCATCCATCGTTCGGCTCATCCCACTTTCTCCTATCATGCCCTCCTGGTCGACGTGCCTGCCGCAGAAGTCCTTCGGGTTTGCGCGCTTGATCCCGATTCGCTGGCAGGTGTTGACCCAATCGCCTCGATCGTGCCCCAAAGCGTTGGGGTTCCGCTCGAAGCCGGGGACAGTCTGCCGATCGACATCATAAATCCGCTACCGGTCAATGCTGAGCCCATTGCGGCCATTTTCGACGCGGTGCCCCTGCAGGCGCATCCACTTCTCGCCGGTCGCCTGGTCACTGACGATCCGGCAAATCTGGAGGCGCGCGCCGTGGGTCAGCGCATCCATGGAACGGCGATGGCTTCCCTCGCCATACATGGCGATCTCAACGACCCGCCTTCGCCCATTTCGCGCCGGGTCTATTTTCGTCCGGTTATGTACGCGCCCGATTTTGGCGCCGAGATTTTCGCGGACGATCGACTCGTTATCGATACGATGGTAGAAGCGGTCATGCAGATGCGGGCCGAGGGCGGAACACAGGTCTTTATCGTCAATCTTTCGCTGGGCGACACGACGCGACCTTTTGCCGGCAAGATTTCCACATGGGGCAAGGCGCTCGACTATCTTGCCTATCAATATGGCATATTATTCCTTGTAAGCGCGGCCAATGTCGGCGGGAGCCTCGCTCTTGAAGGCTATGCTGACGGCCCCGCTTTCCATGCCGCAGAAGCGACAGACCGCAACGGAAGCGTTCTGCGGGCGCTCGATGCGGTCAAGGCGGATCGACGGCTTCTCGCCCCGGCTGATAGCCTCAATTCGCTGACGATCGGATCCTGGCACCGGGACGCGGTGGCCGAGGCATTTGGAGGCGCCAGTCCGTTTGGGCCCTATGCTGAGCAGGAGATGCCCAACATTTCCTCGCGCCTCGGTCTTGGGTATCGGCGCAGCACCAAACCGGACATCCTGCTTGCCGGAGGGCGCCAGCCTGTCCGTTTCGACCCGATGGCACAAGGGCTTGTGATGGCCAGTCATCCCAATCCGAGCCGCCATTGGGGTCTAAAGGTCGCTGCTCCCTCTGGGGATGCCGCAACCGGCACGCATTTCACCATAGGAACCAGCGGCGCAAACGCTCTGGCAACGCATACCGCGCACCGAATTCATGACGCGCTTGAGCGAGCCTATCCTCGGCTAATCGACACCATGGCTCTCGGGCACAAGGCAGCGCTGGTGAAGGCGCTCATCGTTCATTGCGCGTCCTGGCGCGATGTCGAGCAGTTTATAAGGCCGATTGTCGATCCGCAGATGAACCTCAATCATGAGCATTGGCGACGGGAGTTCTGCCGCCATCTGGGCTACGGCTTTGTCGACCCTGAAGATGCGATCGCCTGCGCTTCAGATCGCGCAACGATGTGGGCCACCGGCACGCTGGGACTGGAAGGGTCGACGGTTTTCAACGTGCCTGTTCCGATCGCTCTGGCCGGGAGCCCCAGCCACCGCGAAGTCCGCGCGACCCTTGCCTGGCTCGCGCCCGTCCGACCCGGACACCTCTCCTATCGTGCGATCAAGCTCAAGATCAACGCGCTGAGCGGCGAAGACCTCGGCGCATTTGGCGTTGCGACCATGAACAGCCAGCCAACCAACAGCCAGTCGGAGAGTGGCACGGTCATCCACAGGCGCTGGAGAAATGCCCGAATCGGAAACTTCGAGGATGGCGCGACGATGCCGATCCATATCCAGCGTGAAAAGGACCA
>NZ_DATKFP010000448.1:0-8687 GCF_035511395.1 Sphingobium sp.
CCTCGTGCGAACCGTGATGGGAATGGCGTTGCTGCGGCGCGAAGGCGGTCGGATCCACCATGACAATGGCGATGATTGCCAGAACGATCGCTGCGGCACCAAGTAGAGCCGCAAACAAGCCTGGTCCCCGAGCCTCACGCACATTCGGATAGAGGCTGTTCTTCTTGCGGCCGCTGATCATCGCGCGAACAAGGTTTTCGCCGGTGAGCAGCGACATCAACAGCACGGCGCCGACATGAAGCCCGATCAAAGCAAGCAGGCTGTAGGCGAGGGCTTCATGAAGGTCTTTGTCCATGCCGCCTGCCGCAACGCTGCTGCCGCTCCAGATGACGATTCCGGTCAATCCGATCAGCGCCACGACTGCGATCGCGCCCAGTGGATTATGACCCACGGAACGTCGAGGATGGCCAGCTAGAAGGTCGCGTGCATGGGTGGCGATTGCTGTTGGCCGAATGAAATTCACGAACCGGGCATGCTCGCCTCCGACGAAGCCCCAGATCAGACGGAACGCAAGCAAGGCAGCAGCAGACCATCCTGCGACCATATGCCACGATGCGATCGGACTATCGTCGTCGGAAGAGAGAAACGCGATCGAGATCGCTAGGACCAGCAGCCAATGGAATAGCCGTAGCGGCGTGTCCCAAACCTTGAATGTCCTTGTATATTCAGAATTTGTCATCACGTTCGCCTTTCCAGCTGGAAGGGCTACGGGTGTTCACTGACCGAATCCTGACGATGTGAGCAGCGTGGTTCAAACCACTGTTCCGAACAGCCTCCCGATGCCCGCGGTCGCAGCCAGGGCCAGCGCGCCCCAGAATGTGACCCGTAGGATTGATTTCATGGGGCGGGCGCCCCCGGCCCAGGCGCCAAGCGCGCCCAGCAGTGCGAGAAACAACAGGGTTGCCGCGACCTCGATTGCGACGAGGCTATCATGCGGAACGACGGCGACCAACATCAGGGGCATGAGGGCGCCTGTGCTGAAAGTTGCGGCGGATGTGAGCGCGGCCTGGATAGGGCGGGCGGTCACGACTTCGGAAATGCCGAGTTCGTCGCGGGCATGCGCGGCCAGCGCATCCTTTGCCATTAGTTCGTCGGCTACCTGCCGGGCCAGTTCCTCATTCAGACCGCGTTTGACATAGATGTCCGCCAGTTCCTGATGCTCGAGCACCGGTTGAACGGCGAGTTCACCTCTTTCCCGGGCGAGGTCGGCATTCTCCGTGTCCGCCTGAGAGCTGACCGAGACATATTCGCCGGCGGCCATCGACATGGCGCCTGCCACCAGCGCCGCCATCCCTGCGACCAGGATATTGGCCTTGCCCGCGCCGGAGGCTGCGACGCCGACGATGAGGCTCGCGGTCGAAACGATCCCATCATTGGCTCCCAGCACTGCCGCGCGTAGCCAGCCGATGCGTGACACCGCATGGCGTTCGGGATGGGATCTTAGTCGGCTCATGGTGTCCTTCGTAAAATGCCGTGAAAAAGTTCAACAGTCTTTCCTGACGAAACCCTGACGATGATTGGTAGCCGGCATAGCTCAGCAATCCCTACTTGAATCGGTCTACATTTGTCGCACCACGCTGAAATCGGCACTCGGTGAAGGGGCCGTCACGCTTGAATCCATAGAGATTGGAGAGACCCGGCCTAGTTCATGTGATCATGGCCTCCTGCAGGCGGCTCATGAGAGGCAGCGCCAATTCCAGATCATCCGGTTCGACGGCTGCCTCCAATATGGTTTCGACGTGCATGACGGCTATGTTCACAGCTTTGGCCTTCGCATGACCGCGGGGATCGATTTCGGAATCCGTCTTCTTGCGAAACTTCGGGGTGAAGAGACTGCAAAAATTACGTAACTCGCGATCGAATATGATCCAGCCCCCCGTTCGATACGGGTCGTCCACGTAATGCGAGTCCTGAACTAATCGCGACAGCGCGTGCGATTATGGGTGAGGATGCGGCCTATCAGGCCGCTTTGATCGCTGCGGAACGTCGCGTATGAGTGAGAGGCGCGTTAGAGGGGCTTACAAGCCGCATCAGCTTCCAGCCCAGGAAATAGCGGAACGGGAGCCGAACTGGGCAAGGATAACTTGCACTACGTCGCTCAATAACTGCGGCAATCCCCATTCGGATAACGGAAACCGAGCGTATATTGCGAGATGAAGCGATACGGCCTTCCGCTCGAACATGATCGCCGTCGCTGGACAATGGAAGCCGTGGACCGAAAGGGAGGTCCACGAAATCGTAGCCCGATCACGGGAAAGGAATTATCTTTCCCGATTGCTGACCCACATGCTTGCCGTTTTTCGCTGGCGGATGATCGAACAAGATTGGCGGCGCCTCCTCTCGCTGCTTGCTCCGTCAAAGTGAGCGGTTTCGCGCGGGCATCGTCCCCAGTCTACCGTTTCGGCGCCTTTGGGCGCTGCGCGCGGATTTCCGCCAGCAGCACGCCAAGATATTTCTCAGCTTCGGCAGCTTCGCTTTCGGGATAGGCGGCCGTCATGCGTCCGCTCCAATAGCCATAGTCGACTGTCGTCAGGCTGGAACGCCATGGTTTGCCGTCGCGATAGCCGGTGAAAGTTCCGCGATAGGCCTTGAGGCGGCGATTGGTTGGGATCGTCGCCGGTCCTTCCGACACGATGGTCGGCGCGGCAAAATGGGACATCGTAGCCTGACGCATGATCATATAGTGGTCGCGTGGCGGCATCTGGTCGATATGGACCACCGCCATCCGCACCACGATGCGATCGTCGCCGGTGCCGAGTGGCCGGTCGTAGCCGATGGCGATATACTCGCCGCCCGGATCGAATGCCCGTTCCCTGAGGCGGGTAAAGCCCTCGAATTCCTCCGGGAAGCGCAGGCCGCTGGCCACGTGGACAAGAGTTGTGCCGTCCGGCGCCAACTCAAATCCGTCGGGTACCGCGATTGCCGTGGCGTCGGCCGAAGGTGGCGCAGCGGGCGCGGTTTCAGCCAGTGACGGAGCCGCCGAGGACAGCCCCAGCAGGATGGCGGCGGCAAGGGAAACTGGAACGCGCAATGATCGGGACATCGAAGTCAAATCCTCTGGTGAGTATGTCGTAATTAGGCCGGTCTTCGCAATTACGGCAGGGGATTGTTTGGAATCAGGCGGTAAGACGCTGCGATGGACGCGAAGTCGGGATTGCACAACGTCATCGTTCGTTTGTATCCGCTTGGGCATCCTCGCCCGTGAGCACGGTCAGGGATGTGCCTGTACTCCCGCTTTCGAGGGTATCGGCCGTGACGATCAGCGTGCTTCCCGGTTTGAGCACCGACAGCAGGCCCCGTCTGAAGTCCTCGGGAAGGATTAGCCGCTCCCGGTCCTGCCGCGAGACTTCCCCCGTCTGTGCACCGCCAAATACAGGGAGGAACATCCAATGCGTCCCGTGTTCGTCGATGGAGGCGAGGTTGAAGGCCTGAAGGCCGGAGATCTTGCCGCGGATGGCGACAGGCGCCGAACCGATTTCGATGCCGTTTCGCAACACCACGGCGCGCTGGTCCGCCGCGCTGACGATTATGGAGATCGGCCCTGTGAGTGCTTTCTCTGGCTGCCAGACCGTCAAAAAGGCATTCCCGAACGACGAGCGCCGGGCCGTATCCTGCAGGATACGGGGAGCTGGGGCAAAGCGCGGAATCTCGCTTGCCTGCGTGATGATGACCGTCAGGCCAAGCTGCGTGACATCATAGAGGTGCTCGGCGAACGTCAGGGGAAACCGGATGCATCCGTGCGAGGCGGGATAGCCCGGAAGATTGCCGGCGTGCATGGCAATCCCGTCCCAGGTGAGGCGCTGCATGTAGGGCATCGGCGCGTCATTGTAGAGGTTCGATCTGTGCGCGACTTTCTTTTGGAGGATGGTGAAAACCCCGGTGGGCGTTTCGTGGCCGGCTGCGCCGGTGGAAACGGTCGAGATGCCGATCAGGACGCCGTTGCGATAGACATAGGCCCGCTGCCTGGCGAGGCTGACGATGATGACCACCGGACCATCGGGAGCCGTTTCGGGCGCCCACAGGAACTCTCCTGGCCGTAACGCTTCCACGCTCGCCGCGATCGATCCTGGATCAAGCGCCATAGCGCGGATCGGAGCGGCGGTCAGGCAGAGCGCGGCAGTCATGGTGCCGGCAAGAAGCGTTCGGCGCGAGAAGCGTGTCGATGGTGCGTGGGATGCGCCGGCCGTTGCCACGGCAGTGAGCGTCGGGGTTCGCAATATGATGTCTGGTGTTGTGATCTTATCCATCCTCTTCTGATCAGGCCATAATATCGGTCTGCTTCGCGACGGCCAGCGAATCCTTGCCGAAGAACATTTCTGTCCGTCCTGCAAATACACGGCGACACGTTCCTTGGTTGGCGGACCACTGCTGCTATGTTGCGTCGATATGACCCCGCGAACGATTCTGTTTCCAACCGATTTTAGCGGTCGCTGCGACCGAGCCCGCGACCGCGCGATACAGCTGGCGAGCGAGTGGCGCGCACATCTGGTTCTTCTCCATGTTCAGAGGGATCCCGATCCCGCAGACATGCTCGACGGACTGCAGGCTGCCGAGAGTCGCCTTCATGCCCGCTTGCGGGCGGAGGTGGCGGACCCGGATATTCCGGTCGAGACACGCCTCGCCACCGGCGCCGTCTCGCAGGCGGTGCTGGAAGCGTCAACCGCATGCGGGGCGGATCTCATCGTGACCGGCATCTCGCGCCATGACGATATCGGGGATTTCCTGATCGGCACGACCGTGGAGCGCATGATACGCCATGCTCATGCGCCGGTGCTTATCGTGAAGGAAAAGACTCAGCACCACTATCGCCGGGTCTTGGTCGCAACCGATTTCTCCGGCTGCTCGGCCCAGGCGCTTCGCACGGCCATGGCCGCATTCCCCGCTGCCGAGATCACTCTCGTTCACGCCTATCACGTGCCGCTGGAGGCACTTCGGGGCCGGGAAGGGCCGGCAGCTGCGCTGCAGGCCAGGATAGCCTATGATCTGGATGCCTTTCTGGACAGGACCGATCTGCCCGCCGACGCACGCGACAGGCTGGATATCAATGTCGACTATGGCGAGGTTTGCGAGGTTGTCCGCAATCATGTGAAGCTGAGCGAAACCGACCTGGCCGTGATCGGAACGCACGGTCGATCGGCCCTGACGGTGGCGGTGCTCGGCAGCACGGCGCGGGCGCTGCTCAGCCGTCTCGATTGCGATGTCCTGCTCGTGCGCCAGCAGCCGCAGGCGGATGCTGCCGTCTGATCCGGATCGTCATCCTTGCCTGCCTGGGCTTCGTCGCGGCGTCGATGCTCGCGACCTGGGTCTACGGCCTGTTCGCCAGTCGCGCGCAGGGGGAGCCTTCCTACGCACTGTCGATCGAACGCGGCCGGACGCCGCTCGATCAGCGTATTGGCGCCACGACGGATGCGCACCCCGGTGAGAGCGGCCTGCTTTTGCTGGACGAGAATCTCGACGCCTTCGCGGCACGTGGATTGTCGGCGCGCAAGGTCGAGCGCTCGCTCGATCTGATGTATTACATCTGGCACGACGATCTGACCGGCCGCCTTCTTCTGGCCGAGGCCCTGTCCGCGGCCGATCGCGGCGTCAGGGTGCGGATCCTGATCGACGACATCGGCACCAGCCATACATCTGATGCGATGATCGCCATGGCGCATCATCCGCATATCGAGATCCGTATCTTCAACCCGACCCGGGCGCGGCAGGGCGGCTTGCGGCGCGGCATCGAAATGATGCTGCGCGCCTTCAGCGTGACCCGGCGCATGCACAACAAGGCCTGGATCGCTGATGGCCGCGTCGCCATCCTTGGCGGGCGCAATATCGGCGACGCCTATTTCGATGCCGCGACGCAAACCAATTTCCGCGACATGGACGTGCTGGTGATGGGGCCAGCCGTCGCCCAGACGGAGAAGATCTTCGACGATTACTGGAACAGCGGCCTGGCGTTGCCGGTCGATAGGCTTTCGCCCTTGAAAGATCCTGGCGTGGCGCTGACGCGGATCGCCGCCGAATTGAGCAACGCTGCCAATGAGGCTGCCGCGCGCCCCTATCTGGAGCGCATCGCCAAACGGCTCTCGCTTCTCGATCCCGAGACCACGCGGCCCGACTGGACTCGCGCCGCCCGCGTGATCGCCGATCCGCCGCGCAAAGTGCTGGGCAAGGAGGGCAAGAACTGGCTGATGCACGACCTGCTGCCGGTCTTCGATGCGGCGCGGGAAAGGCTTGAAATCACTTCGCCCTATTTCATCCCCGGCGAGGAAGGCACGGCGGCGCTCGCCGCGATTGCGGCAAAGGGGGTTTCGGTCTCGGTCCTGACCAATTCTCTTGCGGCAACCGATGTCGCCGCGGTCCATGGCGGTTACGCGCGCTACCGTGTTCCGCTGCTCGAGGCAGGGATCAAGCTCTGGGAATTGCGGCCCGAGCATCAGGAGCGGGACTTTTCCCTGCGAGGATCGAGCCGGGCAAGCCTGCACACCAAGGCTTTCACTGCCGACGGGCATATGGGGTTCATCGGCTCGATGAACCTGGATCCTCGTTCGGCTTCCCTCAACACGGAAATGGGCGTCCTCTTCGAGTCCGAGGCCCTGGCCCGGAAGATGGCTGCCATCTGGCAGCGCGATACCGCGCCCTCCCGCAGCTATGAGGTCTGTCTGACGTCGGATGGCGACGTGGAATGGGCCGGGAGCCGGAACGGCGTGCCCGTCCGATACGACCGGGAACCGGAAGCCTCGTTCTGGCGCAGACTAACCGCACAGGCCATTGGCCTTCTGCCGCTGGAATCGCAGCTTTGACCCAAGCAGGCTTTCGGCGCCGTCTTCAATTTTGCGTGTTGCCGACGAATGGACCGTCTGCGACGGGGACCTGTTTCCTTGAGATCATGCGCTTGAGCGCGGATCGTTGTCGGAGCGCAGAAATCTGCTCCAGTCGATCTGGGCGAGCGCAGCAAGCAGGATGATCATGCCGATCTGCATCGCGATGCCCCACGGACTGGTGAGGCGCTCGGTAAAGACGTCACCCAGGCTCGATTTGCGGATCACGCCTGCTGTCGCGGCATAGATCGAATAGGAGACGAGACGCCCGACGAAAAACGCTGCTGTGAACTTCCCCAGCCTGATACCCGCAAGGCCGGCCGCTTCGAACAGTTGCGCCGAGGGAAGCGGAGAGAGAGCGAACAGTGCGAGCCCGAAAATCGCGCTTTTCGGTCGGTCCTCGACGACTTTTTTCGCTGCTTCGAGGTTGCGCTTTTGTTTCGCGGGCAAATAGTCCTTGAGAAATCGAAAGCCCCAGGCAAGCAGCAAACGTCCAAGAGCGGCCGCGAGCGCGCCAATGAACACGATCAAGGCGACAGGCAGATCGGTCGTCAGGCCATAGAGAACGATGATCGACCATGTCGGGGGACCGAACGCGGGCAACAGGTTGATACCAAGGACGATCAGGAAGAGAATCAGGCACGCGGTCATTTCGCCTTCGGCGTTATCGCATTTGCGCAGGGTCAGCGAGCCGGATGGGAGAGATGTCTTTCAGCCTGTCAATCCATGCGTCTACTTCTCGACGCGCGTCCAGATCTGCGACCGGCACCCGATGCGCCCGACGAGGCAGCCGTTCGCCTCGAGCCTGTTGCTGTCGAGTACCGTGACGCGCCCGGTGAAGGTCCGGCCGATATCGGGCACGAAAACGCGGCCGCGCCACACGCCGGGCTGCTCCTGCTCGAAATCACGAAACAGCTGTGCGCCCACCAGAGGATCCGGGCTGCCCTTGCGCGCATCGGCTTTCGCCTTGTCGTTAGCCCAGACGACGACACCGCACATCCTGTCGTCGCACGGTTGCGCGCGGATATGCACACTGTTTGCAGGGTTGCGCCAGATAGTCCCGGAAATGCTCGATGCCGGAGCATTTCCGACCGTTGCCGCCAGGATGAGCAAGACCGAAAGCGGTTTGTATCCTCCGATCATCCTGGCGTTTCCTTTGTTGTTCGGGGCAGGGCACCCTTGCCGCACTAAGTCTATAGCTTACCGATGCGGCGCAGACCCATGGCGAGGATGATGAGGAAGGTTCCTCGCAGCAGGAAGCTCAGGCCGACCGCCAATGCCAGGAAGGCAAGTCCGGTCGCGGGATCGCTGAACAGGAGGAGACCGCCCAGAACAGTGTCGAGAACGCCGAGTAGCAGGCGCCAGCCCCGGTCATGCGCAGACTGGAATGCGCCGACGATTTCGAAAACGCCGATGATGAGCAACCAGGCGCCGATCAGCGCGACGAGCGTCAAGGCCCCGGCGAAGGGATTGAAGAAAGTGATGGCGGCCGCGACGAGGCTCAGCACGCCGAGGAGGATCTCGATCCAGCGTGCGCGCCGGGAGAGCGAGGACAACCCGGCCGCGATAGCCAGTATTCCGTATATGAGGAGCGCCACGGCAAGGAAAACACCTGTCGCGAAGCCCGTCGCGATTGGGTTGAGGAGCGCAAAAACGCCGATCAGGATCACGAGCAGCCCATAAGCCAGGACCCAGCCCCAACTGGTCTCCAATGCCGGGTCGGCCATACCATAGGGGCTGGAATAGCGCCTCGATTGTGACGGCATGTGAAGGGCTCCTTCTTGGTGACTCGGAACTTTTGCTGTGAGCGTGTCGACTATTGCCAGAGTGCAACCTCAAGTCGAGCAGGAAGCGCTGATGTCGCAGGAGGCGTCGCTC
>NZ_DATKFP010000449.1:0-8822 GCF_035511395.1 Sphingobium sp.
GTAGCCGAGGGCGGCCACTAATGCGTGTCCCCCCACAAA
Source organism: Sphingobium sp. (assembly GCF_035511395.1). GTDB lineage: Bacteria > Pseudomonadota > Alphaproteobacteria > Sphingomonadales > Sphingomonadaceae > Sphingobium. Next base: position 40 of record NZ_DATKFP010000449.1, read on the forward strand.
GACCCGGAGCGACTCGCTAACTTAGTTGGTGTCGGAACGCTCACTATTGGGATGGTCGGAACCGCGAGGCTGGGTCGCGTCCTTTATCTCTCTATTGAGTTCCTCCAAGCGAGCACGCATCGCGGCTCGATCTCCGGCGACGAAAGTCCCGACGCCAGGCGTACCAGACAACACGCTGATGATCTGGTCACGCTCGTCCTCCAAACTTCGCAGTCTTGCGTCGAGATCCGACGCTGCCGCTGCATCGACCTGACGACGTCGAGCCTCCTCGTCGGCCAGTAGACTCTCCTCGACCTTCTCGAGGTTCGCCTTGATTTCCGGAAACCGCTGCGCGGCAAATCGAAGGAATTGGCTGAATTCGTAGATGTGGAAATCCTGGCCCGCCTCGGCCCGAAACTCCTCGATCAGTTCCGGCCGCGGCCCCATCTTGCGGCCGCGATGGATCCACCACCAGTCTTCCTTCGCGTCATCGGAAATGAAGATCGCCGGACGCTTATCGGCTTTCGCCTTCGTGATCATCTCCTTCCAGATGATCAGATCGCCGAACTTGTCGAACTCGCCAGCGTCCTTCTTGATGTCCTTGTAGCCCGGCGGGATCTTCTTGGCGTAGCGATCCTCGCCCTCCTTCTTTAAGGCCGCGAGCTGATCGGGGCGCCATTTGTCGCCAATCCGATTCCCCAGAAGCTTGGTCAGCCTCTCCACCACCCCGTCGATCTCGGACGACGGGTGCGCTGCCCGGGCCGTCTCCATGCGACCCCTGAAGTCCGCCAGGAACATGTCGAGTGCTGACAGCTCCTTCGGCACGTCGATGGTCGGATGGGCACGAACCTGCCGGAGGCGATCGCGGGCCTTCTCCACGATCGCCTCCTGATCCTTGATCAACGCGTCATAGGCGTCGAGGGCGCCGAACTCCACATCCAGCTTATTGCGCTGGAACTCCAACCCGACCTGATAAGGAATCCACAGCGCGTCGCCGAGAACCTCGAATATTCGCAGCAGCTCGTCGCGCACCACAGTCGTATGACGCAAGCAGTGCAGCAGGACGTTCGCGTCGGGGACGAAGATCGCGCTGTCCCAGAGCTTCGCTATCTCCTCGGGCCTCTTGGGATACCATCCTGGGAATCTGTCACGCATCGGCATCAGTCCAGCCATGCGAGCTTTGCGATGCCCAGACGAGCGGCGGCGTCCCTGACGAGATTCCGGGTTCCCTCGTCCGGAGTCTTCCCGGTCTCAAGCAGAACCGCGCCGAACGGGCTCGCCTCGTGACGCGACTTGCCACGCTCGAATACCGCCATCAGAATGAGCTTCCAATCACGGCTCTTGCCCCAACAGATCACCCGACCGTCCTCCAGTCGGCACCCATGTGGCTTGATGAAGGTTTCGGCGACCGCCGTCGGAGCCGCCATGTCCAGCGCGCGCCACATCTCGGGCTCGCTCGCGAGCAGACGCGCCCGCTCATAGGGCTTGATCAGCGAATCCTTGATGTAGACCCGCACCTTGCGCGGATCCATGAAGTGCGCGAGCTGGCCACCGACCGAGGGATCCTTCGTCCACTTCTCGTAGTATCGCGAGCGCTCCGAATCGTTGAGCGTCGCCCATCCCAAATCATCGGCCGCGCCCCAGAGCTTGTCGCGAAGGCCGTCGCGTATCTCCTCAGGCATCCTCATTGGACCGTCCCCCGATTATGCGGCTTCGGGAAATCGAACGCCGGCAGCTCCAACGTCGGATCGCCCTCGCGCATGAACAGATCGGCCTGGTCTCGCATCCAGTCCAACATGAAGCTGCCCGCGCCCTCGTCCCGGAATTGCACCATGCCCGGGAGACGCAGACGCTCCAGGTCGCCGCGCGCGGCCTTCTCGAGCTCAACGACCTCCGCGATACGGCGCAAGTCGCTGACAAAGTCGAGGACAACCACCTTGGTCTTGTTCGGGCTGATGCGAAGCCCACGCCCGAGCTGCTGCACGAAGATTCGCCGACTGTGCGTCACGCGCATGAACACGATCATGTCAACATCGGGTACATCGACGCCCTCGTTGAACAGATCGCGCGTGGTGACAATATCGAGGCTTCCCTTCCGAAAGGCCGCCATTGCCCGGTCGCGCTCCCGAGGCGTCATCTCACCTGTGATCGGCTCGGCGCGGAATCCAAACAGACGCAACGTCGCCGCGAAGCCATTGGCATGCTGGACAGAGGAGCAAAAAACTATCGCGGATCGCCGCTGCTCCTTGTCGAAAGTGTCGCGTATCGTCCGAGCCGCCTCCTCATCGCGCGTTGGAAGCAGCAGCAGCTGGTTCAGCTGGCTCAGCGAGTAGCGGTTTCGCGAGTGCGCGCGAACCAACGCCCAGTCGATATTGTCAGCCAAGAGGCGGTAATCCGCCTCGCACAGGAAGCCTCGCTTGAGTCCCTCGGCTATGCCAATCCTCACGACCGGCGGACCGAGCAGCTCGTCAATATCATAGCCATCGCCGCGCCAAGGGGTGGCGGTGACGCCACCGATCATCGCGTCCGCGAGATGATCGGTGACCCGACGGAACGTCTCCGAGCCGACATGGTGCGCCTCATCGATGAGTACCAGGCCGAAGTCGGGAAGCTCGTCGAGCCGCGACACAGCGCTTTGAATGGTGGCGAAGGTGATGCCATCCCAATGGCTCGGGCTCTCGCCTCCCATCAGCCGGTGTGTCGCGATCCATTTCGGAAGCTGATCCCAAAAGGACCTTTGCAGCTGATCAACAAGCTCGCGCGTGCCGGCCAGAACAAGCGCCTGGCCGCCAGGGATGGCGCTGTCGCGAAACAGCTCGGCCACGCTTTCCGCCAGCACAACGGTCTTTCCAAGCCCGGTCGCGAGGACGACCTGACCTCGTCCGGTCTCTCGGAGCGATGCCACAAACCGTTCAACGGCATCGTCCTGATAGTCGCGCAGCGCTCGGCGATGAACGGAATATTCCGGGCTCTTCCGCGCGAGCTCAAGAAGCATCGCCGGCTCGAGCACCCCGATGTCGATGCCGAGCGCCTTCCAGCGCCTGATCGCCTCATGAGTCGCTGGACCCGCCCTCCTGCTGGAGGCCACGTAGATGCGATCAGCCTTATAGAAACGCGCGGCCTCGCCCACCTCGTCCACGGCGCTCGCCGAGGGATAACCGCCCGTGGTGAATTTGCACTGGATGACCCAAAGCTCGCCATTCTTGACGCCAAGCACGTCCGCCCCGTGGTCGCCCGTTCCAGCGACAAGCCGCACGTCCTCAAACCCGTTGCAGACGAGCAGCCGCGCGACATCGCGCTCAAAGGCCTGCCAAGGCCCTTTCAGCAATCGCTCCGCGTCGAGGAAGGGCTCACGCATCAGTCGGACACGTCGGACTTGAGTAACCGCACCGAGCACGTCGCCCGAATGATCGCGTCGCGGCTCGCGCGATCAATGTCGGCGGACGACTGGTTCGCGAGCCAGACGGCGTCGCTCAGATAGGCGTCATAGCGCGCCCGCACAGAGCGACGGGCCTGGTCGGTCACCGCCGGGCTTCCAAAATCCAAGCCGGCATAGGCATCGTTCCAAAATTTCCCGTCCAGAAACAGCTCGGGGCGCCGATTGAATAGCGACCGCAAGGATTCTGGATCCGCATAGTCCCAGAAGCGCCCATCGGAGATGAGGACCTTATGATCAGGAACGCCACGATTGGCCATGCGACGGGCCACTGACTCCTTCTCGCTTTCCTCAAGCTCGTTGAACATCACCTCGCCCTGGCCGGCGTCGATCAGCGAAGGTATCGCCCGCGCCATGTCGCCAAGCACAGACGAAGCCAGGGTGATGATTTCCTGCGGATCGAGCCGGGTGTCGACGCAATATTGCTTGCGGAAATCCGCCAACACGCCCGCGACCGACGGGTCTTGCGCCTGGCCCTTGAGGAACTCGACCGTGCGATGGGTTAGCTCGGTGAGCAGGCCGTCGAGTGGAGTCATCGTCGTCGACCGAAAGACGTCGTGACTCACATCGACAAGGAAGCCATAGGTCCGCGTCGCGACGTCATCAAGCCTCAAAATCCAGGGAAGTCCGGTCGGAAGATCCGGATCATTGCCCGCGACCCCATAGGCCTGAATCTCATATTCCACCCGGAAGGTCGGATGGATGTATTTGCGCGACAACTCGTGGATCGGCCGTCTCGTGGGCGGCGGCGGTGGCTCCGGCGCCGGTTGCGGCTCGGGCGTCGGCACCACGGGCTCGTCCGGCCCCGGCGCGGCGGGCTCGTCCACGAAGCCCGGCGGAAGGGGGGCGTCGCCAGGGTCGCCAGGCTTGTCCCCAAGGACCTCCTTGTCCTGCTCAAGGATGAGCTGCCACCACCGGTCGTCGGTCAGATAGTCGGGATCGTCCTCGTCGAAAAGCGCGGCCATCTGTTGCGCGCGATCATTGTCCTTGACGACGAGGACTCGCGACCATAGGCCATTCTTGCCCTGCGGGCTTGAGCGTCGAAACGCCTGATACAGCCGGTACAGCGGGCTATCGTTGCCCTCATATCCGCGCTGCTTCGCGACAATCGGCCGAAGCGGACCCTCGCCGCGGGCGACGCGGACCATCTCGCTCCAGGCGGGATCGTCCCGCTCGAAACGGTCCTTCGTGTAACTCACGCGACAATGGTCGATGTGGATCTCGCCGACGAAACGGCCGCGACCGCGCTGGTCGTCGGTGGGATATTCGACTTCGGCGGTGTCCCCATCGCTCCATTCGAACAGGTCCTTGTTCGCGATCTCAATCTTCCGACCGTTGCGAATGAAATCGAGACCGAACTCGGTGTTGTGCAAGTAGCGTTGGAGACCGATCCAGCCATGGATCCGGCGCTCCGCCTCTACGACGTTGCAGCTCGCGCTCCCGGTCGGACAGCTTTCCTCGGCGACCGCGAGTGTCCGCATGCAATGGGTGCAATAGCGCCGCGGCGCGAGCTTGACGTCGATATGCTCGACCGCCCTCGCGACCGTGCCGTCTGGAAACGAGACCGTCCGCTCCTCACTCCAGACGCAATGTCGCCGCGGCGACAGCCGGGCGCTGCCGACCATCAACCGGATCTTTCCGGCTTCTGATTGGCCGAGCAGCGCCGAATAGGCGCGCGCCAGATGTTTGCGCATCGTCTTCTGATTATTGCCCCGCGCGAGGTACGCGCGCTGATCGGGCTTGAGCCGGCTGATCACGATCGTGGTGCCATGGGCGTTGTGATCAGGCTTCGCGCGGGTCTGGCGCGGGACCTTGAAGCTCCGGGTGGTCCTGAGCTCGTCCAGGTCGATACGGACCCCGACCTCCTCCGGGTCGCCCGCGCGGCTCGTCCAGACCTCCGTCACAAGGCCGAGGCGTGCTGTCGCGATGTTGAATCCCATGCCGAACAAGCCAAGGTTGGACAGCGGGTCATTGCCCGACCAGCCCGCGCGCACCGCGTTCTCCAGCGACTCGAAGGACATCCCGGGCCCATTGTCCTTGACGGTGACACGGGCGTTCTCATTGTCGGCCATTGGCAGCGCCACGCCGATCTCCGGCGCATCAATTGGGGCGCCGGATCGTGCCGCGTGGACAAAGCCATCGATCGAGTTGTCGATAAGCTCTGCGAGGCAACGCCATTGTGGGAGATTGATCTCGCCAAGCATCTGCAGGACGCGCGGATCCGGCGTGAGGTCGAATTCCTGACTCATTTCGAGGCCTTCCCCTCCCTTTTTTTCGACGCCCTCACTATGGGCATTTGCCTTAGCCGCGTCGCCAGCGCCTCCAAGTCCTGTTTTCCGGTCTGACATTCCCAGACTTCGACAACGGACCAGCCTCGCGCCTCAAGTTCCTCACGCACTTTCACATCACGCAGCCGATTGCCCTCTAGTTTCGGCCGCCAGAAATCCAGCTTCGATTTTGGCATCCTGGCCAACTTGCAAGACGGATCAGGATGCTGGTGCCAAAAACATCCGTGCACAAACACAGTGACCCGGCGCGATCGAAAGACGAGATCCGGTTTTCCGGGCAAGTCCTTGGCGTAAAGACGGTATCTCAGACCGGCGGCGTGCACGGCCCGGCGGACGCGCATCTCCGGTTTCGTGTCACGCCCTCGTATGCGAGACATCTGCGCACTTCTGGCCGCATCCGTCTCATTCGTCGTCGACACCGCCAGCCTCATCCGGCTCAGGACCAGCGACGTCCTCGCCCACCGGCGGAACCTCGGGAACTACTGACACGGCATCGTCCTGACGAAAGCCGGCCAACATCTCCTCCAGTAGCGCGGCATGATCCTGTCGTGCCGGCACCCGCTCCAGCGTCGCGGCGATCCGCTTGGCGATCTCATCCGGCGTCAGCGAGTCCGCCAGCCGCTCATCCAATGCCCAGAGTCGCCCAGGATGCACGACGTCCCATGGAGAGCGCTTATTGGCTCGCGTGGTCGCCGCGTCGCCATGCTTGCTCATTCCCCAGCAGGCTTTGGTCTCCGAGTTCCAGATCGGCCAGAAGGTCCGAATGAGATGTTTTTCCGCGACCAGCTGGGCATTCGTCGCGCATACCAGTCGGCGGCAAACGAAGTCCGCGAGCTTTATGGCGGATAGATGGGACGGAAGCTTGTCAGCGTAGCCTTCCGCCGTTCCGATCGTGCCGGCGTGCTCCAACAAGCGCGCCGTAAGTTTCGCGCCCTGCTCGCGCGTGGTGCTGGCGTCATCGTTCGCCGGATCAGCCTTACCGACGTAGATCGGCGTCTCGGATCCTGCGATGCCGCCGTACAGCGGATGATCGCCACGGTAATAGATTGCGTAGACGCCCGAACCATAAGCTGATCGAACATCGGTCAACGCCACGAGAGGCTGAGCAAGGAGCGCGATCGAGACCATCCGGCCGATCGCTTTTGGATCGGCGGGATCGAAGGTCGCGCGGGGCATCCGAATCGGATCGGTGGACGAACGCGCCGCTTCCACAGCGGCGGCGTGTGCCGCCAAACCCTCACGAATCCGACGCACAACCGCCTGAGGAGGATTGCTACCGGCCGCCGAGAGCACGGCCGCAAGCGCTTCCTCGAGTGCCTTAATCGCGGCTCGGTCTGGTGCGAGCGCCATCCACTAAACCCCCTCGGTAGCCGAAACGAGGTCTAACGGCCGCGACTCGCCCTCCGGCTGAAATAAAAGACAAATCTACGCCGCGCGACGTGTGGAAGCTAGGCCGCCGAGGGCCTTTCCTCCTTCGACCTGGGCGGCCAACCAACGGCCAGCCGCGGCTCCGAGGGGAGCCGGAACCGCGTTTCCAAGCTGTCGCATGCTCTCCGTCCATGACCGCGGAAACTCGTAGTCATCCGGTAAGCCGACCAGTCGCGCGGCTTCTCGGGTGGTGAAGTAGCGAACCGACCCGTCGTCACGCACCATCATATTCTCGCCGCCGGGAACACCATGATCACCGGCCTTCAGAGCCTTGGCGGGAAGGTCCAGGGGACTTCCAGTGTGACCAGGGTAAATTCGCGCGCCGATCTGCATGACATGGTTGCGCTTGCCGTTCGGTTCGCCGAGGCCCTTCAACGCATCCCGGACCGTGACCCATGGGGCCCCAGCCGGCTCAATGTCCGCCCGCTTCAATCGTTCAATGCGCGCGTGGTCCTGCTGAAGAATGGGGGTACGGCGCCTCTTTAGGCCATGGCGTGCCCAATATTCCCCGGTGACGTACTGCTCCCAGAGAAGCCGATCACGCGAATGAGTCGGCGGCATCGGCGACGGAACAACATCGAGATCGCCTCTGATCCCGAAGATCAGAACGCGGTGCCTGATTTGAGCCGCGCCAAAATCGGCGGCGTTCACAAGCTGCCAAACGACCTTGTAATCCTTACGACTCCTGGACGTCGCCAGCCGCGCGCGGTGCTCGGTATGCGACTCTTCCGGTTTGCGGATCATTCCTGGCCGCTCGAGATGCGAGACGATCCACTCAAGATAAGGGCGGAAGCGAGGACCAGCCAGATTCCTCACATTCTCAAACAAGATCAGCCGCGGTTTTGCCTCTCGCACCGCCCGAATGGCCTCGGGCCACATATCACGATGGTCGTCCTGGCCATGCTTTTTCCCGCCAATTCCAAATGGCTGACAGGGAGGTCCGCCAGAAACGAGATCAAGGGAAGTCAACTTCTTCCAGTCGATCTCTCGGACATCCTGAAGACCCATCGGCCAATCGCGGACGTGTTCGATGCCCTTTGCCTTGTTGTGCAAAACCGTCGCGACCGCGTCTTGGTCGAACTCCGCCATGTGCTGGTGTCGAAACCCCGCACGGGACATTCCAAGCGCCAGTCCCCCACAGCCAGCGAAGAGTTCAGCGCTTTGCATCTTCGCCTCCATTTAGATCCAGCGGCAATAACGGCCCGCCCGCAGCCTCTTCCAAAAATCTCTCGACCGCTCGCCGGACCAGCCAGGCGACTTTCACGCCTTGCGCCTTCGCAAGACGATCAAGCTCCGCCTTCTGCTTACGCGTGAGCGTCGTGGTCACCCGCTCCGCATCCCGACCGTCCTTACCCAACCCGGCCTCCGCAGCAATCCGCGGATGTTGAGCGGCAGGGCAACGTTCGCGGCCGACTCGTAGGTCGGCACGATGCGCACCTCGATCGGCAGCATCAGCGACATGAAGATCAGCCAGAAGGCCGTCATACGGAAGGGGAAGCGGAAATAGGTGACGGCGAAGGCCGCGATCACCGAGACCGCCAGCTTTCCGACGGTGATGCCAGCCGCGATGATGAAGGAGTTGAGCAGGAGCCGGCCGAAATTCGCGTTGCTCAGCACCGTCTGCATATTGGCGAGGAACTGGTCGCCGGGCA
>NZ_DATKFP010000450.1:0-7885 GCF_035511395.1 Sphingobium sp.
CCGCCAGGCGGCGGCATCCGCATCGATCACGCCTTCGGCCTGCAACGGCTTTGGGTCATTCCGGCAGGTCGCCCCGCCAGCGAGGGCGCCTATCTCGCCTACCCCTTCGCCGACCTGCTGCGCTTGATCAAGCTGGAGGCATGGCGAAAGGGCGCGATCGTCATCGCGGAGGATCTGGGCACCCGGCCCCCCGGCTTTGGCGAAAAGCTGGAGGCGGCGGGCCTTTACGGCATGGCCGTGCTGTCTTTCTGCCGCGACGAACAGGGCGCCTTTGTGCCCGCCGCCGATTATCCTGCATCCGCCGTCGCCATGAGCGGTACGCATGACGTGGCGACGCTGGCGGGATGGTGGACCGGACGCGATCTGGAATGGAATCGGGCGATCGGTCGGGGCGGCGACAGCGAGGCGAAGCGGGCAAAAGATTGTCGGGTTCTATGGCAGGCGATCGGCGGGGACTTGCCGCAGCCCGCTGTTCACGACCCGGCTCCGATGGTCGATCGCGCACTGGACTATTTGGCCGCGACCCCCTGCCCCCTGCTGCTGGTGCCGATGGAGGATTTGATCGGCCTGACCGAGCAGCCCAACATCCCCGGCACCATCGACGAACACCCCAATTGGCGCCGCCGCCTGCCCGATACGATCGACGCCCTGCTGACGCGGCCGGAAGTGGCGCGCCGCATCCACCGCCTGAATGAGGAGAGAGGCGCATGATCCCCCGCGCCACCTACCGCCTGCAATTGACCCGCGACTTTCCCTTTGCCGCTGCGGAAAGGATCGTCCCCTATCTCGCCCGGTTGGGCGTCAGCCATATCTACGCCTCCCCCATCACCACGGCGCGCAGCGGATCGACCCATAGTTATGACGTGATCGACCCGACCCGGATCAACCCGGAACTGGGCGGAGACAGCGGCTTTCGCAGTCTGGTGTCCGCCCTGCGCGCGCACGACATGGGCGTCATCATAGACATCGTGCCCAATCATATGGGCGTCGCAGGCGGTGAGAACCTCTGGTGGAACGACGTGCTCAGGCTGGGCCGCGACAGCGCCTATGCCGGTTTTTTCGACATCGACTGGCGCGGTCCGCTGATCCTGCCGATATTGGGCGCGACCCTGGACGATGTGATCGCGGCGGGCGACCTCTCCCTCGTCACGGAAGGGGCGGACGCCCATCTGCTGCTCTACGGGGAGCAACATCTGCCGCTCCGCCCCGGATCGCTGGACCAGCTGTCCGACGGTCCCGACCGGGTGCTCCGCCTGTTGGAGACCCAACATTATCGGCTCGTCCACTGGCGCGCCGCCAACGACCGGCTCAACTGGCGCCGCTTCTTCTCGATCAACGATCTGGCCGGGTTGCGGGTGGAAGACCCGGCAGTGTTCGAGACGACGCACCAGCTTTACTTCGACCTGTTCCGCGACGGACTGATCGACGGCGTACGTATCGACCATGTCGATGGACTGACCGATCCCGCCGGCTATTGCCGCCGCCTCCGGTCCCGGCTCGACGCCATCCGCGGCGGGGATGAGCGCGCCTATATCATCGTTGAAAAAATATTGGCGCCGGGTGAAGATCTGGCCAACGACTGGGGCGTCGATGGCACCAGCGGCTATGATTTCATGCGCGACGTGACCGCCCTGCTACACGATCCGCGAGGGGAAGCGCCGCTCGACAGGCTCTGGCGGGAACGTGATCCCGATCATGCCGATGTCGATCGCACGCTCCTCGATTCCCGGCGCGACATGCTGAGCTGGCAGTTCGAGGCGCAACTATGCACATGCGTCGAAGCTTTCGTCATGCTCGCCGACGATGCCGGGCTGGACGAAATCACCCCGGCCATGATCCGCCGGGCGATCGAACGGTTGCTCTGGGTCTTTCCGGTCTATCGGACCTATGGCGACGGCCGTTCAGCTCCCGCGGGCGATGCAGGCGTTCGGCAAAAGACATGGGATGCCGTGCAACCCCATCTGCCGCCCGGCGAAACACCGGTCGCCAGACGCATCGTCGACTGGCTGGCAGGCGATGGCCCCGGCGACGCCGCTCTCGCCGCCGAAGCGGTGCGCCGGTTTCAGCAATTGTCCGCGCCGATCGCAGCCAAGGGCTTGGAGGACACCGCCTTCTATCGTCGCGCCCCGCTGCTGTCCGCCAATGACGTCGGATCGGCGCCGCAGCAGTTCGCCATCTCTCCCGCCGAATTGCACCGTCGCGTCCAGACCCGCTCCGCGCCCTTCCCTCACGCCATGCTGGCCACGGCCACCCATGATCACAAGCGCGGCGAAGACATGCGGGCCCGGCTCTCCGTGCTCAGCCACGTCCCTTCTTTGTGGCAGCAGGCAGTCGGTCGGTGGGAGAATATGGCGGCCTCCATCGCGGCCCCGCTTCACCCGGCCGACCGCTACCAACTGTTCCAGACACTGTTGGGAACATGGCCCATCGAAGCTGCGCTCCCGCAGGATTTTTCAGATCGCATTGATGCCTGGCTGATGAAATCGCTGCGGGAGGGAAGATTGCGTTCCAGTTGGGAGGCGCCCAATGAGCCATATGAAGCGCAGGCACGGCACTATCTTAAAAGTCTGCTCGCGCTTCCAGCATTCAGGGATGACATGTCCGCACTGATGGCGCGGCTCCTGCCTGCCGCGCAAGCCAACAGCCTGGCGCAAATCGCACTTAAATTCTGCCTGCCGGGCGTGCCCGATCTGTATCAGGGGACCGAAGGCCATGATTTCAGCCTGGTCGATCCGGACAATCGAAGGCGGGTCGATCACTTACGCCTTGCCGCCATGCTCGACCAGCCCCTCGGGCTGGAGGGCGAAAAGCTCTCCCTCATTCATCGGCTGCTGAACGAAAGGCGCGTTCGCCCGGCGCTTTTCCTGTCTGGAGAATATCACCCCGTCGCTGTCAGCGGACCGCGAGCGTCGCATATTTTCGCTTTCGAACGCAGATGTGGACAGGATCGCCTGCTCTGCGCCGCCATGATCCGCAGCGGCCGGGCCATTATCGACCATGGAGGGCTACCGACGGCGCAATGGTGGCAAGAAACAAGGTTGGACTATGACATAGCGTGGGCCGCGGATGACCTCTTCGCCCATTCCCCAATATTTCTTAACCTGTGTGAATCATGAAATAAATAGGGAACAAAACTAAGTCATCACGCGTCTCGTTAGCGGGCCATGACGACTTCCTATTTTGCCCAACTGCAAAGTTCAGCCGATGACCGATAGCCAGATATTGAATTTTCTGTTTACGAACAGCGAATCTTTCCAGATCCGCTGCAATGCCCATCGCGATAGCCGCACGACCGTCGCCCGTCACTTGCTGCATCGCGAGCGTCTGGGTGAAATGGTGCTGTTCGACACGCCGGACGCCCGTCTGACATGCGTGGACGAAGAGGCTTTGTGGGAATTGAGTTTCAGGGCGCTGGATGGCAGCGACACACATCTGGCCGCACCGTCGCTTGAGCTTTGCCTGAAGCTTGCCCGAGCGATGCTGACACCTCTACAGCCTCGCGGAATCGCCGCCTGATTTCGGCGGATCGAGTTCCCGATCTAGTCCCATCCAGGCGCGGCGGCGTGCATGTTCAGCACGTGCATAATCAGCATGTGCGTCACGATCGTCTTCGCAGGGTCGCGTGGCCATCGCCGGAAGCGGCGCTTTTTCGAATGTCATGTTTTTCCTCACTATGAAATGCAAAAGCGTAAAAGACAAAGATGTTCCGAGCCAACGAGTTGATCAAAATCAGTATTCGCTTCGTTTTCCGTCAGGTTTCGTAAGGATGAATCAAATCCTGGGTAAACCGCTAAGGCGATAACATGCATTAGTTTCCCTCTACGTACATGCGGGAACTGGCAATTCCGTCCGCCGTTTCCCGTCCAAGGAGGCGCGGCTAATGCAGGCACAGCGATTTAGCATTGGACTAGGGATATTTTCCATCGGTCTTGGCATAGTGGAGCTGGCAAGCGCGCGTCGCATCGCGCGCGCACTTAGGCAAAACCATGACTTCGCGCGCGCCGCCATAAGGGTCTGCGGGGCGCGCGAAGTGCTGACCGGGGCGAGCCTGCTCGCTGCACCAAGTCATTCGACGCGGGTCTGGAGCCGCGTAGCAGGCGATGTCATGGACGTGGCCCTCCTCGCGATCGGCAGCCGCCAATTGCGGCCCTGGGGACCGACCGCCTTTGTGCTGGGCGTCACCGTTGCGGATGTCGCAGTTGCCCGCGCGCTCGACCGCATCACGGGGAAGATGCTGCCCGTCATCGGGCACGAGGGTGATCCGCCGGGCAGCGATACAGCATTGATCCAGATGTCCTCTACAGCCGATCGCCCCGGTCCCACAACCGTCGAACCGGCAGGCGTCACTCTGCATCAAGCGCCTGCAGTGCCTACAAGAAGGAGGTTCTAGCCGCCAAATGATCACAACGCCGCTCAGCCCTGCCCCTACCACGGGCCCAACAGGCAGCGATCTGCCCGCCTATGTGGCGAACGGCCTGGTCGGCCTGCGCGTTCGGGAAGTTCCGTTCCTAGCCGGCTCCGCAATCGTGAACGGGGTTGCCGGCACGGATGTCGATGCCGGCATCGAAGCAGCTATCGCCATCCCCTACCCATTGGCGGCCGACGTTTGTATCGACAGGGCGTGGCTGTCGGATCAGCCCTGGGTGGCGGAAGATTTGCGACAAAGTTATGATTTCAACACGGCGGAATTGCTGAGTGAATTTATTCTCCGCTTCGACGGCATAGCCTTATCCGTCGCCGTCACGACCTTCGCCAGCCGAAGCCATCCGGCCCTTGTGGTCCAGCATAGTATCATAAGGGCCGAACATACCTGCAAGATCGGATTGCGCAGCCTTGTCGACCCCCGAACAGCGCAAGGCAGGATGACCGAAAGGGTTCTCGATCACCCTGCAGCGGGCGAAGCGTCGCTGCTCTGGGTGCCAGAAGGCGATCTGAGTTGCTGCGGTATCGCCATGCACAGCCATTGCTCCCGGACCAGCGACGGCCAGATGCGGTCGAAGCTCGGCTCAGGTCCGCTGGTCATGGAGTTCGAGGTTGAACTGAAGGCCGGGCAGACGGTCGAACTGGATCAGATTGCGGCTCTGATCCCGTCCATCGTTCATCATCGTCCACGGGAAGAAGCCGTGCGGCGGATGAGTGTGGGCGCGCGGCTGGGCGTACCACATCTGCAAAAATTGAACAGAGAATGCTGGTCGGGGATCTGGAAGGGGCGCATTACGATCGAAGGCGCCAGTCCGCGTCATCAGCAGTTGATCGACGCGGGCTTCTTCTATCTCCAATCATCCGCTCACCGCTCCTCACCTGCGGCCACGTCCATGTTCGGCCTCGCCTATTGGCCCAACTATCATTATTATTACGGCCACGTGATGTGGGACATCGACGCCTTCTGTGTACCGCCCCTGTTGCTGCTGCAACCCGATGCCGCGCGCAGCCTCATCGACTTTCGGGCAAGACATGTCGAAGCAGCGCGACGTTACGCCCGCCTCGACGGCTTGAAAGGCATGCGCTTTCCCTGGCAGGCGGCGCCCACCACAGGGGAGGAGGCTGCTCCCGGCGATGGCCCTGCCGCAGCGAATGCGGCGCACCTCTCTCTGCATGTCGCCCGCGCCTTCTCGCTCCACGCCGATTGCTCGGGTGACGAGCGCTATCTGCGCGAACAGGGCTGGCCAATCATTTCGGGCGTGGCCGACTGGTTGACTGATCGGCTCACACGCACTGCACAGGGAATAAGCCTGCTGCACGCTACCGGCCCTGCGGAAGTGCCCGATCCACCCGACGACGACAGTTTCACTCTCATGACCGCCGCCGACCTGCTCAAGCGCGCGATCCGCACGGCCCACGCCATCGGCGCCGATATTCCCCGCGACTGGCAAGATACGCTCTCCGCGCTCCACCTACCTTGTCGCAGCGACGGCGTCATCCCCAGCCATCGTGATTTCCGCATAGACGAGCCGAAGGGCGCCACCCCTGGTCCCCTCGCCGGGCTGTTCCCGATGAATTATCCAGCATCAAAGCGGCAACGGCGTGCAACGCTCGACTTTTTCCTTGCGCACTGGCGCGACTATATCGGTTCGCCCATGTTGGCCGCCTTCTATCCAGCGTGGGCGGCCATGGCGGGTGATCGGGAACTGGCGATGCTGTTGTTCGAGCAGAGCTACGCCGCCTATGACGCCGGGCGTTTCCACCAATGTCTGGAATATCGGATGGATCATCCCGATTCGGCCGTTCCCGCCGGCCCTTTCCTCGCCAACATAGGCGGCATGTTGATGACGATGCTGCTGGGATTACCGGGACTGGAGATCAGCGACGAAAGTCCGAAAGCATGGGCCAAACGCCCCGTCGTTCTGCCGTCAGGCTGGTCGGCCATCCATGTCGATCGGCTTTGGGCGCGCGGCCAGCCGATGAAGCTCGTCGCCGGGCAGGGCATGGAGCGCGCTCAGTTGCTTCCCGCATAACCCGGCCCTCCCCGCTCGATCGGCGGGCAGCTTGGGAAATGACAGACGCAAGATGATAGTCATCCTCGAGGATAAGGATGCGTTGCCCAGTCAGATCAGGTTGTCCGGTCAAGTCGATCTCCTTAAAAAAATGCGGTGGCGCGGTGCGGCGCGCCGGCCTCGGGAATGCTGGCTCCTCCCCGCAACGGGAATTCGAGGTGGCACTGCGCCACGCCATCCTCAATCCGCAATTTGCCCCGTCCATTCATTTAATATTGTATCCGTCCTTCGATAAGTTCGCTCCCGAAGCAAACGCGCCGGGGCTTGTCCGGACTGTTTGCGCGGGTGGCCCGCTTTCGTTCCGATCGAAGCTGAGCCACTGTCGGTCCTGCTTTTCGACGATGTTCCAGCGCACGGTGACCTTATCGTATGGAACGGAGAGCGCGCCGTACTTCAGCGCATTGGTGGTGAGCTCATGGACGGCGAGCATCATGGTTCCAGGGGCCTTGGGCGAGAGCTCCACATCAGTCCATCAGCGTCAAACTGTCCGGCGTGCGCCGCCAGGGCGGCTAGTTCGTCATGGACAATCATAGAAATGCCGACGCCCACATTGGCCGCACGCGTCAGAAGCGCCTGGACGCGCGCGACGGTATTGTTCTGACCTGCTATCAGCTTTGAATATTCTTTAAGGCTTGTTGCGCTCTGCCCGGTCCGAACGGCGATCGATCAGAAAGCGACGGCCTCATGCGATTGGGAGCCCGGCGTGCGCTTGAGCAGCTTGCCGCTGATCTCGAAGCATCAGCCGCCGCAGTCGCGCCGAACAGACGTAGGCGCCGCCCCAACGTAACGCCTTTTCATCGCCGGCGGCAGGGCGACCTCGGCTGGCACGCACCGTCATGGCAATTTCTGGAAACCGGGGCGACTGGTTCAGAAGGACCGGCAGGCAAGATCTTCTCACTTGTTCAGCGAACCCTTTCCGCCGCTCTTATTCGCAAGGGAAGGTGAGAAGATCCTCTCACCGAACCGCCGCTTCAAATGTTCCGCTACACTGTGGGCATATCGCTTCTGCCCATCGGAACTCGGTCTGTGATAGACGCCGACCGCCTTCCAAAAGCTGCCTGTCGACGCCAGGGCAGCAACGAAAATCCACCGGGCTGCGTTGGCATTAAAGCACGGATCGTAACGCAACCAATGACGAACGTCCTCGGGTGAACGATTAAGCGTTACCGCGATTCTGGGTACCCACCAGCTGTTGATCTGGAGTGAACCAAGATCATGGCTTCCATTCCTATTTCGGACTTCCGCACCAATCCATCCTCCTTCCTGATCGCGAAGTCCCCACAGGGTCACTTCGAGCCATTTCTGTCCGCCTGCGGCTTTTCTGATGCAATGGGCGACCCTTCGTTCATCGGCCGCATCATGACCGGACGGCGTTGCAAGACCCTCCGATT
>NZ_DATKFP010000451.1:0-1714 GCF_035511395.1 Sphingobium sp.
TCGACCGTATTCTCCGACAGGTCCATCTCGAAGGCGATCGCCTTGTTCTGCAATCCGCGACACAGCAGGGCGGCCAGTTGCTCCTCGCGCGGTGACAGGCCGGTGACGCAGGGTGGTTCGCCACCCATCGTAGTGCGCAGCGCCATGCGTCCGTCCGATGAGTCTATCAGGTCGGACAAGAAGCGGTCGACCACCATGTTGGACAGTGTGTGGAGCCGCTGTTGCAACAAGGGTTCGGGCACTTCGGGCAAGCCGGTTCGCCGTCCCTTCCGATGCGCGCCAATGATGAGGCAGAGGCCGGGTGCCAGCCGGCGGGTCGATGCGCCGACGACATCGACGGCATAATGATCGAGGAAACTGGTATAGTTGCGCGCGACGAAGCGGTCGAGCGCCGCATCGCCCCAATGGAGGAAATGCGCCCCGGAAACGTCGCTTTGCGCCAGAAGCTGGCGGGTGAAGGGATCCGACTTGAACACACGCCCGTCATGGTAGCGATGCTGCGCCTCTTCGCTGACGCCGACATGATAGAGGTAGGACAGTTGTCCCTCCCCTACATTGTCGTCGTAGAAGAAGATCGACGCGCTCCCAAGCGCGCAATCCGCCACCATCTGGTCGGCAAAGCCGGATATGTCCTGGCTCAGCCTCATCCTCTCACCTCCCGCTCATGGCCGCTTCGCTGCGACTCTCCGGTGGAATTGCCCCTGCGCTACGGCAAATATTATCGGACAATTTCATCCGACCATAATGAGTCGGATCATCGACGTCAAATTCCTATGGCGTCGCCGGCATTGCCGCCACCAGTTCGGCCATGTCGAAATAATCACGCCAGCCAAGGATGCGACCATCCTCTGCGATTTCGAAGATGCCCGCCGCCCGGACCTCCGTCCATTCCAAGCCGGAAAAGCGGAAACGGTCCGTGCGCTCGGTGTGAACGGTTCGACGGTTCACGGCGACCGCATGCAACTGCCAGTCGATCGCCTCGGCCGCCAGAAAGGGCGCCAGCATATCGAGCGTCGCCGCCTTGCCATGGGCAGGCGGCATCGGGATACCGGCGCAGACGACATCATCATGGAGCAAGGCCGCGACGGCCAAGGAATCTCGCCGGTTGAACGCTTCGATCAGCGCCTCGACCACGACCTTCGGATCGGTATCCGCCATCGCTCTCCTGTTCCTGCGCCTCTTGACGACTCGATATTGACCGATATTTTCGTTAGACGATATTGATTGTCGACTCAACACCATCCGACCCGTTGCCGTTGAGCGAAACCCGATAATCCAGGCCTGCGCGCCATACATAGAAAATCGCCCGATTTGTTCGGAACAAGCGATTAGTGACGCGCCGGCAAGCCCGCCAACCTGGCTGCAACGCCGGCGCAGGCACAAAAAAAGGAGAGGACCGATGAAGGCCATGGTGCTGAACGACGGGCGATTCACGCTGGAGTCGCTGCCCGATCCCACGCCAGCCGCTGGGCAGTTGCTCGCCCGGCCACTTGTGTGCGGCGTGTGCGGCAGCGACCTCCATGCCCGCGACCATGCCGACCATCTGTGCGACCTGTTGCAGCGCGCGGGCTTTCGCGGCTTCATGGACCCGGCCCAGCCCGTCGTCATGGGCCATGAATTTTGCTGCGAACTGATCGAGCCGGCCGGTGCCTTTGCCGCCGGCCAGCGGATCGTCGGCCTTCCCTTCCTCAACGGCCCGCAGGGGATCGAACTG
>NZ_DATKFP010000452.1:0-3028 GCF_035511395.1 Sphingobium sp.
CACATCCTCCAGCCGCGACCATTGCAGTTGCACCGGGCGACGCATGTCGCGCGCGATGAGCGCTACCTGCACGCCGGCCTCCCAGTCCATCCTGCGGCCGAACGAACCACCGGCATGGAGCGGATAGAGTGTCACACTATCGCTCGACATACCCAGCACACCAGCAATGGCGTCACGGGCGAGGCCGGGCGCCTGCGTCGCCATCCACACTTCCGCGCCATCCTCGTTGACGCGGGCGGTCGCGCTCATCGGTTCCAGCGCCAGATGCAGGCCGGCGTCGACCTGATATTCGCTGGCGAGGATCGTGGCGCCCTCGAACACCGGAAGCAACTCGCCCTGGGAATAGAGACGGCGGCCGGATACGCCGGAGAAGGCATTTTCCAGCGCTTCATCGATGCCGCCACTGCTGACCGGTTTGCCCCGTAGCGCAAAGACGGGGTCGGCAAGGTCGAGCGCCTTGTTTGCCGCCCACCAGTTGCTGGCGACGGCGGCAACCCAGCGTTCCTGCTTCACCAGCTTGAGAAAACCGGCAACGCTGCTGGCCGATCGATCATCGAGACCCGCAAGGATCGCATCGCCGATCGGCCCCTGCCGGATCGAGGCGTAGACCATGTCGGGCAGGCGAATGTCGGCGGCGAAATTATGGCTGCCGTCGATCTTCGACGGTGTGTCGAGACGCGGAAGATCCTGCCCGGACAGGCGGCCATCCTGCCCCTGGCGCAGCGGAAGGATGTCGGGCAGGTGGAAGTTCACAGCGTCACTGACCACATCGCCGAACTTCATCTGGCGCTCGCCGCCGTCAGAGATGATGCCGTCCTGAATGTCGCAGCTTTCCCAGGGGATATCCCAGCGGGCCGCCGCAGCCTTGCACAGCAGCACCCGTGCGGCCGCACCCGCATCTCGATAGGCGTGGTGGAACATCGGGATCGACGTGCCGCCGCCGGTCAGCATCAGCGATCCGCGCGTCGCATATTGGCCGATCGCCCAGTCGCCCGCCCCGCCCAGCAGCCGCGTCCAGTCGCTCGCCAGCCATTCGCGCGCCAGCAACGTGTTTGCGTAGAGCGGGCTGATCGGCGCGCTCTGCACCGCGACCGTGCGCCAGTCCGCGCCCAACTCGTCCGCCAATATCTGCGGCAATACTGTGGTGACCCCCTGACCCATCTCGGTCTGTGGCACGACGACGATGACCTGCCCCGATTGGTCGATCTTCAGGAAGGCGTTGATGATCGTTTCGGTGGGACTGGCATTGAGATTGGGCTTGTAGGTCCGCGGCCATACGCCCCAGGCGATCAGCAGCCCCGCAGTAGCGCCACCGCCGACCAGCAGGCTCCGCCGGCTGATGCCCTTATTCTTATCGGATTGCTTCCGCGGTGCGCGCGCCATGCCTGCCTGATAGAAGGGCGTGACGCGGATGCCTAGCGTTATTCGGCGCGGATCCGCGCGATTCCCAGACGGGGAATCTCGATCGCCGGGCACCGGTCCATCACGACCTTGAGGCCCGCCGCCTCGGCACGGGCGGCGGCGGCCTCATTGACGACCCCGAGTTGCATCCAGACGGATTTCGCCCCGGCCGCGATCGCATCGTCCACTGCATCGCCGGCCGCTTCGCTGCGGCGGAAGATGTCGACCATGTCAATCGGCACGCCGATATCCGAGAGACGGCCCCAGACGAATTCGCCATGGACATGCTCGCCGGCAATCTGCGGATTGACCGGCAAAACGCGATAGCCATGGCCCTGAAGGAACGCCATCACGCCATAGCTCGGACGATCGGGCCGATCGGAAATGCCGACGAGCGCGATAGTACGGGTTTCCTGAAGCAGCGTAGCGACATCCTGGGCGGCAGTAAGCGGCATGGACTTCTCCTTTCCTTTCGAGATGGGGAAAATATGTGCGCTTGCAAGACGCTTTGGTCGGGTTAGTCCTGTGCCATGTTCGACATACGCTCCGACGACCTGACCGATCCTCAGACCCGCGCTCTGCTGGCGCTGCATCTATCCGGCATGCAGGCGAACAGTCCGACCGAGGCGGTGTTCGCGCTCGATCTGTCGGGCCTGCAAAGACCCGACATACAGGTGTGGACGGCATGGGACGGACCACACATTGCGGGGGTCGGCGCACTCAGGGTACTGACGGCTAATCATGGCGAGATCAAGTCGATGCGCACCCATCCCGACCATCTGCGGCGTGGCGTGGCGACGGCCTTGCTGCGGCACATCCTCGCGCAGGCAGGGGCGCGGGGGGTGCGGCGACTGAGCCTGGAGACGGGCAGCGGTGCTGCCTTCGATCCAGCGCTGGCGCTGTATCGCACTTTTGGGTTCGTAAATGGCGAAGCCTTTGGCGACTACAGCCGGAGCGGCTTCAACCAGTTTCTGCATTTGCAGCTTTAGGACAGGCCTCCGGAAGCAGGAGAGTCATGGGCAGTTGAGACTGGAACTGGCCATCTTTCCAGCGAACGCTGGCATCTCACTCCTTCTAACGAAGCATTTGAAAGAAGAGAGAGATCACAGCCTGCGCTGGGATGATGGTTTAAAATTGACCGCCCCGCTTCCCACCCAAACTAGACATTCACATGGAACCAGCCCGCCCTTCAGTCCTCCGGCGTCCCGCCCAGCGGAAAATATTGCTGCCATGGGCGTGCCTCCTCCACCGCGCGGGCGAAGGATGGGCGCTCCCGCAGACGCCGGCGATAGGCGTGGACATGGCGCAGCGCCGCAGGCACGGGGTGCGACCAGTGCGCGTAGAAAAGGTGCGGCGCGGCGGCACAGTCGGCCAGGCTGAAGACATCGCCTGCCGCCCATGTCCGCCCCGCCATATGCGCGTCGAGCCAGGCATAAGCCTTGTCGAGCGCAGCGCGGGCATCGGCGACGCCCGCTTGATCCTTCTGCCCCTCTGGCCGCATCGCATCAAACACCAGCTTCTGCTGTGGCGTGGCCATATGATTGTCGAAGAAGCGGTCGAGCAACCGCACCTCCAGCGCAGAAACGGGATCGTCCGGAATCAACCGGACCGGTCCGGGATGATGGAT
>NZ_DATKFP010000453.1:0-2217 GCF_035511395.1 Sphingobium sp.
CGTCTTCTTCACCCTTGACGATGCCTATATCCATCTAGCTCTGGCGGAGCGCGTCGCGCACGGATTCTACGGAATAAATTCCGGCGAGTTCGCATCTCCCTCGTCCTCGATCGTCTATCCGCTTCTGCTTGCTCCGCTGGCGCGGGCCGGTTTCGGCGAGTTGAGCGCATTGACACTCAACATAGGGGCGGGCTTCGGCATTCTCTTCGTCTGGCGGCGACTGTTTTCGAGATTCGGTTTCGATGTGGCGCGGTGGGAAAATGCGGCCCTTGCGCTGCTGGCCACTTTTGCCGTGAACGGCGTTGCCCTGGCCTTCACTGGCATGGAACACACGCTTCACGTCCTTTGTACCCTGCTGACAGTGCTGGCCCTGGTCGATGTCGTCGAAGATCGGCCGACACCGTGGTTCCTGCACGCGGCGGTGGTGGCCGGCGCCTTGCTCCGATATGAAGGAGCAGCGGTAGCTGGAGCCGCCGCCCTCGTTCTGATCCTGTACGGACGGTGGCGGCAGGCAGTCCTTCTGATCTCCGTCGTGGCGGTCTTCTACGGGGGCTTCTCCCTCTTTCTGCACGCGCTTGGATTGCCATTCTTGCCGAATTCGGTGCTCGCCAAGTCGGACTCCGCCTTGGTCGCGATGCGGCAGCTTGGGGGAAAGGCCTTCTTCCATTCGCTGGCTTCGCATGTGGTCCGATATTTCTCGCTAGCCCACGCGCTTATGGCGACCATGGCTCTTTATGCGGGAATTGTCGCTTATCGGCGTCGCTCGGAGCCTGGATGGCAGAGCCGCCTTGGGCTGATCTTATTCGGATCAATCGTGCTAGCGGTGCATTTCGTCGCCTTTCGTTCGGGATGGTTTTTCCGCTATGAGCCTTATGCCGTATCCGTGCTGCTCTCCTGCATCGGATATGTGCTGTTTTCCGGCGGCGCCTCGCCGCTCGGTTTCCCGGGGCGGAACGGCCAGGCGGCGTGGGCGGGTATGACCGTCTGCCTCGTCGTCTTTATGGTCTTTTATAGCGCCGCCGTTTTCCGTGCGCCGGGCGGCGCCCGGAACATCTACGAGCAGCAATACCAGATGCATCGGTTCGCGACCGAGTTCTGGCATGCTCCGGTCGCCGTCAACGATGTCGGTTGGGTCGCCTATCGAAATCCCGACTACGTTCTCGACATAGCCGGACTTGCGACGCCGCAGGCCGCTCTGGAACCGCTCAGAAGCGGTCGTACGAAAGGGTACGGAGATTTCATCGCCGCGCACCATATCGGCCTCGCGATGATTTACAAACCTCTCGAATTCTTGATCGGCTCACGGATGGAAATTGCGCGGCTTCATCTCGGCGGGCGGCGGGTTACGGCGGCCGGCGACACCGTCAGCTTCTACGTCACGGACGAGGCATATAGAGACCGGGCGGAAGCGGCGCTGAACGAATTCGCGAAGACCTTGCCTGTCGGGGTGACGCTTGAGAGGTTGCCGTCCCCCAATTGAGAGAAGCCCCATTGTTAAAGCCGGGATGTGCCGGACTTGCCACAGGCGGGTGTGATTGAGTCTGCACGGGTGGAGGATTCGGGAGATGCGGGGAATGTGGGTGCGCCGGCTTGTTGTCGCGGTTGCGTTCTGTGTCTGGGCTGGAAACGCAGGGGCGGAAGATGCGCTGCCGCCCGGCACCATGGCGCCCGTCGACGGACCCGCTTCGATGGCACCCGTCGTCGGTGGTCTCGACATGGCCGATCCAAGCGCGGCGCCCGCACCGGCGGGGTTGCAATGGCGCATCACCAAGCCCGAATGGTCGGCGAGCGACGAGCGCGCCTATGGCGAGTTCGTCCGCGCGATCGGGCTCAGCGATTGCCGGACGGTCGATGCCTGCCTCAAGAGTCCCGCCAATATCTATCGGGCGAGCGACGGCGTGAACGCCGGTTTCTTCGCCGACTGCGCGGATCTGCCTTACGTGCTGCGGGCCTATTTCGCCTGGAAGAACGGCCTGCCTTTTTCCTATGTGAGCGGGGTCGCGGCGGTCGGCAATTCGAACGACCTGCGTTATTCGCGCTACGGCAATTACGTCTACCAGCGGACGGATGTCCTCACGCACTCGGAAGGACGCTGGCCGAATGCGCAATATGTTCTGGTCAACATTTCCAATTACATTTCGAGCGCGATGTACCGCTTCGCGCCGAAGCCGCGTGAGGGCGAACTCTTCGACTTCTATCCGGTGAAGATCGCGCCAG
>NZ_DATKFP010000454.1:0-5663 GCF_035511395.1 Sphingobium sp.
AGCCTCTATGGCGAGGACAGCCGCACTCTCTACCAGAATTATCTGATCGAGGTGGCGGGCAAGCCGCGCACGCTGGATCTCGTCGCCTACAATGCCTCGGGGACCGAGATCGGCCGCGTGACCGACAATGGCGTGCTCAACTACGCCGCGACGCTCAATCAGGGCGACAGCGATGCGAAGATGTTCGCCGTTTACGCCAACGACACCTGGGAAATCATACCGGGTCTGCGCATCGATGCGGGCATCCGTCACGAACGCTACAGCTACAAAGGCTGGGCCGCGCTGACCGAGGCCGCCAATCTGGGCGACGCCACCACGCTGGCCGACGACAGCACCCGCGCCTTCACCGGGGTCATCATCAATCAGAAGCTGAAGCCCAACGTCACCAACTGGACGGTCGGCGCGAACTATGACTTTTCCAGCCATGTCGGCGTCTATGGCCGCGCCTCGCATCTGGAAACGCCGCCCAACGTCCAGACGGTGATGAGCATCAATCCGACCATCATCACGACCAAGGCCGACCAGTTCGAAGCGGGTCTGAAGCTCGCCTTCGGCCGCTCCTATCTCTACGTCACCGGCTTCTACACCAATTTCGATCCGCTCAATGCCAGCTTCTTGGCCTTCGATCCGACCACGGGCCGCAACGACGTCAACATCCCCTTCATCGGCGAAGCGCAGGTCAAGGGCGTCGAATTTGACGGCAAGCTGGCGCTGACCAACTGGTTCTCGCTCAACGGCGCGCTCACCGTCAGCGATCCCAAATACAAGAATTTCCAAAGCTCGACCGGCGCCGACCCGGAACAGGCCGAAGGCAACCAGATCGTCCGCCAGCCCAAGGTCTACGGCAATATCCGTCCCAGCTTCGACTTCCAGACGGGCGACACGGATATCTCCATCTATGGCCGCTACACCTATATGGGCAAGCGCTTCGTCGATCTCTACAACAACACCGCCCTGCCTGCTTATGGCACGGTCGGCGCGGGCATCACGGCGCGGCGCGGCAGCTGGCAGATGCAGATCGTGGGCGACAATCTGTTCAACGCCCATGGCCTGACCGAAGGCAATACCCGCACCGACTCGCTGAGCGGTCAGGGCAGTTCGGAGGCGATTTACGGCCGTCCGATCTTCGGCCGCAACTTCCGCCTCGTCATCAGCAAGAGCTGGTGATGCGGCGGAGCATGACAAGTCTGCTCATCACGGCAGCGGCGCTGGCCTTCGCACCTGTCCCGGCTTCGGCCGGGCCAGTCTCGGTCAGGGCAGCCCGCGACATGGAGACGGAGAGGCTGTCGCAGCGTCTCTTCCCGCTGTTCGATGCAGCGGGGCGGGATCCTGCGACGCTGGACCGGATCAAGGCCGGCCCAGGCATCTCGCCCCTGCTGCGCGCCCGGCAGGAACGGCGTGCAGCCTGTGGACAGGATCTGGTCTGCGCAGCGCAGGCGATGATCTGGACGCCGGCAGACCTCGAAACAATGGGTCGCGCCGCAGCGGCGCTGCCCGACCTGCCGGCAGCGGATGACGGCGCGCCAGCGCAAATCCGGCGGGAAATGGAGGGGGTCAATGCCATCGTGCGGACCTATGGGCTGGGGCAAGTCCCATCCTATCCGCAGATTGACGGCGCGGGCACGATCGACCCACAGGAACGACAGGCCCGGCTTCAGGCCGCCGACTGGCTGTCGCGTACGCCCCGGAACCTGTCCGCGCAGGCGCTGGATCCCAGCATCGACTATGCGCTGGCCCTGCTCGACGTCAGCGACCGCACTGATGCGATCGGCTATGAACCGGTGACGGAAGGGACCAATGCCCCCGCCATGATGCGGGCGAGGACGCTCGACTGGAACCGCTATCCTTTCAGCGCGATGATCCTGACCGGCGTCGGTCCGGAAGTGGATGCCATGCCGCTCAGCCCCTATGGCAAATATCATCTGCGTCTGGCCGCCAGCCGCTTCGCGCAGGGCGACATTCCCTTCATCATCATCACCGGCGGCCGCGCCCATCCGCGCGCGACCCGCTTTACCGAGGCGGAAGAGATGCGCAGGGCGCTGATCGACCGCTATGGGGTGCCGGCCGATGCGATCGTGATCGAACCCTATGCCCGGCACACGACGACGAACCTGCGCAACGCGTCGCGGCTGTTGATCGCCATGAGCGCGCCGCTAGACAATGATGCGCTGATCGTCTGCAACCCGCAGCAGAGCGCCTATATCGAGAGCGTGCAGTTCACCAAGCGCAATGCCGACGAGCTGGGCTATCAGCCCGGCCGGATCGGCCGGCGCTTCTCGCCTACGGAACTCGCCTTCCGTCCCAGCCGCACCTCCGCGCGGATCGATCCGCGCGATCCGCTCGACCCCTGATACGGAGCCACCCCATGCGTTCACTGGCCCTTGCCGCCGCCCTGGTCCTTCTCTCCGCCACGACTCCGACGACTGCTTTTGCCTGGGGCGGCACCGCCCATAGCGTGATCGACCGTGCCGCGATCGAGGCCATCCCCGATGACGGCCCGATATTCCTGCGCAAGCATGTCGATTATATCGCGGCGTCGGCCTCCCTGCCTGACAGCTGGCGTGGGGATTCGGAGAATTTCTCGAAGATCGAGGAAGATCCCAATCATGGCTGGTTCCGCGAGCAATTCACCTTCCTTAAGCCCATCCCGCGTTCGCGCTATGAGTTCGTGATCGCGCTCTACAAGCGTTACGAGGCGATCAAGGAAGGCGATCCCGCTACCGCCGCACGTACCAATGTCCGCTGGACCGGCACCCTGCCCTATGCCGCGATCGAAGCCTATGATCGGCTGGTCGTGTGCATGCGCTATGTCCGCAAGGCGCAGGCCGAGGGCGGCGACGTATCGGTGCCCGAGCAGCATTGCGCCTTCCAGGCCATTCGCCTTGGCCATTATATCGGCGACGGCGCGCAGCCCATGCATGACTCGATCCATTCGGACGGCTGGCGCGGCGACAATCCCAAGGGCTTCACGACCGACCGCAGCGTCCATGGCCGGTTTGAAAGTCAGTTCGTCGATGGCATGAAGCTGACGGTGGCCGATATCGCTCCGCGCATCGGCGCCCCCGGTCATAGCAGCGGCGACATGTTCGACGCTGTCCTCGCCTTCCTCGACCAAGCCGGGGACAAGGTCGGAACTGTCTATACGCTGGAGAAGCGCAACGGCTTTGCCGATTTCGCCGACCGGGATGTGCGGGCGATGGTCTATGAACGGACGGCCGCCGGTGCTGCGATGCTGCGCGACATGCTTTGCCGCGCCTGGGCCGAAAGCGCCAATCCGCCAGCGAAGGTCACGCCGTCGCCGCTCGATTTCGGCAATTCCCGCTTCAACCCGGAAACCGGCTCGGCTCCCGACTGACGCCGCCGTTCCAGCAGGCCGAGCAGGCGACCATGCCGGGCGTGATTAAGGTCGAAGCGCCGCATCAGCATGATCGCCCCCACGCTGCCGGCCAGCGGAACGCCCAGCCCCAAGCCGATCATGCCGGCCTGGACAGCTTCTGTCTGCGCCACACCCGGCACATAGCCCAGCCGTCCCAGTGTCCAGCCGATCAGGCTGGTCGATGCGGCGCCGCTGGCCTTCACGACAACGAGGTAGAAGGCGAACAAACCCGTCTCGAAGCGCCTGCCATGCCGCCATTCCACCACATCGACGGCATCGGCCAGCAGCCCCCAAGGCAGCATGAAGATGCTGGCGAGGCCAAAGCCGATCATTGCAGCGCAGATCGCGAGCGCAGGTGGCCAAGGCAGGCAGAAGGCAAAGCCGATCAACCCCGCCACAGTGACGCCATGCCCCATGGCGAGCAGAACGCTCTTGCTGAACCGGCCGGTCATGGCGGTCCACAGGATCACGCCTGCGAACTGGCCGATGGTCATGGCCAGCAGCAGCGTCGAAACCAGATCGGGACGGTGGACGACATAGCTGCCCATGTACAGCAGCATCCGCCCGAAGGCCGGCGCCGCGAAACCGGTCAGCAGGGCGAGCAAACCCATGCCGATCACCATGGGATCGCGGAGCGGCACGGCGATGCCGTCCTGCTCCGCGCTGCGCGGTGCAGGGCCGCTGCCGGAAGTCCATGAACATAAGATCATGGTCAGGGCGAAAAGACCACCTGCGACCGCCCCGGTGATCGCCAGCCGGTCGAAGGCCTGATCGCTCCCCGCCCGCTGTACCAGTGGCGTCAATATGGTTGCCACGGCCAGCGCGCTGACCGTGCTGAACAGCAGTCGGTAGCCGGACACCCGTCCCCGGGCGCGACTGTCGCTGGTCATCTGCGCCATCAGCGCATTATGAGGCACGTCGATGACCGCATAGGCACCCCGGAAAATCAGCAGCGCGGCCGCCAGCATCCATAGCTGCTCCGCACCAAGCGCGGGCATGGCATAAAGCAAGGCAAAGGCCAGCGCACACGGCGTTGCCGCGACCGCCACCATCCAGCGATAGCCCTTGCCCGCAGAGCGCAGACGGATGACCAGTCGGGCCGCTATCAGATCGAAGACCAGATCGCCGCATAGCGCCGCCAGCATCAGCCATCCCGCCATCGTGCCGCCCAGGCCCAGCACATCGGTCAGCAGGAACAGGATCGTCAGGTCCGCCCCGCCGAATACCAGCGCCTTGCCGAAATTGCCGGAGGCATAGGCCAGCATGCGGCCCTCTTCCCGTTTCCGGATCACCTGAACTGCCCTTATCTCACAGACGCATGGATTGCGGAGAGGGAGTCGCCTAGAAGCCTATTCTTGCGTTTCTGCGACAGCGGGCAGTTATCTTAGAGTGCGACCGACGGCGGGTCGGCTATTTCAATCACATGCAGCCCGGGAATCTTCCGGGCACGGACGCGATGGCATACGGAGCACGCCCAACCGAACATATTGAATGGGGTTTCGCTTTGCGGCGAGCGGGGGTGACACACCGCTTCATTCCGCGCCTGCTACACTGATCGAAACAGTGACAGGCATGTTCACGTCATTCCACCGAAAAGGCGGGAATGGTGACCCCTACGGGAATCGAACCCGTGTTTCAGCCGTGAAAGGGCCGCGTCCTAACCGCTAGACGAAGGGGCCGTTCGTTGTCGCCGCCGTGGCAGCGCTGCGAAGCGAGGGCGCAATTAGGCGGGGACGGCGAAAGGGTCAACCCCCTTTGCGCAAGAAAATTGCAATGAAGCGATTTCTTGCCGATCGACCCCGCCAGATTGCAGGAAAATCAGTCTCTTACGCGATCAATCCGCCCATGCGGCATCCTCCAGATGCAGTTCGGCGGCAGGGCGGCTGCCCCAATCGTCGATCTTCGCCTTGCCCGCGACCCACAGTTTGCGGTCGCGCGGCGCGCCGAGGATCGCCTGGCCAAGATCGGTTTCCGCCTGGCGAAAGGCGATGGTCTTGATCGACCGGCCATCGTCGCCCGCCATGATCGCGCGCAGATGACCATTGCCGACCACATCCGCCTTGATGACACGCATCGGCCCCGCGGCGATCAGTGGCGCGGGCCAGCCGGCGCCATAGGGGCCGCCCTGTTCGATCGCGGCGATGAAGTCGGGATTGACGCCAGAGGGCGCCAGCACCGCGTCGATCAGCAACGCGCGATCATCGCGCGCTTTCGACACCGACGCCGACAGTCTCTCGTCCAGATAGTCGGCGAGCGCGTCGATCCGGTCGGCGGCCACCGTCAGCCC
>NZ_DATKFP010000455.1:0-1585 GCF_035511395.1 Sphingobium sp.
CTGGCGGTCGACGAATGGGGCGCCTGGTTCGAAAGCGAGAAGAATGCGCCATCGCAGCTCTATCTGGAAAGCACGCTGCGCGATGCGGTGATCGCGGGCCTCAGCCTCAACATCTTCAACCGCCATGCCGACCGGGTGCGCATGGCCAATCTGGCGCAGATGGTGAACGTGATCCAGTCACTGATTTTGACCGACGGGCCGAAGATGGTGGTGACGCCCACCTATCATGTGTTCGACCTGTACAAGGCACATCAGGGCGCGACCCTGATCCCGACCGAGGTGCAGGCGCCCGACTATATCGAGGGCGACACCCGCCTGCCGGGGCTGAGCGTGTCGACGTCGAAGAACAAGGCAGGCAGGCTGCACCTGACGATCGTCAATCTCGATCCGGCGCGCGCCAGCAACGTCCATGTCACGCTGAAAGGCGGAACATGGCGCACGGCGCGCGCCCAGACCATCACCGCCGATCGCATCGACACGCGCATCCGTTTCGACGCGCCCGATCCCTTCATCCCCAGGCCCCTGCCCGCCCGGATTGCCGGGGGGCAGGTCGAACTGACAATCGCCGCCAAGTCGGTGACGCTGGTGGAAATCGGCCAGTAGGGCTTATAGAGCTTCGCCGGCGGCGGCTGCGGCCGGGGTGCGGGCGCTGGGCATCGTCATGCACGGCGAGGCCGCTTTCGGTGATCAGCCGGTTTGTCGGTGCTGGCATGGGCCACATCAACAATCGGATTGGCCAGTCGGGGCTGTTGACCGGTGCCAGGCTGAGCCGGCAGGCTGCACCGCGCGCTTGCGATCATAATACCCGCCCGCCTGATCGACAGCGACAGAAGCGCGCTGGAGAACGCAAAGACGGTCCCGGCACGATAAATCCCGCTTCACGCCACCGGCGGAGGAACAGGATAAAATTCAGCGACAGGGCAGTCGCCATTGGGCGTCACGATCTCGCCGGCAAATTCGAAGCGGCAGTGCGGGGTGTGAACATCGATGGCCGCCGCCTGCGGCCATCGCGCCCAGACGCTGCCGGCCGGCGCAGCGCGCGCCAGAATGAAGGCCGGCGCATCCTCACCGGGCAGTTCCGCATCGCCCCTTGTTATGGTGCGATAGTCCAGCCCCAGCCCGCATTCGGGCGCAGCGCCCAGCATCGCCTGCGCAAGGTCGAGGGCGGTCGGAAGATCGTCCAGTTCGATGTAGAAAATGTCGTTTGCCGGATGCTGTCGCGCCGAGCCACGCATTGCTTCCGGCAGTTCGAGCGGAGATGTAGAGGCAACCAGCACCCGGTTCACGGCCATGTCGAGTCCATCGGCAACTGGCGGCAGTGCGTCTTCGAGGATAAGGCAATGAAAAGGCAGACCGCGCGCGCGCCACAATCTTTCGGGCGCCGTACCTGCACCGGCTTCTCTTCCGACATTAAGAGCCACCGCATGAGTTGCAAGTGCGTCCGCACGTCGCAAGGCAAGCCCCATCGCGATCTCCGCGCCCTTGACGATCGCCGCTTCGGACAAGATTGTCATGGCCTCCGGCGCTTCCAGGCTTTCGGCGCCATTGATCAGTCGATCGAACCGCTCTAGCCATTTGCTACCGA
>NZ_DATKFP010000456.1:0-28623 GCF_035511395.1 Sphingobium sp.
TGCCGCTGGAGGCGAAGAAGGCGTGGATCGTGGCGGAAGCCGCCGCCGGCGTGACGGAGATAGAGGTGGGGAGCTTCGTCCCTGCAAAGCTGTTGCCGCAACTGGCCGACACGGCGGAGGTCGTCACCTTTGCCCGGACGATTCCCGGCCTGACCGTCGCGGTGCTGGTGCCCAACCTGCGTGGCGCGCAGGCCGCAATCGAGGCCGGCGCGCACAAGATCACCCTGCCCCTGTCGGTGTCCGAAACCCACAGCATCGCCAATCTGCGCCGTACCCACGATCAGGTGATCGAGGAAGCCCGCGGCATCGCGGAATTGATCGCCACCCTGCCACTGGAACAGCGCCCCCATTTCGAGGGGAGCCTGTCTACCGCCTTCGGTTGCACGCTGGAGGGCGCAATCCCCGATGCGCAGATCGCGCGACTCGCCGGCGCGCTGATGCAGGCCGGTTGCGACGAGGTCGGCCTGTCCGACACCACCGGCTATGCTGATCCCGCAGCGGTGAAGCATCTCATCAAACTGGTGCGCGGCGTTGTGGGCGACGGCGGGCTGACCGGCATCCATCTCCACAATACGCGTGGCCTGGGCCTTGCCAATGTGCTGGCGGCGCTCGACTGTGGGCTCACCACCTTCGACGCATCGGTCGGCGGCCTTGGCGGCTGCCCCTTCGCGCCGGGCGCGTCAGGCAATATCGTCACCGAGGATCTGGCCTTCATGCTGGAGGCGATGGGCCTGGACACCGGGATCGACCTGCAAAAACTGATCGCTGTGCGGTCAATCCTGGCCGACGCGTTGGCGAACGAACCGCTTTACGGCTTCCTGCCCGATGCCGGCCTGCCGCTGGGCTTCCGCCCGGCGCATGAAAGGATCGCGGCCTGAAGGAGGTTTCATGACGATATTGGGCACGAAGATGGTGTCGGACGGCAAGACCGCGCGGCAGATCTTTGACGAGGTGATGGCCAATCCGGCGCGCAGCAAGTTCGGCTTCGGCACCAAGCTCGCCATCGTCAATGTCGACCTCCAAAATGCCTATACGCGGATCGACGAGTTCAAGACCGCCTATGAAACCGACCCGCGCCAGATCGAGCATATCAACACCATATCCCGCCTGGCGCGGCAGAAGGGGATGCCGGTCATCTGGACCCATGTCGCCTATGCCGGCACGGCGGCCGATGCGGGCGTCTGGGGCACGCGGACCAACACGCCCGACTCCCTTCAGAACATCAAATATGGATCGCGCCGCCATGATTTCGACGAGCGGTGCGAAATCGATCCGTCGATCGATGTCGTCTATGACAAGCGGATGCCGTCGGCCTTTTTCGAAACGCCGCTCCAGAGCCTGCTGGTGTGGCACAAGGTCGATACCGTGGTCATCACCGGCGGTTCGACCTCGGGCTGCGTCCGGGCGACGGCAGTCGAAGCGCTGAGCCGCGGCTATCGCACCATCGTCCCCATCGAGACGACCGCCGACAAGCATGAAAGCTATCACTACTCCAACCTGACCGACCTTCAGCTGAAATATGCCGATGTAGAGCCGGTGCAGACGGTGGTCGACTGGCTGGAGAATTATGGTGCGTGAGGGCGCTACCGATCCGGGCCTGTACGATTACCTTCCCTATCGAAACCGCCCAAAGCTGGCATGGCCGGACGGCAAGACGGTCGCCGTCTGGGTGTCGCCTAACCTCGAATATTATGAGTTGGACCCACCGGCCAATCCGCACCGCAAAAGCTGGACGAAACCGCATCCGGACGTCGTCGGATACAGCCACCGGGACCATGCCAATCGCGTGGGCCACTGGCGCATGGCGGATGTCATGACGAAACATGGCTTTCCCGGATCGGTCAGCCTGTCCGTGGCGTTGTGCGATCATATCCCCGAAGTGGTCGAGGATGCCAATGCCCGTGGCTGGGAGTTTTTCAGCCATGGCATCTACAACACCCGCTACAGCTACGGCATGGATGAGGCGCAGGAACGCGCCATCATCGAGGATTCGATCCGCACCGTGCGCAACGCGACCGGACAGACGATCAAGGGCTGGCTCGCCCCCGCACTGACCCATACGCCGCGCACACTGGACCTGATTGCAGAATATGGGTTGAGCTATACCTGCGACCTCTATCATGACGACCAGCCCCAACCGGTGCATGTCGCGCAGAGCCGCCTCATCTCCATGCCCTACAGCCTGGAGGTGAACGATCATTATGGCTTCTTCGTCTACAACATGTCCCCACGCGAATATGCCGACACGCTGATCCGCCAGTTCGACCGGCTGGCGCGCGAAGGCGAGGCGTCGGGCACGGTCATGTGCATTCCGCTGCACAGCTATCTGATCGGCCAGCCCCACCGCATCGGCGCGTTCGAGGAAGTGCTGCGCCACATCGCCGCCGATGGTCGCGCCTGGATCACGCGCAGCGGCGACATCGCCGATCATGTCCTATCGCAGGGAGACGCCCGATGACGCTCGATCCCAGCTATCTCGACTATCCGCGCCGTCAACGGGGTATGGACCATGACCTCTATCCCTGGTCGAATGTGTTCGCGCGCGCGCCGCTGGCCTGGCCGGAGGGACGCAGCGTAGCGGTGCCGATCGTCGTCAGCCTCGAATGGTTTCCGATCCTTCCGAACGACAAACCGTTCCGCGCGCCAGGCCACATGCAGACGGCCTATCCCGACTATCGCCATTACACCTCGCGCGAATATGGGTCGCGGGTAGGCATCTATCGCCTGCTTGATGCCTTTGCCGCAGCGGGAGTGCGCGTCTCGGTCGCGACCAATTCCGCCATCGGCGAACGCTACCCCTCGCTGGTTGCGGATATCGTGGCGGCGGGGCATGAAATCGTTGCGCATTCCACCGACATGAACGGCACGATCGCCAGCGGCCTGCCCGAGGAGGATGAATGCGCGATCATCCTGCAATCGCTCGACTCGCTGCAACAGGCGACGGGCACGCGCCCGCGCGGCTGGCTGTCGATCGCCCGGTCGCAGAGCTTCAATACGCCCAGGCTGCTGGCCGAAGCGGGCGTTGAATTTATGCTCGACTGGGTGAATGACGAACTCCCCTACCGCATGACCACGCCGGCCGGACCGATCGTCAATCTGCCACTCAACCATGAACTGTCGGACCGGCAGATCATCACCGTACAGCAGAATTCGGCCGACAGCTATGCGCAGCAGATGCGCGACGCCTTCGACTGGCTCACAGCGGAGGCGACGGCAACCGGCGCGGCAAGGATGCTGCCGCTGCACCTGACTCCCTACATCATGGCACTGCCCTATCGCATCGATGCACTGGAGGCGTTGCTCCAATGGATAACCAACCGGCCGGAGGCATGGGTCGCCCCGGCGGGCGAGGTGGTGAATGCCGCTGCACTCTGATCTTACCGCCTGACGAGAAAATATGGGCGATCGCAAACGACGATTGCCCATATTAGCATGGTGGATTTCACGATTCTATCCGTCTGTCGGATAGAATATTCTTGGCATCGCTATCAGGTCATCTGTCGGTCACAATTCGGGTCATGGAAAAAGGCGTTCCGATTCGTTCGCTCTCGCGCGGCATTGCCGTGCTTCAGGCTGTCAATCGCGGCAATTCTCTGTCGATGATGGAGATCGCGCGATCGTCCGAAGTCCCATACCCGACCGCCTGCCGCATTGTGCAGACATTGCTGCACGAAGGGCTGATCGAACGGGAACCGGCGCGCAAACGCTATCGACCGACCGCACTGGTGCAGGCGCTGGCGCACGGCTTTCAGGGCGATGCCCAGTTGGTCCGGGCGGCGCGCACCCATATCGTCGACCTGACCCGGCGCGTCGGCTGGCCGATATCGCTGTCGACGCAGGTCGGTCATTCGATGGTGATCCGCGATTCCACCCATGCACTGACGGCGCTGACCTTCAGCCATTATCATCCCGGCTTCACCCTGCCGATCCTGGAGTGCGCGGCGGGTCACGCCTATCTGGCCAATATCGGCGAGACGGAGCGAACCGAACTGTTCCGCGCGATCAAGCTGCTGCCCAAGCGGGTCAATATGCATGTCATCGACCTGATGGAAAATGGCGATCTGGTCGAACAGATACGCGGCGCGGGCTTCGCGACGCGTGGCTATAACCAATTCACGCGCAATCCCGGCAAGACGTCCTCGATCGCCGTGCCGATTCTGACCCGCAAGGGCACGGTCGCTGGGGCGCTGACGCTGGCCTTCTTCGCGTCAGCGACGAAGATGAGCGATGCTGTCGCGCAGTTCGTGGTACCGCTCAAGGCGACCGCCGAAGCGATCAGCGGCGATCTGGACTGACGGGCGCGACGACAACCCCGCGCCCTGCGCCTTCACTTGAGATCGGGCTGCCAGATGCGCGGCTCCACGCGCGGCGTCGCGGGATCGGCATAGCGGCTGACCGGACGATCCAGACCCAGATGCTCGCGCAGCGTCGTCCCCTCATAGGCGGTGCGGAACAGGCCGCGCCGCTGGAGTTCGGGCACAACCTTGGCGACGAAAACCTCCAGCTGGTCGGGCAGCACCGGCGGGACGATTACGAAGCCATCGGCAGCCTTGGCATTGAACCATTCCTCCATCGCATCGGCAATCTGCACCGGCGTGCCGGTCAACGCTGCGCTGGTGCGGCCCGCCGCGATCCGGCGGGCGAGCTGGAGGATAGTGACTTCCCCATCACGCGACATTTCGGCGACGCGTGCCTGGATCGAGCGGGCGGCATTGCTGTCGGGCATGTCGGGCAGCGGGCCGTTCAGGTTCAGCTTGGACAGATCCAGCGTCTGGCCGATCTGCATCTGCAACATCGCGATGGCGAGATCGGGATGGACGAGCGATTCCAGTTCCGCCTCGATCGCACGCGCTTCCTCTTCCGTATCGGCGACCAGCGGCTGGATCGCCGGCATAATCTTGCAGGAGTCAGGCGAGCGGCCGGCGGCAACGACTTGCTCCTTCAACGCAGCGTAGAATTTGGCGGCGCTCGGAACATTGGGATGGGACGTGAAGACGACTTCGGCGGTTTGCGCGGCCAGCGCCTGCCCGGCATCGGACGATCCCGCCTGCACGATCACGGGATACCCCTGTGGCGGACGAGCGCAGGTCAAGGGACCAGCGACGCGGAAATGCTCGCCCTGATGCTCCAGCGCATGGACCTTGGCCGGATCGAAATAGCGGCCGGCTGCCTGATCGACCTCGACCGCATCTTCCTCGAAACTGTCCCAAAGGCCCGTAACTACCTCCAGAAACTCACCGGCGCGGGCATAGCGTTCCGCATGACCGAAATGCTGATCGCGGCCAAAATTGCGTGCTTCATTCTGGCTCGTTGATGTGACGACATTCCACCCCGCTCGTCCCCCGCTCAGATGATCGAGCGTCGCCATCCGCCGCGCCACGGCATAAGGTTCGTTATAGCTGGTTGAGAGGGTGCAGATGAGGCCGAGCCTGTCGGTACTCGCGGCGAGCGCGCCGAGCAGCACCAGCGGATCGACCCGCAGCGCGTCCACCCGCGAATAGGCGTCCCGGCCAACGATCGTGCGATAACCCTGCGCATCTGCAAAGAAGATCGCGTCGAACAGGCCTGCTTCGGCAACCTTTGCAAGATGGGTGTAATATTTCAGACTATGTTGTCCGCCGGACGGGGTAGCCTTGCGCCAGCCGGCGACATGCGCACCCAGGGCCGATGGAAAGGCGAGCATGTGCATCTGACGCGGTGCGCTCATCGCTGGTCTCCTTGATGGGAGCCGCTGAGCTATCATAGTGAGCGGCGCGCCAAATCGATGCGGGAAAAATGACCGCATGGTGGACATAAGCTTCCATTTTTGCCTGACAGGTGGATAGTTTTTCACCCCGATTGGACTTGTCCGTGCCGATCCGCCCTCCTGCCCCCACAACAACAAAGGCCGACACAAGATCGCGCCTTGCCTTTCGCAGGACTCAATTCCAGCATTTATAAAGGGGTATGGATATGTTCGGTCGGTCACAAATGAAGTTGCGCGTGGGTCTATTTGCTTCTGCCGCCGTCGTGGGCGTCATGATGATACCGAACCTCGCCTTCGCCCAAACCGATGCAGCCCCCCAGGCCGACGCAAATGGCGGCCTTGCCGAAATTACCGTAACCGCGCGCAAGGTCGGTGAAAATCTGGTCGATACGCCGGTCGCGATCACCGCGCTGACCGCCGAGGCACTGAGCGCCCGCGGCGTGCAGGGCTTCCAGGAACTCAACGACTTCGTACCAGGCCTGCGCTACCAGAACAGCGCCGCCAACCGGAACGACCGCAGCTTCCACACCTATTCGATGCGCGGCATGTTCCCCGGCGACTCCCCCAACCGTCAGGCCGTGACCGTCTTCGTAGACGGCGTGCCTGTCCCGTCGGGCGCCATTCCGGGCATGACCGACGTCCAGCGTGTCGAGGTCGTAAAGGGCCCGCAAAGCGCCTATTTTGGCCGCTCGACCTTTGCCGGCGCGATCAATTTCATCACCGCGCCGCCCTCGCTGACTGATTTCCATGGGTCGATCGATGCGTCTCTCGATCTCTATTCGACGGTCAACGTCAAGGCGAGCGTCGAAGGACCGATCATCGCCGACAAGATCGGCGTCCGTCTGTCGGGCACCTATTATTATACCGACGGCCAGTATCGTAATGTCGGCTTCGGCGGAACGCTGGGCCAGCGCGAAACGAAGTCGGTCGCCGGCTCGATCATCATCAAACCGATCGAGACGCTGACCATTCGCGGTTACGGCACCTATTGGCAGGACAGCGACGGCCCGACCGCGCAGGCGCTGCTTGGCGAGTCCGACTATAATTGCAACACGGGCGGTACCGGTCGCGTGCCTGTCGGCAGCACCACCGGTTTCAACACCATCTGCGGCAATCTGGGCGATATCGCCACGTCCAAAATGTCGCAGAACACCCGCGCCAAGGGCAGCAATAATTTCGGCGGCGTGACCGATCCGGCGGTTGGTGCCGTCCTTCCCGCCGACTTCATCGATCATCTGGGTCTGGAACGCGAAGCCTATCAGGCCTACGGTATGTTCGACTGGGAACTGGGCGACTATACATTGTCGGGTTCAGTGTCGCACAGCGGCAACGACTGGGCGGTGCTGACCGATACCTATAACCGCGCGGACACGACCGGCTATTCCTCCACCGTACTGCTGCCATACAATATTGACAACACCTCGGCCGAACTTCGGCTGGCGACGCCGGAATATGGTCCGCTCAGCTTCATGGTCGGCGGCAATTATTATTGGGAAAGCATCAATTTCTTCACCCGCGCCTATCGCCCGTCCACCAGCGCCACTCCGGCCAATCTCGGCGTGCCGACCGACTATCGCGCCCGCACCTGGGGCGCCTTCGGATCGGCCAACCTCAAGATCACCGACAGCCTCAAGCTGAGTGGCGAGGCCCGCTATCAGTGGGACACGATCAATCATATCGCCTATAGCGCATCGACCGGCGCGACCGTCACTGACCTGTCGCAGACCTTCAAGTCCTTCTCTCCGCGCGTCATCCTGAACTATGAACTGGCGCCGGCCGCCAGCACCTATCTGTCCTGGTCGAAGGGCACCCGCCCTGGCACGTTCAACACCAACTATCTCGCGTTCAGCCCGGCTATCCAGGCGCAGCTGACCGCCAATGCGCCGGGCGGATCGGTGCCGGTCGCGGTGGCGGAAGAAAAGCTCACCATGTATGAATTCGGCTTCAAGGGCGAACTGTTCGACCGCAAGCTGCGCATCCTGTCCGCCTTCTATTATGGCAAATGGCGCGACCGCCAGATCAACCAGAATGTCCCCTATACGATCGGCACGACGACCTCGACTGCGACGCTGACCTTCCCCAACGGGTCGACCAACGTCTATGGCGTGGAACTGGAAGCGACTTACAAGCCGAGCCGTCCCTGGACCTTCGAAGGCACATTCAACTGGGCGAAGACGGACATCCGCTTCACCGACTGTTCCGAATGCGTGCAGGATTCCGGTGTGCGCAATCCTGTTGGCGACCTGATGGAGCGCTACCCGGAATTTTCCGGTTCCGCCGCGGCGACCTATGAGCAGCCGATCGACGACATGTGGACCGGATCGATCCGCCTCGACTATGTCTACACCGGCAAGCAATATGCGACGTCGGACAATACGGCCTGGATCAATTCGGCCAGCAAGTTCAACCTGCGCCTGGGTATCAATTCGGACAAATACACGTTCGAAATCTTCGCTCGCAACCTGACCGACGACAAGACGCCGTCGAACCTGCTGCGCAACACCAATCCGAACAGCAGCGTCACGCAGGGCCTCAACACCTTCATTCTTGCGGCACCGGAACGCCGCACGGTGGGCATGCGCGGCGTGGCACGCTTCTAAAGCGGGGCGGGCGGCGCCAGGTCATGCCGGCGTCGCCCTTTTTTCCTCTTTTCCGGGACAATTTAGATGCTTCTCAACCGCGCACGCGCCGATGCCATTATGGATCGCGAAGGGCTGGACGGACTGATCGCCGTCGCACCGATCAACGTCTATTATCTGTCGGATTATTGGGGCGCGCTGATGCGGATGCGGCGCAGCTTCTACAATTATGCCCTGCTGCCACGCGATCATGACAAGCCGGCTGCGCTGATCGTGACCGGGGTGGAGCATCTGCGCTTTTTCCACCGCCCGGAATCCACCTGGATGCCGAACATCCAGAGCTATGTGCATCCCGTTTATTGCGACCGGCGCGACTTCGATCCCGATGTCGAGGATCCCGAGCATGTCGAATATGGCATGAAATGGCCGATCAAGCATGACCAGCTTTCCCCGCGCGACGAGGAATATCTGCAATTCATGGAGGGCAATCGCGGCAACGCCTCCGTGAATGCGCTCTACGCGCTCAAGAAGGCCGTGCAGGATGCTGGCCTGACCGACGCCCGCCTTGCCTCCGACGACCCGCGTGTCGGCCCGTGGTTGCAGGAGATCGGCCTACCCGACATCAAGGTGGTGGAGGGCACCACCACCTTCCGCGACATCCGCATGGTCAAGACGCCCGACGAAATCGCCATCATGCGCAAGGTTGCGAAGATGAACGAGGAAGCGCTGGAGGCCGTGATCGACAATCTTCAGGTCGGGATGCCGCGCGACGATCTGGAGATCATCTACAACACCGAAATCGCCAAGCGCGGCGGTCGCGGCCTCTATCTCGCTACCGGGCAGAACGGCACCAACAACAATATGGGCCGGGTGCTGGCGGATGAAACCATCACCTTCGACGGCTTGTGCGAATATCGCAACTATCATGGCGACCTTGGCAGGATTGCCCTGTGCGGCACCCCGCGCCCGGATATCGTCGAGCGCGTGAAAGCGCTGGAGGTGGGGTGCGAGACGGTGCTCAGGGTCGTGAAGCCCGGCGTTACCGGCCGTGAAGTGTCCGACGCGGTGATCGAAGCCGTGCGCAAGGCGGGCTTTCCCGGCTTCTTCTTCGCCACGCCCCATTCCATTGGCCTCGAACATTCGGACCACAAGATCCCGATCGGCCCCACCCTGCCCGGCGGCAATGGCGAGTTCGTATTCGAGGAGAATATGATCTTCTCGCTCGACATGCCCTATTATGAGATCGGCTGGGGCAACCTGCATACCGAGGACCAGATATTAGTCACCGCCAATGGCGTCGAGCCACTTACCAACTGCGATACGTCGCTCCGGATCAGGCCTGGCGGCTGATACTGTAATCCCCATCTCCAATCCAAATAGCGGAGCCGCATATGGCGGATCCGCTATTTCGATACCGCCTCGCTTTCGTCATTGCGGTACCGATTGCGCTATCGGAACGGTTTGCACAAAGGGTGAACCTTGACGGTCCGCCGATGTCGTAGAGCCTCCGGCTACAGGACAGTTCATGTCCGTCCTGAAACGTCGCTCACCGCCGATAGCCTGCCAGATGCAGCGCGCCGTCGAGCGGATCACCCAGCATAGGGCTGAGCCGCGCGACCGTCCGCGCCCGCAGCCAGGGCTGCATACGGGGCGCAAGGCCGCCGACCAGCGTGCAACGGCTCGCGCCGCGCTCGAAGATCGTCTCGATGAAACGCTCGATATGCTGGACCGCGTCCTCCACGATGGACCGGGCGATCGTGTCGTCCGCTTCGGCATAGTCCATCACCAGCGGCGCAAAGCTGCCATAATCCCTGGGTGTCGCCTGATCCATCCAGCCGATGGCCTGCGCCGTATCATGACCGAACCGCTCGGTTACCGCACGGCTGAGCGGCGTCGCCTGCGTCCGCCCGTCGAGCGCGCGCAAGGCGTGACGCATCGCGCTGAGCCCCAACGCCGCGCCGCTGCCCTCGTCGGAAATGGGAAAGCCATAGCCGCCGATGGTGAAGTCCCGTCCGCCCGCGCGCACTTGCGCGATGCTGCCGGTGCCCAGGATCAGGATCGCGCCATCCGCGCCGCCATGCGCGCCCAGATTGGCGATGAAGGCGTCCGTCTCATAGGCGACCGAAGCGAAGGGAAAGGTGAAGTCGCGCAGCGCATCGCGCACGCCGGGTCGCGAAATGCCGGCAATGCCCATGCCGGCGCGGATCGCAGCGACCTGCACCTGTGACAGCCCGGCCTCCAAAATCGCCTGCTCGGACACGGCGTGCAATTCGGCATATAGTGCTTCCAGCCCGATCCGCGCATTGGCAGTCCCGCCCTGCCCCATGCCGATCACCCTGCCATCCGCCGCAATCAATCGCGCCCGGCAATTGCTGCCGCCGGCATCGATGCCCATAAAATAGCTCATGAGCGCGCCGTCTCCTTCTGCTCGTCGCCCCAATAGCGCGCTCGCGCGGTCTGACCTATACCGGGGTTGCACTGGTTGCGCGGATCGATCTGACGATAGAAGCCCTCCAGCGCAGGCTTCGCCTTGTAGAGATGGCCGACATTATGCTCGGCCGGATATTCCGCTCCCCGCTCGTCCAGTAACGCCCAGATACGATGCTCGAACGCCAGCGGATCGACGCCCTTGCGCACGATATAATCCTGATGGAACACATGGCAGAGAAAATGGCCGTAATAGAGGCTATGGATGCTCTGCTCCGCAAGGTCCGGTGGCAATATCTCTTGCCAATCCAGTATATTGCGCGGCAGGGCGACGTCCAGCGGAACGATATCCTCCACCTCCTCCCGATGCACTGCGCGATAGCGCACCGCCGCACCCGCCGCAACGAAACGGTGCAGGAACGCCTTGGCCGCCAGTTCGGGCGTACATTCGAAATAGGCGCCTTCGCCCGTGTCGAACAATGACGCCAGCAAGGCGCGTGTCTCCACCAGCGACGCATGCGGCATCTTGAGCAGTAGATGATGCTCGAATCGGTCGCGATAGTCCCGCATCTGCGGCGGCAGATGATCGGGCAGCAACCGACCGATCCGCTGCATCATGCGATCGCTGAACCCGTCGCCCACGAAGGGCAACGCATCCATCCGCGACTTGAGCGCAAAGAGGCTAGGCAGCCGATCGGTCCCCAGCCGCTCGATCGCGACGAACATGTCCTTGCCATAGCGATCGGCGATATCGAACGCATCGCGGTGCATATATTCGCCCGCGATCGGCAAGCTGGCAAAATCGCCCAGTAACGCACGGCGGATCGCGGTCAGCTGCGCCGGATCATTGGTGCCGATATAGAAGGTCGCCGCCCCTTCTTCCTTCGCGAAACTATCGAGCCGCACGGCAAAGACGATCAGCTTGCCCGCGCTGCCCGCTGCCTCGAACAGGCATCGGCTGTCGGCATTGAAGCGCGCGGGCGTGCTACTGTCAATATCGCGCACATGGTCGGCATAGGCATGGTCATGCGCCCAGCGATCCGTCGCTACGTCTACATCGCTTTCCGTGAAATCGCCGCTGTCCAGCCGGCGTAGCATCTCCTCGGGATCATTGCCCAGCGCAACGCCCAGATGATTGACCAGTCGCAGCCCGCCGTCCGCATCCACGACGGCGTAGAGGCTGAGTTGGGTATAGGCCGGCCCGCGCTGCACCAGCGATCCGCCCGAATTGTTGCACACGCCGCCCACCACCGACGCGCCGAAACAGGAGGAGCCGATCACCGAATGCGGCTCGCGTCCCAGCGGCGCCAGCGCCTTTTCCAGCGCATATAGCGTCGTGCCCGGCAGGCAGATGACCTGCGCGCCGTTCCGCACCAGATGCAGCCAGTCGATCCGCGTCGTGCTGATAATGACGCATCCGCCGGGATAATCGTCACCATCGGGAGTCGATCCGCCGGTCAACCCGGTATTGGACGCCTGCATGATGATCGACACATCGGCGGCGACGCAGGCCTGCACGACGCGCCATTGCTCGATCAGGCTGCCCGGCCGCACCACCGCCAGCGCCTCGCCCGATCCTGTGCGATAGCCATGACGATAGCGCGCCGTCGCCTGCGCACCCGTCAGCACATGGCGCGACCCGACGATGGCGCGCAATGTGCCGATCAACGCGTTCATTCGCCAACCTCGCTCATCTGCCCGCCGATCCAGCTTCGCCGCACCCGCCGATCCGCATCGATATGGACGAGGTCCGCGCGCAACCCCGGTACGATCGCACCCGTTTCGGCATCCAGCCGCAGGAAGCGCGCCGGATTGCCGCTCGCCATGCGCGACGCCTCAACCATGGAGCAACCCATCATGTCCATGGCGTTGCGGAAGGCCTGCGCCATGCTGAGCGCCGATCCGGCCAGCGTCCCGTCCGGCCCACGACAGGTGCCGTCGACCACATGAATCTCCTGCCTCATCAGAGTGAAGCTCTGCCGTTCGCCCCCGACTGGCGGCATGGCGTCCGTCACCAGCATCGCCCCATCCAGACCGCGCGCCGCCAGCGCCACACGCATCGCGGCAGGATGGACATGCAACCCATCGACGATCAGTCCGAAATGGCTGTTCCGGTCGAGTAGCGCGGCGGCGACCATGCCCGGCTCCCTGCTCCCCAATTGCGTCATGGCATTGAACAAATGGGTGAAACCGGCCAGCCCTTCACCCAGCGCGGCGACGGTCTGCTCATAATCGGCAAGGCTATGACCCGCAGCGACCAGCACGCTCGCATCGGCCAGCGCTCGGATCGCACCGGCCGGCGCCAGTTCAGGCGCCAGCGTGACGATCCGCCGCCCGATCGTGGGACGCGTCAACCGCTCCAGCACCTGCGGGTCGATGGCGGTGAACTTGGCGGCGTCGTGAATGCCCTTCTTCACCGGGTTGAGGTGCGGCCCCTCGATATGGACGCCCAGAACGCCCGGCACTCCCTGCACCAACGCCGCCTCTCCCGCCGCGATCGCCGCATCGACCACATCGGCATCATCGCTGATCAGCGTCGGTAGCAGTCCGGTCGTCCCGAAACGCCGATGCGCCGCCGCGATCATGCGGATGCCATCGATGTCCGGCCGGTCGTTCAGCAATATGTCGCCGCCGCCATTGACCTGCGTATCGATGAAGCCCGGCAGCAGCCAGCCGCCATCCAGATTGATCTCGACGCATCCCGACAGCTGCGCATCGCGCGCCACGATCCCGCCGATACGCCCGCCTTCTACCAGCAGCGCGCTATCGGTCACGATCCGATCCGGCAATAGGATGTCTGCCCCGACGAGCGCCTCGATGCTCATAACGTCCGTGTCACCTTGGCCAAATGCGGCGGCTTGTCGGGGTTGCGCCCACGCGCCAACGACAGGGTGTTGGCCAAGCCATAGAAGCTCTGGATCTGCGCGATGGCACTGATAACCGGATGCACATCAATCTGCCCCGGCAGCGCTAGCGTTGCCGCAGCGACATCATCGGGATGACCGGCCGCGATCACCTGCGCCCCGCGTGACCGGAAATCCTCCAGCCGCTCGCGAAGCCCCGCCCGCGCCTCATCCATCGGCCCCAATGCCAGCACCGGATCGCCTTCGCCGATCAGCGTCATCGGCCCATGGGCTACCTCCGCGATGCTGAACGCTTCGGCATGCAGGCTCGACGTCTCCTTGAATTTCAGCGCCGCCTCGCCTGCAATCGGCAGGGTAAGCCCGCGCCCCAACACCAGCATGGTGTCCGCATCACGCAGCAACGGCACCGCGCCGGACCAATCGG
Organism: Sphingobium sp.; assembly: GCF_035511395.1. Classification (GTDB taxonomy): domain Bacteria; phylum Pseudomonadota; class Alphaproteobacteria; order Sphingomonadales; family Sphingomonadaceae; genus Sphingobium. The sequence continues at coordinate 14,041 of NZ_DATKFP010000456.1, forward strand.
CTGCCACTGCCCTGCGCAGCACATCGCCAACCGACGGCAACGCCTCCTTCAAGCTCTGGTCTCCGCTCCATTCGGCGACCAGATGGGTGAGCGCCACCAAAGTTCCAATAAAACTCTTGGTCGCCGCCACGCTCTTTTCCAGGCCGGCATGAATGGGGATACAGATGTCCGCCATCTCCGCCAGCGGTGACGCGTCATCATTGACGATCGACACCAGCAGCGCGCCCTGCCGTTGCGCATCCTCAGCCGCCGCGATCAGGTCCGGACTGCGGCCCGACTGAGAAATGGCGATCAGCGGCACGCCTTTGAACCGCGGTGACGTCGCGCGGTAGAGCGATCCGATCGACGGTGCATGGCTCAGCGTCGGAATGGCGGCCCGCGTCTCCAGCAATATCTTGGCAAAGGCCGCCGCCTGGTCCGAACTGCCCCGCGCCAAAGTCGCGGCAAAGGGCGGCGCCAATGCCCGCAGCCGCGCACCAGCCTCCCGCATCAGAACGGCATTGCGCGCAATCTGCGCCTCGCACCGGTCCGGCGCTTGCGCCGTCTCGCGCGCCATCAGGGTGGCGACGGTTTCATCAGAATGATCGGTCATGCCGAAACAATACCAAAACACTGGATAAGGGCAATTGGAATTAATTTGGTTGCATCAAACTGTGCTAAGGATAATACCACATGAACGGATTGCTCAATGCGCGCAGCGCAATGGCCATTTCCGAAGTTGAACCGATCAGGGCCAAGCGTCAACGGCCGATCACGGAGCATATATGAGCACCGAAGCCATCGATCCACGCTATGTCGACATCGACCAATGGCCCACCATCCGGGCGGTCGAGGCGATGCTGGAGGGACAGATGGCCGCCGTCGCCGCGATCGGATCGCAGACCGGCCGCATCGCCCAGGCGGCCGAGGAGGCCGCCGCCCGCCTCGGCACCCAGGGGCGACTGGTCTATGCCGGCGCCGGCACATCCGGCCGGATCGCGGTTCAGGATGGCGTGGAACTCTATCCTACCTATAACTGGCCACAGGAACGGCTGCTGTTCCTGATGGCCGGCGGCCTCGTCGCACTCACCGAAGCGGCCGAAGGCGCAGAGGACGACGCCAAAGCCGCTCGCGCCGAAATCGCCGATGCCCATGTCGGCCCGCAGGATGTGGTGATCGGCGTCGCCGCCAGCGGCCGCACCCCCTATACCGTCGCCGCCATCGCCGCCGCGCGCGAAGCCGGCGCGCTCACCGTGGGCATCGCCAATAACGACGGCACCGCCCTGCTTTCCGCCGCCGACCATGGGCTGGTGGCGGCGACCGGCACCGAAATCGTCGCCGGCTCCACCCGGATGAAGGCCGGCACCGCGCAAAAGGCAATGCTCAACATGCTGTCGACCGCGATCATGTTGCGCATGGGCCTCGTCTATCGCGGGCGGATGGTGAACATGCGCATCTCGAACGAAAAGCTGCGCTTGCGCGGGCAGGCCATGGTGCGCGACATAGCGGGCGTGGATATGGACGACGCCGCGCGCGCACTCGATGCCGTCGGACAGGATATCAAGCAGGCGGTGCTGGTGGCCATGGGGGTGGCGACCGAGGAAGCGCACCGTCTTCTCGATATCCACAGCCAGAATCTGCCGGCCGCCATGCGCGCCGTGCAACGGGGGGAATAAGGGACGATGCGGGACAAACTCACCGCGCGCAGCGAAGACGGTACACCGCTCTATCTGCAACTGGCGCGCAACCTGCGCGATCATATCGAAAGCGGCGGCATCACGCCGGGCAATGCCCTGCCGTCGGAACGCGACCTCAGCGAAATGGCCGGCATTTCCCGCGTGACGGTGCGCAAGGCGATCGAGCAGCTGATCGAGGAAGGGGTGCTGTTCCGCAAGCAGGGATCGGGCACCTTCGTCGCCCGTCGGATCGAGGCGCCCGCCTCCGTCCTTTCCAGCTTCACGCATGACGCCATTTCGCGCGGAGAGGATCCCGGCGTCATCTGGATGATGAAGAATTACGCCCAGCCGACCGAGGAGGAAGCCGCCGCGCTGTCCATCTCCCCCTCCGCCCGCGTCGCGCGGCTCGGCCGGGTGCGCCTGTCGGGCGGCGAACCGCTGGCGATCGAACATGCGGTGGTGCCGGCCGACTGCCTGCCCGACCTGTCGACCATCGGCGACTCCCTTTATGAAGCGATGGGGCGCAGCGGCTTTCGTCCCACGTCGGGCACCCAGCGGGTCCGCGCCTCGCTCGCGACACCGACCGAGGCCGGGCTGCTCTGCGTCCGCCAGAATAGCGAAGTGCTGCGGATCGAGCGTCTGACCCGCATCCCCAGCGGCCGCGCGGTGGAATTCACCCGCTCCGTCTATCGCGGCGACCGCTATGACTTCGTGACCGAACTCAAGGAAATCGGCTGATGACCGCCACGATCGCCGCCGATGCTACCGACCTGAACGAAACGCCCGCCGCCAGGCGCCCGCCGATGCGCACATTGGGCCTCTATCTGCTGCTCGGCTTTTCCGCCGGCCTGCCCTTCTACATGTTCAACGCGGTGCTGACGCTACGGCTCGCGCGCCACGGCATCGACATCGTGATCATCGGCTTCTTCGCCTGGATCGCATTGCTGCCGACCTTCAAATTCGTCTGGGCGCCGCTGTTGGACCGCTATTGCGTTCCCGGCTTCTCCCGCTTCTGGGGCCGGCGGCGCGGCTGGATCATGCTCTCGCAACTCGGCATCTTCCTGTCGATGGTCGCCATGGCCTTCACCTCCAGCGACCAGAGCCTGCCGCTCACCGCCCTGTTCGCGATCCTGCTCGCCTTCTGGACGACCACGCTGGAGGTCGCCGCCGATGGCTGGCGCATCGAACTGGCGCCGACCCAGGCCGAGCAGGGACCGATCGTGGCCGCGAACCTATGGGGCTATCGCAGCGCCATGGTGGCAGCGGGCAGCGGCGCGGTGCTGGTCGCGGCCTGGGCCGACTGGACATGGGCCTATCTCGCCATCGCCATCGCCGCCTTCCTGCCCTTCCCGATCCTCGCCGCCATGCGCCCCGAACAGGACGGCGCGAAAGGCCGCACGAGCGCGCTCCTCAGCGGTACCCTGACCAGCCTTGCCATCCTCCTCGTCACCGGCGCAGCCACCGCTCTCATCGGCTGGGCGCTCCTCTCCGCCGTGCAGGGCGCGGGCTTCTCCGCCCAGACCAACGTGACGCCGATCGTGCTGGCGGTGGCGCTGCTGCCCTTCGCCGCACTCGCCATCGCCCTGCCCCGCATCCGCCGCCTGCCCGCCGACGCGCCGTCGAAAATGCCGGGCTTCATCGCCCCCTATGTCGAGATTTTCTGGCGCTACGGCTATGCCGTGCTGCCGGTGCTGGCGTTCGTTTCCTTCTACCGCATGGGCGACGTGCTGACGCTGACCCTGTCGCATCCGCTCTGGAATGCGGCGGGCTACAGCCTCGAACAGATCAGCATGGCCGATGGCGTGGTCGCCCTCACCTGCTCCATGGCGGGCGTGGCGCTGGGCGGCCTTTGCGCCGCGCGACTTCCGATGACGATCGCGCTCATCATCGGTGCCTGCGCGTCGGCGATCGGCAACTGGGTGTTCGTCTGGCTCTGGTATGCCGAACCGTCCGCCTTCGTCCTCTATGTCGCCGCAGGCGTCGACCAGTTCGGCCACGGACTGGAGGGCGCCGTGTTCGTCGTCTACCTTTCCATGCTGGTCAGCCCGCGCTATCCCGGCACCCAATATGCGTTCCTGTCGGGCTTCGCCTTCCTGCTGCCGCGCCTGATCGGCGGGGCGGCGGGCGCGATCCAGAAGCAGATCGGCTATGACGGCTTCTTCATCCTGTCAGGCGCGCTGAGCTTCGCCGCGATCTTCTTCCTGCCGATCGTGATGCGCGTTCGGCCTAGAGCGATTTCGAAGCAGGTCGAATGACCTGCTGGCTCGGAAATCGCGAAAAACAAATAAGAACTGCATAGGACCACCCATGATCGAGCAAATCTGCGAAACCGCCTTCGCCCCGGCGGCCGAAGCGGTAGCCAGCGGCCGCATACCCGGCGCGACCCTGGGCGTCGTCAGCGCCGATGGCCGCAGCGCCGTCCGCCTCGCCGGATCGGCCGCGATCCTGCCGGAACGCGAGGCGCTGACCGGCGACCACTGGTTCGATCTCGCCTCTGTGTCGAAGGTGATCGCCACCACGACCATGATCCTGAAACTGGCGGAGCAGGACCGGATCGACCTCGACCGGCCGCTGACCGACGCCATCCCCGACCTGCGCCAATATGACGTCGCCAACGCGGCCGAGCGCAAACTGACCTTCCGCGACTGCCTCGCCCACCGGACCTTCTTCCCCGCGGTCGAGCCGATCTACACCTATGGCGACGATCCCGCACGGCTGCGCGCCTTCGTCCTCCAACGCGAATGGCGCCATGGCCCGCCGGTCTATTCCGACATCAATTTCATCCTGCTCGGCATAGCGATCGAGCGGATCACCGGCGCCCCGCTCTCCGCCTGGCCGCTTGGCGACGGCCTGTCCTACGGCCCGCCCTCCGGGCCCGCCGTCGCGACCGAGGCATGCAACTGGCGCGGCCGGGTAATGAAGGGCGAAGTGCATGACGAAAATGCCTTCGCGCTGGGCGGCGCACCGGGCCATGCCGGGCTGTTCGGCACGGTCGACGGCGTGCTGGGCTTTGCCAGGGCCATGCTCGACGGCTCTATCCTCTCCCCGGACATGCTGGCGGAAACCAGGACGGCGCAGCTCGGCCACCGCACCTGCGGCTGGGAACGCGCCTTTGCCGGCTGGTCGGGCGGCGATGCCTGTTCGGCCGAAACGATCGGCCATACCGGCTTCACCGGCACGGGCCTGTGGATCGACTTCGACCGCGGCTTTGCCTGGACCCTGCTTACCAACCGCGTCCACCCCACGCGCCATGCCGACAGCGGAATATTCACGCTGCGCCCCGCAGTGGGGGGTGCGCTGATCCGGGCATGGGATGAGGTCTAGGGCAATCGTCCCTGCGCCAGTTCCTCCTCGACCGGCGTATAGGCGCTGATCGTCCCCCTGCCTGCGGCCACATCCGTCGCGAAATAGACGACGCCAGTGCCACGCTTCGGATCAATCCACAGCCCCGACTTCAATCCATAGGCATCGCCCGCATGGCCGATGCGCTGCACTCCGTCGCCAAAGGGATCATCGGCGCACCCCTTGGCCGCCGTGGCGAGGAAGGCGACCGCCAGCCCGTAACGGCAGGTGAAGCCCGTATTCGTCTCGCCCGTATCCGCTTCCCCGGTTACACCATTGGCCGCATCCACGCCGCCATAGGTCCAGAGCGGTGTCATCAGGGCATCCACGCTTTTCCCGCTCAGGATCCGTCGGCCATCGACGATGCCCCGTCCCAGCAACAGGCGCCCGATCGTCGCCAGTCCGCGCGCCGAAATACGTAGCCCGCCCTGCGGCGAATAAATCGCGCCGTTGCGCCCCGCAACCCAGGTCGACAGGTCGCAACTGCCGTCGCTTGCGGGCGTCACCGTGCAGGCCGGCTTCGCGCCCCTGTTATCGTCCCGCACCGGCTGGCCATCCTGATACAATATTACGGCCCGTGCCGCGCGCGCATCGGAACAACTCGCCCAGTTATAGCAGGCCTCGAGCTTCAGTGGCTTCAGCACCAGCCGATCCATCAGCCGGTCGAACCGCTCGCCCGTCGCCCGCTCCATCACGGCGGCTACCACCGGAAAATTCAGATTGGTATAGGCATACCAGTCACCCGGCCCATGGTCGGCATCCCACGCTTCCACATTTGCCAATATCGCGCGCATGTCCGCATCGAGCGGCAGCGCATAGCCGGCCTTGTCGACCAGACCCGACCGATGCGACAGAAGCAGTCGCAGCGTGATCGGCCTGTCGGGAAAGGCCGGATGGCGCAGCCGATAACCAAGCCAGCCGGATACATCCCGGTCGAGATCCAGCGTCCCCACCTCCACCAGCCGCATGACGCCGATCGCCACCACCAGCTTGGAAATGGATGCAATCCGCACCGGATCATCAATGGTCAGCGCCCTCCCGCTTGCCTTGTCGGCCGGTCCGCTGGCCTTGCTCCCGGTCACGCCTTTCCGGTCGAAGGTCAGACGCACCATGGCAACGGGCGAATGGGACGACAGCCGTGCAGCGGGTGGGGTACTGGCGAGAGCGAGCAGCAGGGATAGCATGAGCGACAGGCTAGTCCGATCTCCGCCGCAGCCGCAAGTCCCACTCATTGCCGCAGGTTATGGATCACCCATGTCGATATCCCTGTCGCACCGGTCTTTTTCCGGTCTATGCTCCGGTTCATGCGTTCTGTCCTGCTCCTCCCCGCTCTTCTGGCACTGGCCGTTCCGCTGGCCGCCACCGCCCAGAATGCCGAGCCACCGCTGCTCGCATCGGTCGAAAAACAACTGGCGCAGGGACCGGTCGGCACCCGCTACGGCCTGCTCGTCGCGACGCTGGAGGGCGATCCGATCATCGCCATCGCGCCCGACCAGCGGTTCATCCCGGCGTCCAATACCAAGATGTTCACCACCGCCACTGCCTATGCCGACCTGCCTGTGCTCGATCGCGCGGCGCAGGGCACCGGCGTGCGCCTCGATCAGGGCGATGTCATCCTGGAAGGACGGGGCGACGCCCGGCTCTCCAGCGCGGAAGACTGCGCGACCGACTGCCTCCAGACGCTCGCCGACGCGATCGCCGCAAAGACTCGCCATGTCCGCAACATCGTGGGCGACGACAGCTGGTTCCCCGACGAACGCTGGGGACCGGGGATGAGTTGGAACAATATCCAGTCGCGCTACGGCACCGGCATCTCCGCGCTGACGCTGGACGATAATGAGATGAGTGCGACGGTCACGCCCGGTGCGATCGGCGCGCGTCCAGCGATCAAGGCGTCGACCTATTATGAGATCGACAACCGCGTCACGACCGTCCCCGGCAAAGGCGAAGCGATCGTCACCGACCGCGCGCCCTATGGCCGCGTCATCCGCCTGACCGGCACGATCGGGGCGGATGCGCAGCCCGCCACGCTCCATTTCAGCATCGACGACCCGGCCCATTATGCCGCCTGGCGGCTGCGCGACCTGCTCGTCGCGCGCGGCGTCAAGGTGACGGGCACGGTCACGGCCCGCCACCGCCCGCTCGCACCCGCCGACGATCCGGCCATCCGGAAGGGCGCACCCGCCGCCCGGCCGCCCGCGTCCGACATGCTGGCCCAACTCCCCGCCCCGCCGCTGGCGGACGACATGCGCATTATCAACAAGCAGAGCCAGAATCTCCACGCCGACCTGATGCTGCGCCGCGTGTCGCGCGCATCGGGCAGCGGCTCGATCGCTGACGGACAGGCCGCGCTGCATCGTCTGATGGCGCAGACGGGCCTGCCCGAAAGCAGCTACAGCTTCGCCGACGGATCGGGCATGTCCTCCTACAACCGCATCACGCCGCGCGCCGCCGTCACCCTGCTCACATGGATCGCGCGCCAGCCCTGGGGCATGGCCTGGCGGGAGACGCTGCCGATCGCCGGGCAGGACGGCACGCTGCGCAACCGGTTCAAGGGCACGCTGCTTGAAGGCAGACTCTTCGCCAAGACCGGCTCGCTCAACGCGGCGCGGGCCTTGTCGGGCTATCTGGTGACGAAGAGCGGTCGGACCCTGGTCTTCTCCGCACTCGCCAACGACATGCCCGACGGCACTGATGCGCAGGCCAGCGCCACGGTCGAGCGCACACTGGTCGCGATCGCCGAGGCGCTCTGATCGCTCAGCCCGGCATGATCTCCATCCGCCCGGCAGCATGCCGCTCCACCGCCTCGCGGCTGAACCAGAGCGGCTGCATCTGCCCCGCCAGCCAGCGCGGATAGAAGTCGCGATAGGCCGGGGACCGGGGGTCCGCCGACTGGCCGGGCAGCAGCAGGAAGCGGCTGTTGTCCCATGCGCCGACATCTGCGACCAGCAGGTAACTCGCCCCATGCGATACCTGATAGCCGCGCTTCGCGTTGAAACCACGCGCCATCGGCGTGAAACCGTCGCCGCCGGACCGCCCGCCCTCGATCTTCGGGAAAGCGGCCGCGATCCCCGGCAGCGAGGACAAAGGATGCGCGATCTCGACCCGGTGCAGGTCGCCCCAGCGCCATTGCGCCGGATCGGGACCACCCAGTTCCACCGCCTTCTTCCACCCCGCCACCAGCGACCGCTCGATCAGCGCGTCGCGCGCCAGATCGGGTACCGGCCCCAGCCGCTTGTCGGGCGCCGCCAGGATGCGCAGCATTTCGAACAGGTTGACCGACGGAATAAACTCGCGCGCCGCGGCGGGCACGACCAGATCGCGGAATCCCTTCTGCAATTCCGGCATTACCATCTCGTAGAGCAGCGCCGCGCCACTGTCCGCCTCCAGCCCGCAATCCCAGCGCTTCAGCAGTGCAGCCGCCGACGCCGCTTCCGGCAGCAGCTTCTCCGGGATCAGCTTTACCAGCGCCCGCGCGGGGAGTGACTGGACATCATGCTGAAGCGCGATGCTGTCTTCAAGTCGGTGCTTCGGCTGGCTGCGCAGCACCTCGGAAATGCGGTCGTAGCGGAACGGATCGCTCCAGTCGAAGCTGATGACCTTCTTCGCATAAGGATAATCGGCCGGGATATTGAGCTGGTTGGCCGACGCGAACCAGCCCTCCTTCGGGTTATAGACGGACGGCATTTCCTCGACCGGCAAGATACCTGTCCAGTCGAAGTCGCCGTCGCCCGGTGCGGGGAACAGCCCGTCATGGCGGGGCCGCTTCGGCGTAAAGCCGATCGTCTGCCAGCCGGTATTGCCGTCCACATCGGCATAATGGAAATTGGTCGGCGAAACATGGATGCGGAACGCCTGCCGCAGCGACACCCAGTCCTTGGCCAGATTGATCGCGATAATGGCAAAGCGCATGTTCGCGCCCGGCAACATGCTGGTCGTAGCGAAAGCGCTGGCCCGCTGCTTCGCCACATCCTGCGCGACGATCGGCCGCCCCTGAGCATAGCGCAATGTCACGCGCTGCGCCGGACCGTCCTTGACCGCAATCTCGTCCTCGAATGTCTCGAACCGCTTCCACCGGCCCTTGTGCCAGTAATGCTCCGGATCATCCTTGTCGGTGCGCAGGATGAACAGGTCGGTCTGGTCGATATGGAAATTGGTCCGGCCGAAGGCGAAGCGGTCGGTATGGCCCTGCATGATCCCCGGCAGGCCCGGCGCGCCGGCACCGATTACGTCCAGCCCCGGCGCGGTCAGGTGGATCATGTGGCGCGGACTATTGCCGCCGATCCCCAGGTGCGGGTCGTTCGCCAGGATCGGCCGCCCGGTCGCGCTGCGCGATGCGGCGATCGTCCAGGCATTGCTGCCTTGCGCGAAGCGATCGGCGCGACGCTCCGCGCGATCCAGCGACGCCTCCTGAATCGCATCGAAAGGCACCGGCCGCGCCGACGGGTCCAATATGCCAAGGTCCGCATCGCTCACCGCCGCGCAGTCCAGCCCTTCCGGCACGGTAAAGGACCAGGCCGGACGCAGCGGCGCCATCAACTGGTCCACCTCCAGCAACCCGCGCGCCTGCATCTGCGCCCGGCGCACCTCGTCATCGGCGTCGCCCATGCCGATGCCCCGGTTGCGCACCAGATCGCGAACGTCCCACGGCAGTGGCGTCAGGTTCAATATCCCATATTCCAGCGGCATCTGCGCCGGGTCGGCCTTCAGTTCGGCGATCCGCGCATTGACGCCCGCGACATAGCCCTTCGCACAGTCCAGCACGCCCGGCGGCAGCGCCGCAAGCTCCGCCTCGATATCCCCGCGATACAAGAACAGCCGCGCCGCCTTGTCCGCCGCCACGAAGCGCGGGCCGAAGGCTTCGGCCATGCGCCCCATGTCGCGGCGATAATCCATGTCGATCTGGAACAGCCGGTCACGCGCCACCAGATAGCCCTGCCCGAAATAGGCGTCGTGCAGCGACTGCGCGCGGACGTGGGGCACGCCCAGTTCGTCCTCGACGATCTCGATCGGCGCCCTTGCCCCCTTCGCGCGGATCCGCGACGTCCTGCCGCCCTTTACCAGCTGCTTGGCCAACAGCTCGCCCGGCAGGGCCAGCGCGGCCACGGTGGCCAGAAGGAACGCACGACGCTGGATCAACACAGCCTCCTTGACTATAGAATTGAAATACGACGACTATCGCAGGATCATGGGTACGCCATATATTAAGCCGATCGCAGCCCATAACTGCAAGCTATCTGTCATGGCGACGACCGGCGCATTTCGGCCCGCCATTCCTTCGGGCTATACCTTTATACGATCAAAGTAATACCAAATCTATTGACCAGCCGTGACCACCCTGTAACCTCCCCGTCATGGAACCGACTTTCCAGCCGGTCAGGCGGAAGGTCGGGATCGTTGTGACGGTGGGGAACGGGAAGGACATCATGCCTGCCCTGCGGTCATGTGGTGATGGGAAGGGTTGGGCCAGATCGGCGCTCTAACGCCGCGCACGCGATAACGCGCGCAGCCCCATCCTCTGACAAGGGGGTTTTGTACATGCGTGATTTCAGGCGAATTCGTCGGTCGTTCGGCCGCCAGCACGGCTTTGGTCTGGCGATGACCGCTCTGGCTCTGGTCCATGGCGCCTCCGCCTTGGCTCAGGACGCAGCCGCGCCCCAGCAGGGTGCCGAAGCGGCGCCCGTCGACCAGATCGTCGTCACCGGCACCCGCATCGTGCGCGACGGCTTCCAGTCGCCCACCCCCCTCACTGTGATGACGCAGGAGGATATCCAAAACCAGTCGCCGACCAACAATATCGCCGACTTCGTTAACCAGATTCCGGCTTTGGCGGGCAGCACCCGCCCGTCCAATTCGCGCCTCGCTATCAGTTCTGGTCTGGCGGGCATCAACACGATGAACCTGCGCAACCTGGGCGAAGTGCGTACGCTGGTGCTGCTCGACGGCCGCCGGTCGGTCGGATCGACCATCACCGGGCTGGTCGATATCAATACCTTCCCCCAGTCGCTGGTGAAGAGCGTCGAGATCGTCACCGGCGGCGCGTCGGCCGCCTATGGATCGGACGCGGTCGCGGGCGTCGTCAACTATGTGCTCGACAAGAAGTTCGAGGGCTTCAAGATCGACGCCGACACCGGCATCACCGACAAGGGCGACGGCTTCAACTACAGCTTCTCGGGCGCGATCGGCAAAAGCTTCGCCGGCGGGCGCGGCCATATTCTTGTCGCAGGAGAATATGCCCATCGCGACGGTATTTTCGAGGTTGATCGCGACTGGAACCAACAGGGCTACCGTACCCTCGTCAACCCGAACTACACCGCCACCAACGGCCAGCCGCAAAATCTGGTCGTGCGCGGCGCGGGTACCTGGAACGCGACGCCCGGCAGCATCATCCGCTCGCAGACCGGCGGCGCGACCACGCTGCGCGGCACCTACTTCGATCAGGGCGGCATAGCCCGGCAATATCAGTTCGGATCGCTCACCGACACGTCGCAGACCGTCGGCGGCGACTGGCAGATCAACGACACGTCGCGCCGCATCGGCCTCGATGCCACCGACGACCGTCGCGGCGTATTCGGCCGCCTCAGCTATGAACTGGCCGACTGGCTCGAAGTCTATGGCGAGGCGTCCTATAACTGGAACAAGACCTTGTTCAACGCGGGTCCGCAGGCGGCGACCTTCACCCTCACCGGCGACAATGCCTATTTGCAGCAAGCGCTCGGCAGCGCCGCGCTGGTCGGCGTGACCAGTGTGTCGCTCGGCACCTCAGCGGCCGACCTTCCCTATCGCAAGAATAACAGCACCCGCGAAACCCAGCGTTACACTATCGGCGCGGGCGGCGAATTCCAGATGTTCGGCAACAAGGCAGTGTGGGACGCTTATGCCCAATATGGCCAGACCGACACGCACGAACTGTTGCGCGACATCATGAACACGTCGCGCATGACGCTGGCCACCGACGCCGTGTTCGCCCCGGCCGACAACGCACTGGGCGTCGCGGCCGGCACGATCGTTTGCCGCCCGACCCTGACCGATGTCACCAATGGCTGTATCCCGCTCAATCGCCTCGGCGTCGGCGTCGCTAATCCGGCAGCCGTCGACTGGGTGATGGGCGATCCATATCGCGACCAGAAGTTCAAGCAGACGGTCGCGGGCGTCAACCTCTCCATGACCCCCTTCGCCACATGGGCGGGCGACGTCAGCGTCGCGGTCGGCGGCGAATATCGCAAGGAAGAAGTGTCGGGCTTCGTCCCCACCGAATATCAGAGCGGCTGGTCGGTCGGCAATTTCCGCCCCACCTTCGGCAGCTACAATGTCAAGGAAGCTTATCTCGAAACCGTCATTCCGCTGGGCCTGGGCGCGGAATTCAACGGCGCTGCGCGCGTGACCGACTATTCGACGTCGGGCACCGTCGAAACCTGGAAGGCAGGCCTCACCTGGCAACCGATCGAGGATATCCGCCTGCGCGGCACACGCTCGCGCGACATTCGCGCACCCAACCTCAACGAACTGTTCCAGTCAGGCACATCGCGCACCAATACGTTCAGTACGGCGTCGGCCTATGGCCGGTTTGCCGGTGCCACCTTCCGCGAACTCACCACCGGCAATCTGGCGCTCAAGCCCGAAAAGGCCGACACGCTGACTCTCGGCGCGGTACTCCAGCCGCGCTTCCTGCCGGGCTTCTCCTTCTCGGTCGACTGGTTCCGCACCAAGGTTAAGGATGCGATCGCGCAATTCTTCGCTGATGACATCGCTCAGCGCTGCACCGAAGGGCTACAATCCTTCTGCGACGCCATCGTCGCCGATCCGCTGGGCGACCGCGACTATTTCGTCTCGGCCAGCCCCTTCAACTTCGCGAAGGTCAAGGTGCGCGGCATCGACTATGAAGCCAGCTATCGCGTGCCCCTCGACCAGATCTTCAATAGCAGTTCCAGCAGCCTGACGCTGCGTGGCACCGCGACCAACTATCTGGAAAATCTGGTCGACAACGGCGTCTCGGTGCCGATCGACTCGGTCGGCCAGAATAGCGGCCAGACCAGCGGCACGCCGGACTGGATTTTCCGCCTCTCTGCAACCTTCGACACGCCCAATTACTCGATTTCGGCAGTCGGTCGCGGCGTCAGCTCGGGCACCTACAACAACACCTATATCGTCTGCACGACGAACTGCCCGGCCAGCACGGCCGCCAATCCGACGATCGACAGCAACCATATCGACGGCACCTTCTACACCGACCTCAACTTCACCGCGAAAATCAAGGTCGGCGGCTCCGACGGCCAACTCTTCTTCAACATCACCAACCTGTTCGACAAGGATCCGATCCTGCTGCCCGAAAGCGGCCTGTCGGCCAACTCGACCTTCAGCGACCTGCTTGGCCGCGCTTTCCGCGTCGGCGTGCGCTTCAAGACCAACTGAGGTTCGCAAATATGGAAAAGGGTGGAGAAGCAGGCTGCTGCTCCACCCTTTTTTCTTGCCGGATCAACCCGAATCTGGCTGGCTAGTCAGTTCCTACAGATGGCCCATCTGACTCGAAAATTCTTAAGCGCAGGCGTTTGGAGTGGAAATTGACAAACGGCATGCCCGCATTGAGCACTTAGCGATCGCAGCGCAGATACTGGCTCTCCATACGATCAGGAAACCGGGATAGCGCCAGCTTGATACCGACCTCTCGTCGGCATTTCACAATATTCGCTGGAGCGGCCTGGTGAGTCTTGTTCCCCATTGCGGAGGGATCGCTTCGACATTCAAATTAGGTTTCGTGGACAAAGCTTGACTGCGGGCATGGTTGCTGATTCAAGGCTGGCTTTTGGAAGGCAGCTTTGGGCGAGCGGATCGGCGTTTCAGACGAGGAATGGGCAGTGATCGGGCCACTGTTGCCCCCTGAGCAAGGTCGTGGATGCCGCCCGGCCCAGGATAATCGCCCCTATTTCGAAGACATGATATGGATCGCGCAGACCGGTGCGCAGTGGCGGCACTTGCCGGACGATTATGGCAACTGGAACAGCGTGTTTCGACACTATCGACGATAGGGTCACGACCGGTGTGTTTGATGCCATGCTCGAGACGCTGGCCACACTGGCGGGGCGCGACACGGCAGCCGACATGATCGACAACACGGTGGTCCGGGCACATCATTGTGCCGTCGGCATAAAAAGGGGACTCAACAAACCGAGGCGCTTGGCCGGTGGCGAGGCGGCTTCACCACCAAGCTCCACGCAAGGTGCGACGCCAGAGGCCTCCCGCTCGGCTTCGTGCTGACGCCAGGGCAAGCACATGATGTACAGGGCTTTGCACCGCTGTTCCGTATGATAACCGACCGGATTGAGGCTTTCCTGGCCGATCGGGGCTACGATGCCGATACAATACGCGAGGAGATCGAAGCAGCCGGTGTCGAGGCGGTGATCCCGGCCAAGGTCAACAGGCGCAATCCGGCTCCGCACAACCGCACCAAATACAAATGGCGCAACTCGATCGAGCGCCTGTTCAACAAACTCAAGAACTGGCGGCGCATCGCGACCCGCTACGACAAAACCAAGGAGTCCTACCTCGGCTTCGTCGCAATCGCTTCAGTCAAACTCTGGATACCCTT